>JBKCOM010000058.1:0-12503 GCA_046309775.1 Flavobacteriales bacterium
AACAGTATTCGTAGAAGGTTCATCTCACCAAGGTACTATCGTGAAGAAAGAAGGTAGCCACGCTATCGTAACGCTTCCTTATGGTCTTGAAGGATTCTGTATGAATAAGAACTTGAAGAAGGCTGACGGTTCTACTGCTAAGGTAGAAGAAACGCTCGACTTCATCGTGTTGGAATTCAACAAGAATCAGCGCAAGATTTCTGTATCTCACACTGGTACTTGGAAAGAAGAAGAAGCAGGTACTGAAGCGCCTAAGAAGGCTGCCCGTCCTAAGAAGGAAGGCGGTGCTGAATCATCTTCTGCTGTGAAGGCTGTAAATGCACAAGTTGAAAAGTCAACACTTGGCGACCTTGATGTATTGGCCAATTTGAAAGACAAAATGGAAGGCAACAACAGCGAAACTGCTGAGTAATTCCTTCTGATTTTATAGAATTAAAAAATCCCAACCATTCGGTTGGGATTTTTTTTGCAGCATTATAATTTTGCCCCAATGAAAAAGCAAAAAGGAAACAATGACTTGATCATTGTATCGAACAATAAAGATGCGACGCTCTCGCCGTCTGCGAAAAAATTTAATATGCTTCTCAAAAAACTGGAGCAAGTAAAAAAGCAACAGGAGACCATGAAGACAAAGCTGGAGCAAAATCTTCAGGATGTTCATCGTGAAATAATGCCCACCTACGGGGAATTATGCGAGCTGCAGGCTGATTTTCTTTTGGCTATTATAGACCATTTCAACTCAAGTAAATTGAGTGCTCAAAAGGAGTATTACATCATGTCTTATGTAGATATGGTCAAGGAGAACTTAATGCACGGCCCATACCAAATCAATGAAGAAAAAAGAAAAAAGCTAGAAGAAGCCACGGAAGGGGGTGATGAAGCTGACGCCGAGTTGGATGCCCTTTTTGATGATATTTTTGGAGACCTTGATGAGAGTGACGAAGATGAAGGGACTTTTGAAGACTTTTTTCAATCGCAACCCTTGAACGATGCGGGGGAAGCCAAAAAGAAAAAGAAAACTAAGAAACAACTCGAAAAGGAAGCTGCGAAAGCTCAATTTGACCAAGAGAAAGATAAGAGTTTTTCAGCGATGTATAAGAGTCTCGTAAAGCTGCTCCATCCTGATGGGGAGACAAACGAAGAGCTCAGACTGAAAAAGACGGAGTGGATGAAAGAGTTGACGGTGGCCTATAAAAACAAGGACATTCAAACCTTGCTAAAGATTGAACTTGAATGGATGCAGAGTGACAAATCCCTTGCGGAAAAGCAATCAGAAGAAAGACTCGCCTATATCAATGAATTACTGAAGGAACAGGTGCGCGAAGAGGAATATAAATATGCCATGATCTTACAAGACCCTCGCTATCGAATCTTGCATTTTTTCGCGCAGTCTTCAAACATTGTATATTTCAGTGCCAAGCTTATTGCGAAAGGATATAAAGAACAAATTGGGCATCATACCAAAATACTCCAGCGTATGCAATCCTCGAATAAAGAAGCGAATGCCGTCTTCAAGGAGATCGCGGACGAGATGAAAGAGAATGAATTTAATATTTGGTGAGTTCCCCTTCAATAAACTCATTGACCTCAAGAGATTTCCTACTTTTTCCACGCTGCTATGGTCTTGTGAGCTATAAAACGAGCCAATGAGGCTATTAAAGACTCCAAGATATCATTTGGGATTACCGGAGCTTCCAACGACCTTAGTAACGCTGATTTTATCAAAACCGAAGGGCGTATTGAATTCACAGTATGGTCAAATTGCTCTTGCAACATAAACCATTGGTATTCGGATTTTAATTGCAGGGCATAGCGCTCGTCCCTGAGAGCTTCTAATTCATTTTTCATGATTCATTCCTTTTTTCAGTTTTCGAATTACACCATTACTCACAGGTCTCTCCAAGAGTTGTGTTTTAAATGTGTAAATGATAAGCGCGAGTAAAGCATATAGGCCCCCGATGACAAAAAAACCACTATACCATTCACCGAGTTGTTTGCCAATCCACAAAGCACTGCCAATACTGATGATGAGAAGTGAAGATGATAATGTGATTATAACGACCAAGCGTGATACAAGTGAAGACAAAACTTCGGCAGTGGTGCCTATTGCTTCTAATCTCAAAAGTTCGACTTTGGTTTGTGCATATTCTTCTGCTCGTTCGATTAGCAATGCTATGGGAGTGGTATTATTGTTCATTTTGACAACCTATATTTTTTCTCGCGCAACGATGATTCGAAATGAATCTAAGCCGGCTTGTAATCAGAGGCCTTTTCCTTTACGCCATTTTCAACGCGCTCATATTTGAGTTTGCCGCGGTCTGCCATATCCTCAGCAGCCTTATGCACGCCCTCCTTTTTATCCGATAGTGACTCCAAAAAATCATTCCACTTGGACTTTATTTCATCCAAATAATCATCTCCTTTGTCCACTATTTGTTTGCGTGTTACCGATCCTTTTTCAGGCGCTAGCAATATTCCTGCTATCGCTCCCACGGCTAGACCTGCCAGTGCTCCTAAAATTACTTTTCCTGTACTCATGATATATTGATTTAGATTAAAAATGTTTTCTTAAATAAAAACGACAGACTTAGTTCTAGCTAAGGAACTTGATAAAAAAAGACCATTCATCAGCAGATACTTGACGTATTTCACATAGTAACCTTCCTAACGCTGTGATGAATTGGTCTTTTTTCTTGCATTCATTTTTTATCAGTGTTGTGATTAGACATTTTTCCTTTCATGTCGAAGTGATCTCCTTCCATCAGCTTCATTTTTTTCCCACCCTTTTTCATATAGCTACCGTTCTTCATTAAAGCGGTTCCATTACTTAATACTACATCAAGCGGAGCTTCAGTCATCTTTCCCTTATTGACTAACATTAGTTTTCCTTTAGTAAAATAATAACCATCTGGAATTACCTTTTTTTCATTTTTCTGATTTATTTTATCCTTATTTGAATTGGTAAGCTTCCCATTGTAATCAATATGGTCACCTTCTTTTAAAGCCGTGCGAACACCATCTTTTCTCATGTAGTAGCCACTTTGCATAATGATCATACCATTGGCTAGAGTGATATCATTGTTCATGACCGTTACATTTCCATTCTTACAAAGATGTAGCTTGGCGTTTTGATAGAGATACCCATCTGGATGGCTTGGAGCTACTTGAATTGGATTGGTTTTTTTAGCTGTTGTATCGGCTTGGGTATACGTTAGCGATGCTAATAGCAGCGCCAATAATAAAACGATTAACTTTTTCATGTATTCTTTTTAAATCACTTCTTTTAGACATTACTGTTTGCCTGCTCTCCGTGATGTTTGTTGGTAATATGATTGTCTGTATTTGTAGTCTTTTCTTGGATGTTGCTCCTCTTAACATTTTCAGGATCGGCAGTCACCTCCGTTTCTTTCATTTTCTCATTATCATCCCCCACAGAATGCTTTTTGTCATTTTTTAATCTGGGTGGATTTTGAGGTTTTTTCTTTTCTTCCTCTTTCTTCTTATGTATGTCAAGGCTTTTTGGAGTCTTGCCTTTTTTATCTTTTGGATCTGTTATCATTTTGACTTGTGTTTTGTATAACTAAATTGTTATATGACAAAACTGAATAAATCCAATAGAGATTGAATTACACGAATAGTGTATTTCTTTATAAAATTCGAAAAAAAAAGGTTGCCAAATTTGGCAACCTCTCCTTATAGAATCGTAATTCTCTCAGACATCTTCATAACCACTTTTTATTATAGTAGAAATGATTTTGAACTTTTGATTCGCATAAAAACGTTGCATCGAATGTGCCGGTATGGTGATGCCCATGCCAACCTTCAACTGATATTTTTTATTTCCAATAGTCAAGTCTGCCTCTCCGTCAATCACTTGAATAAAATTATCAAATGGTACTATTTTCTCCGAAAGCTCCTCACCCTCGCTAATTGACATCGCTGTTACATTTCCTGTTGATTTTTTTATGATGGTTCTGCTTACAACTGCATTCGGAACATATTCCACGATCTCAACAATGATGTGCTCGATACCTTTTTCGAGTTCTAAAGCCTCTGACGGTTTACTTCCTCTATTGTCTTTGTGAATTTCCATAAATACGGATTAATGTGTTATCATTTGAGAGCAAAGTTCGTATAAAATCATCATCCGAAGGTTGTAAAATAAATTTACAAACTATCGTGATTCAAAGGTCTTCCAAGTGTTTTCGTTTGTTTTCCTTTATTGTTTTAAAAAAGGTAGGAGTCAAGCCTGTTACTTTTTTAAATTGATTGCACAAATGGGCAGGACTGCTGTAATGTAGGAGAATTGCTATTTCTTTGACAGAAAGTTCGTCATAAATGAGAAGTTCTTTTACTTTCTCAATTTTATGAAGTACTATATAATGTTCAATGGTAATGCCCTTAACCTTAGAGAAAACACTAGATAGAATCTTATAATCTACTTTTAGCTTATCGCTGAGGTATTCTGAAAATTTATTGTAAGGCAACTCATCTTCGTAATGAATCATTTCAATAATCACATTCTTTATCTTCTCTACCAGAATGGCCTTCTTATCATCCATAAGTTCGAGCCCCGAAGCATGCAAAGCTGCTTTCAATTGATCTCTTTCAAATTCAGTGAGTGCCTTCTTGATTTCCACCTCACCAAGTTCGATCATAACGTATTCTATCCCTAGGTTTTCAAGCACTGACTTGACCATCAACTTGCACCGAAGACTCACCATATGTTGAATGAAAATTCTCATAGCGTAGATGTATTGGATGGTATCAAAGAAAAGAACAACATGTATTGCTACACCATCAAATGTAGTGAAGTATAATGTGTTGAACTTGTTTTAAATGACAAGGAGGGAAAAAACAAAACGCAACAGTGCGCGCTTGGGACTCAGAAATCTCGTTAATCCCCCTACCCTAACTCCATCTTCAAAAACTTTCCAGTATGTGATGCTTTTACTTTGACCACTTGTTCGGGCGTTCCTTCGGCGATGATTTGTCCGCCTCCTTCTCCCCCCTCAGGACCAACATCGATGATGTGGTCTGCTACTTTGATCATGTCCATATTATGCTCAATAACGAGAACGGTATTGCCTCGATCCACCAAGCGATTCAACACATCAATCAACATTTGTACATCCTGAAAATGAAGACCCGTGGTGGGTTCATCCAAAATATAAATGGTATTCCCTGTATCGCGCTTCGCTAATTCAGTACTCAACTTCACACGCTGCGCTTCGCCTCCGCTGAGCGTGGTGCTGTGCTGTCCTAAAGTGATATAACCTAAACCAACGTCTTTGAGCGTTTGCACCACATTCTTAATCTTGGGCAACGCATCAAAAAACTCCACCGCTTGTTCTACGGTCATATCCAAAATATCCGCGATGCTCTTTCCTTTATATCGTATCTCCAGTGTTTCGCGATTGTATCGTTTGCCGCCGCAACTCTCACATTGTACAAAAACATCTGGCAAGAAATTCATTTCAATGGTGCGCAAGCCCGCTCCCTTGCAGGTTTCACAACGGCCGCCTGCTACATTAAAACTAAATCTTCCCGGTTGATAGCCTCTAATCTTTGCTTCCGGTGAATTCGCAAACAATGCTCTTATATCAGTAAAAATTCCAGTATAAGTGCTCGGATTGCTGCGCGGCGTGCGGCCGATAGGACTTTGATCTATCTCTATGACTTTATCCAAATGCTCTAGTCCTTTGATTTTTTTGTATGTCAATGGTCGCTTCACTGCATTGTAAAAATGCGTGTTGAGTATTGGATACAACGTATGCGATATCAACGAAGATTTGCCACTACCACTGACTCCTGTGATGCATATAAATTTTCCTAAAGGAATTGTTAGAGTCACATTTTTCAAGTTGTGGCCGTTCGCTCCTTCTAGAACAATGTTTTTTCCATTGCCTTTTCTCCTTTGTTTGGGCACTGCAATTTGCAAAACACCTTTAAGATACTTAGAGGTAACGCTATTTTGGGCCATGTGCTCTTTCGGACTTCCTTGCGCTACTATTCGTCCACCGTGGACTCCCGCGCCAGGACCAATATCAATCAAATGATCACTTTCCAACATCATGTCGCGATCGTGCTCCACGACCAACACGCTGTTGCCCCCGTCTCTCAATGCTTTTAAAGAATTGATGAGTCTATGATTGTCGCGTTGATGAAGACCAATAGAAGGTTCATCCAGAATATAAAGAACACCAACAAGCTGTGATCCAATCTGCGTGGCGAGCCTTATCCGTTGCGCTTCTCCTCCACTCAGCGTGCGCGCGCTGCGGTGCAAGGTGAGATAATCAAGACCTACATCAATCAAGAAACCAAGGCGACTTTTTATTTCTTTGAGAGGCTCGGTAGCAATAGCCATTTGTCGTTCGCTGAGATGTTTGTCCGCAGTGTCAAACCACTTCGCGAGATCTCGTAGATCCATGGCAGCAAGCTCATGGATATTTTTTTTATTAATTCTAAAATACAATGCCTCCTTCTTCAAGCGACTACCCGAACATTCAGGACAAGGCATTTTATTCATAAAACTCTCTGCCCAACGGCGTAAGCCGGGGTTAGAATCGTCTTCGATTTGTTTTTCTATGGTGTTAATAATGCCCTCATACTTTGCAGGATAAGAATATCCCGCACTCGATTCGATATTGAATATTTCTTCTGAACCATAGAGAAGCGTATTAATCACTTCATCTTCCATGTCTTCCAATGCCGTATTGAGATCATGACCAAAGTGCTTGAGCACCGCTTCCACTTGCGACATCGCCCAATTGGATTTGGCTTCTCCCAAAGGTGCAATGCCTCCTTTTTTAATACTCTTTTTCGGATCGGGAATAATCTTCTTCATATCCACTTCTGCCACTTCGCCCAATCCATTGCAATGGGGACAAGCGCCATAAGGTGAATTGAATGAAAATAAATTGGGTTCGGGTTCAGGATAAGAAATGCCGCTAGTAGGACACATCAAAAAACGAGAGAAATGGCGCACATCTTTTTTACCATGCTTCTGAATCATCAAACTCCCCTTCCCTTGCCTCATGGCCGTTTGAATGGTCTGTGCGATGCGAAGTTTATCTTTCTTATCAACCTGCAATCGATCTACTACTAATTCGATATCGTGGATTTTATATCGATCCAATTTGTAACCCTTTTCCAACTCCACGATTTCACCATCCACACGCGCTCTCACATAACCTTGCTTCATCAATTGTTCGAACAACTCACGGTAATGCCCTTTTCTTCCTTTTACTAAAGGCGCGAGGATCACTATTTTTTCACCATCATATTCTTTGAGAATGAGTTGACCAATTTGTTCGTCCGTATAACGCACCATCTTTTCATTGGTCACGTAGCTGAATGCATCCGAAGCTCGGGCGTACAACAAACGCAAGAAATCGTAGATTTCTGTAATGGTTCCCACGGTGGATCGCGGATTGCGGCTCACTGTCTTTTGTTCAATAGAAATCACCGGCGACAAACCATTGATCTTATCGACATCGGGGCGTTCCATTTCGCCCAAAAACTGGCGCGCATAAGCATTAAACGTTTCAATATATCGGCGCTGCCCTTCGGCATAAATAGTATCAAAAGCGAGCGACGACTTTCCACTACCACTAAGACCAGTGATCACCACCAATTGATTGCGAGGGATGGTCACATCTATATTTTTGAGATTGTGCTCCCTGGCACCAATCACTTCAATTACTTCTTCTTGCATATCGGTTCAAAGATGAAACGGAAGTACAAACAATTCAAGTCTTTTTTGTTCATTTTTGCTAAAATTATCAGCATTGTTTAAAATGCTGACCTCAATCATTCATGATAGCAAACAGCAGCACCTATATTCGCGACCACAAAGACCAGACGTATGTATTATTCTTCCTACCTACAATTAGACAAAATCCTTAGCGCTCAAACCCTTGAGAGTGATAAACTCAACAAGCACGCACATGATGAAATGCTTTTCATCGTGATTCACCAAGCGTATGAATTGTGGTTCAAACAAATCCTTTTTGAGGTGGGCAGTGTGCATGAGATCATGTCGAAAGAAAACATCAACGACAATTCTCCTGAATTGACAGTCGCTGTGCGTCGTCTCAACAGAACTGTAGAAATTTTGCGCCTATTGGTGCATCAAGTGGATGTACTCGAAACAATGACTCCACTGGACTTCTTGGATTTTCGAGATATGTTGCGCCCGGCCTCTGGATTTCAGAGTATGCAATTCAAAGTATTGGAAACTGTGCTCGGTTTGAAAGTAGAAGATCGTCACGGAAGAGAATATTTTACTTCGCAGCTCAAGCCCGAAGATTCACAAGCCATTTATGATTTGGCTAAAAAAACTCCTCTACTTTCTTTGGTCAATAATTGGTTGGAGCGCATGCCTTATTTCAATCAAGTAGAATTTTGGACTGGTTGGGAAAATGGCAAGGACTTTTGGAATACTTACAAAGAAGTCTATGGCGAAAGTCTTGGAGAAGGTGAAAAACAAAATGTGCGCGCATTCGAAGAACTATTCCTCAGCGACCTCACCAATGAAGACCGTAAACTCAGCGATAAAGCCCGCCGCAGCGCACTCTTTATAATGCTTTATCGTGATTACCCCATTCTTCAAAATCCATATCGTCTGATCAATCATCTTTTAGAGATCGACGAGTTGCTCGCCACATGGCGTTGGAGACACATGAACATGGTTCACAGAATGATTGGAACACGCGTGGGAACGGGCGGCAGTAGCGGCAAAGGTTATCTCCGCGAAGCAGCCTTAAAACATTATATCTTCCAAGAATTCGCCGAGCTCACTAGTTTCCTCGTAGAGCGCTCACGCCTGCCCCAATTGCCGAAAGCCCTGGAGCAGAAGTTGGGGTATAATTCCTAGGGCGAGGGAACGAGAACAAGAACGAGAACGAGAACGAGAACGGGAACAAGAACGAGAACGGGAACAAGAACGAGGAAGAGATAGAGTTTAGAATTTGGAGGTTGGAATTTGGAATTGTGAATTGTGAATTGTGAATTCAGAATTCAGAATTGCGAATTCCCTTTCCAGCGTGGACTTTCTTTTTGTATAAATTAATCACCTGATGTTGTAATGAGCTATTGATGGGGGGCGAGGATATTTGATGAGTAATAATTCTATTACCATTAATTCATTCACATCATGGAAACGAAACACAGCAATGAGATCTTCAAGATCACAGGCAACTGGGAGACGCAATCAAAAGCCCTCAAACAGAAGTACTCACAACTCACAGATTCAGATCTGAAGTTTGAGCCCGGAAAAGAAAACGAACTTCTTGGCCGCGTAGAAACCCGTTTGAATAAAAAACGCGAAGAGGTAATCAACATCTTGAAAAAGAATCAGACGGAGAAAGTATAATCCGCTCTCGTACTTCGAACAGAATGTAGAAATAATATACGGTTAGTTACACATTCGCGAAGCCAACAGGTTTAAGGACTGCCTCAAAAAGGCAGTCTTTTTTTTACCATCTTTCCATTCTATATAAATAAAAAAAAGGCCCACCGAAGTGAGCCCATTCTTGAACCTTATTGTACTTTTTACTATAACTTGAACCCCGCAGTAAACTGCAACCATTGATTCTTATAGCGAGGCGTAAGTGATGAACCATCACCGTTGTTAGTTTGAAAATCAACCCCGACTCTTCCTGAAATCATGAAGTGCTGATAATAGAAATCTAGCCCTGCGGTGAACCCAAGAATATTCTTGCGAATGTTATCTGTGTCAAATTCTTCTTTTTGCTCAACACTATTCGTTCCGAATGTGTATTCGTCCTTTTGTTCTACTAAATAAGAAAACTGGGGACCAGCAACGACAGTCACAAATTTCGCTGGCTTGAGCTGTAACAAAAGAGGAACGTCGATAAAAGTCGCTGTACGGGAAAACGAATAAGGAGAACCCAACAGCGATCCCGAAGCCTTAAATCCCTTTTGAGAAATTAAAATTTCTGGTTGAACTCCTAGCCACATTCCTATTGGAATGCCCACAAAAGCGCCTCCTACAATTCCTGTTTTAGAATCCGCTGTAAATTCTTGTCCTCGTTCGTCCCAAACATTGGAGATATTTACTCCAGCTTTAATTCCGAATTCGAGATTATTCCTTCTGTCCTCATCTTGAGCCACCGCGGCCTGTGCCACAAGTAGGCAAGAGAAGAGCATATAACGTATATTTCTTTTCATGATTATTTTTATTGATAAATATTTGAATTCCACTAAGGAATAGTGATAGCGATTTATTTTTCATTTTCTTTTTTATCGCCTTTGATTGTGAAGTCTTTGAGAGCAGTGCCCAAATCATTCATGTCGCGTCCAAACTCTTCTTTGAATTGTTCCCAACTTCTTCTGTTACTCGTGTTGAAGTCGGTCATTTTCTTTTTCAAATCAGAGTTCTTTTGATTGAGCTCAGCGATCTTCTTCTCATAATCCGCCTTTGCTTCCGATTTCTCATTAGCAATACGCATGTTGAATTCTGTGATGCTCTTCTCATTTGAAGCAATTAAGGCTTCTTGTTCTTTTTTATAGTCTTCCATTTCCTTTTTTAAAGCGGCATTTTCTTTATCCAACTCTTCGTTGGCATCGGATACATTTTCTTCTGCTTTCTTCACTTTCTCCGCAGAAGTTTTGCATCCATAAAACGACACTCCTGCTAAGAGCATGGTGGCTATGAATAATTTAACGGGTGTTCTCATCTTTTATATATCTAATGTAGATGCGTCATTGTATCTACGAGGCAAAGATGATGGGGCACTCTAAAGAATGCGTTGCACACAAAGATTTATTCTTTATATCTTTATTTTTCTAAAATAAAATTAAATCAAAGATCCTCGATATTCGAGCGCGTTCTTTTCGCCATGTGCTTGAAAAAAGAAGGGGTGAGACCTGTGATCTGTTTGAATTGTTTTGACATGTGGGCCAAACTGCTATAATGCATCTTATCGGCGATTTCCGATAGATTCAAATCATCATACATAATAAGCTCTTTTATTCGCTCTACTTTATGTAAAATGATAAAATGCTCTATAGTTACACCCTTTGTCCTCGAAAACAAGTCCGAAAGGCGGTGATAGTCTAAATTGGTTTTCTCAGCAATGAATGTCGAGATATTGACCTTCGGCATATCCTTGGTATGATGCACCATATCAACAACTATATTGATCACTCTTTCTATCAATATTGTCTTTTCACTGCTTAATAATTCTAATCCTGATGAATGTAAAGAAGCCTTGAGTTTATTGCGGGTTTGTTCACTTATGGGATCGTGAAGTTCCACCTCCCCAAGCTCCACCGATCTGTAAGAAAGACCATAATTATTCAAAATTGAAATTACCAACAACTTACAGCGCATGCTGACCATATTTTGAATAAAGAGTCTCATTGTTTCATGCTGATATTGGTAAAGGTACAGAAATAAAACTTCAAAGAGTTGTTTCTTCGCATTACTTCTGAGTCAATACGCCTATGCACTCACAATCGTCTTCACATTCACAAACTCCATCAGTCCTGCTTTGCCGAGTTCACGACCGAGTCCGCTGCGCTTGGTGCCGCCGAAAGGCAAGCGTGGATCCGACTTTACAATGGCATTCATAAACACCGCACCTTCATCGAATCGCGATGCAAGTGAGAAAAGATAGTCGGTGTCTTGACCATAAATAGATACACCCAAACCGAAAGCAGTGCTATTGCTCACGCTTATGGCTTCTTCCATATTCGCATAGCGATATACAGGTAATACTGGGCCGAACAATTCCTCGCGCATGCAAGTCATGTCCATAGTGATATTTGTCAGAATGGTCGGTTGAAATACCCCACTTAAAATAGCTCCACCACAAGCCACGTCCGCTCCTTCTTGCAGGCTTGAATAAACTTGAGCCAACAAATCATCATTAAACTCGACTTTTGCCAACGGTCCTATAAAAGTTTGCTCATCTAGCGGATTGCCGCATGAAAGCGCCGCTACACGTGCGAGCAATTGTTCCAAAAAAGCGTCATAAATCCTGTCATCCAACAAAAGACGTTTGGCTGCGATACAGCTTTGACCGTTGTTCTGAAAACGTCCGATGATCAGATCCTCCACTGCTTTATCGATGTTCGCTGTTTCAGTAACGATGAATGCATTGCTGCCACCGAGTTCTAGTATCACAGGTAATATCCGTCCGCCGGCCAAAGCAGCTACCCGCGAGCCCGCAGCTTCACTACCAGTGAGTGATATACCTTTAATGAACGGGTGCTCAACGATTGTATCCATATCGCTGCCTGCTACAACAATATTTTGAAACTCAAAAGTCTCAAATCCTGCCTCATAAAACAACGCCTCCATACGATGTGCACACGCTTGCACATTTGACGCATGTTTTAGAATAAGGTTATTCCCAGCCGCCAAGGCAGGAATAGCACAACGGAAAACTTGCCAAAATGGAAAGTTCCAAGGCATGATGGCCAACCACACTCCTACTCGCTCGTATCGAATGATCGACTTTTGTCCCGGAGTC
>JBKCOM010000059.1:0-21256 GCA_046309775.1 Flavobacteriales bacterium
TCTTGGGTAAAATTACTCCAGATTCCATTGACATTTACAAAGCTTGGAGGTATTTCAATAGTAATGGAAGGTGCGGTATTAAGATTTTGAAATCTACAATTTCGAACAGTACTTATATCGGCCCATAGCGTGGCATAAATCCCTCTATAACATCTGAACTCAGTGAATTCTACAACCATATCGTCAGGGCATTGTCCTCGATTCTGAATTCCATAAACGAAACCATTAAAGGCATTGGGGTATTTTACTGTTGGTGTTATATGTTCGGTTACGATGCACGAAGATCTGAATAATGATAAACCAGTCATATTAAAAATATTCGATGCATTACCATTTAAAAGATTCACGTTTGTATTAGACCAAGTACATCCCTCGAACTTAATGCCCCTAGTGTGATTGAGTAACACTCTAGGACCGATGTTACTCGCTGTATTTAGACTGGCGCTGTTTACTTCAAAAGTGACTCTGGAAAGTCGGCTTTGATTTTCAGCGTTCAGGGTTGAAGTTACCAAGTCACGGGTATTATTTCTGAAAGTCATTTCATTTGCCCAAATGTAACCTCCTGAACTGGTAGCATTTTGGCTAAATGCATTCAAATTCCCAGTGAAAAGTCTTACTCCTATTACGGCGCGCTCAATTATAGCACCTTTGTCAATTCTTAGACCTCCCTGTCCGTTGTTGCCGTCGGTATCTTGTGTGAAGAAATTTGTAATGCTCTGCGCAACCGCGTCATGAGTGTTATTCGGAGTTCCTAATACTTCAATTCCATGCCAAAAGGTATTAGGACAATGAGCAGATAGACTACCCCCTTCTATGTAAACACGCCCACCTTGTTCCACTCTAATCATCGCAGAAGGCAGAAACCTTAGATTAGCAGAAATTTTAAGCCTTCCACCATTTTGAACAAGAATCATAGATCCTATAGTTCCCGTATTTGCTCCTGTTGTATTTATTGAGAGATAGCCACCAGATTGAACAGTGATCGAATTATAATCTTGAACGTTCATATTAACGGTTTGCGTATTTGAAACCGTTAGGTTTGGTCCAGCTGTGAAATTAATAGTCACCGGAACTTGAACCGAGCAGCCTTGTGGGCTTGTTACGGTAGCAGTATAGCTTCCAGGACAAAGGTTGGTTGGATTAAAGCCAGACACATTACCCACCCAACTTATAGTATTATTGGTGCTATTTGTAGTTACCAAGATTGAATTATTGCAGCCAGAAGAAGAACAAAGCTCAATTGAAGGAGTGGCTGTGGCTGTGGGCAGCTCTCCTACAGTAATGACATCTGTTGCTGTCAGTGTGCAACCATTTACTATTACTGTATATGTTAGTGTGTGTGTTCCAACTCCTGCGGATGTAGCACTAAATGTGAACGGTCCAGACCCAGTGACTCCGGCACCAGACACTACACCGCCAGCTGGTGAAGCGAAATTTTGCAAAGAACCAATGGTGCTACCAGTACAAGTGAAAGATTGCGGGATATTAAATGTAGCGTTAATAGGACGAATTTGGAGGTTATCAATGAAAAGTTTTCCAAGCAAAGTTTCATCATCATTAGAGCTAAGAAACGTGGCTTCATTGGCAATAATAATTCGGTTTAGTCCTGGTTGATTGGCAGGAGCTGTAAATGTTACATTCCATGTTTGCCAAGCGTTAGGGCTAATTGGCTGTATTTGTAAGTCGGGTCCCACTACAAGGCCTAAGGCTGCTGGGTCGATAATTTGGCTGATGTCTGTTATTGATTCTTCATCGGTGAAATAAATACGCAAGTGCGGATTTCCTCCATCGCGCCGAAAATATCTCAAGCTTATTTCATACGTCACTCCTGGGGTTAATGCTTCAACCAAGGGACCTTGTATGGCCTCTTCGAAGGGTGCAGCTCCGTCATTCCAAGTTCCGTCGTAAATTCTTGAAAACAAGAATAGAGCATTGTCGTTATTTGGATTTGGGTCCGAGGGCACGGTTCCGCCGGTGTCCCAAGGAGCTCCACCATCTGCGTAATCAAAGCGCACATCACCGCAGTCTTCCGAGTGTAAATCTGGATTTCCGCTAAATGTGCTCCAACAGTCAATAAACACCCAAGGCCAACCGGCTAATGGTGGAGCTAGCTCATCTATAATTCCACATTGCTGATTTCCTGCTAACTCTTCAAATCCATTGTTAGTTACCAAATTACAAACTCCTCCTTCACAGACCTCTCCACCTCTCAAAGCTAAGAGTGCAAACGCGTTCATTTTATCACCTTGATTATTCGTTAGAAGAAATCTCAAGATATTACGTCCTTTTTTAAAGTTTGAAACAGATATCGAATCTCCATTTAAACTAAAAACGGAGGGCCC
Organism: Flavobacteriales bacterium; assembly: GCA_046309775.1. GTDB lineage: Bacteria > Bacteroidota > Bacteroidia > Flavobacteriales_D > Sanyastnellaceae > JAIXWP01. The sequence goes on from JBKCOM010000059.1 coordinate 2,343, forward strand.
TCCGATGTGATCAATATATTCAATCGAAGTGATGGAAGGATTACTTACTAAAAGAGCATTCACTGAAATTTTTTGGGTGGAATTCGCTTCGATTATTCCTAAAAATGTTTGATTCGGAGTAGTAGAAGTATAACGTGTAAATTTACTACCACCAGATACCTGCGCGCAGAAATCATTGTTATTGGCTGTGCTGCCGAAACAACCATTGAGCGAATATCCCAACGATTGAAGAACTGAAAGGTCTGTAGATGATAATTTTCTTCTCACCGTTCCGCTCATCCAACTTCTATTCAATACCACTGGATCAGGGGAGCAAGCGTCATTTAAATAATTTAATTCAAGTCCTTGCTTGTAGCAGTGCGACATTGCCAATACTCTGGTTGAATTCGTAAAATATGGGCTTTGTGCGCATGCATAGAATGCGCCGCAATTACTTGTGGGCGATGGCAAGTTTGATAGCCATGAATTAAGCGCAGCGGGAAGATATTTTTTCTGTGTACTATTAAATGCAATCAAAGGTTGATTTTGGAATTGAAGTTGTGTATCCCATCTTGAAAATTGATGTGCATTGGCAGAAATACTTTGGCCGGTTTGATTTAATAAACTATTCACACCGAGACCTACTAATAGTTTTCTTAATGCAACAGAATATAAATCTATTTGGTTGGAGGCAATCGTAGCCGTTTGAAGATTTGTATTAATGTTATAATTACTCAGGTTGCAATAGAAATCCAAATGTGAAAACTGCAGATCATTTGAAGCTATTTGCAATTTGGTATTGAAATCACCTAAAGTTTGATAAGGGTTTTCCGATGATTGAATATACTGAGCAATGACGCAATCACTGGCCTCACTGAAGTTTGCTGTGAATTTTGGAACTATATAGTATGAACTGGCCAAAAGAGGATAGTCTTGTCCGTAGGCAATACTTTGAGGCATAGGTAGAAAACGTACAATGACTTTATCATTGCTCATCTGCCCGCCCCATATAGTATTCGCTACATTAAAAAGCTCGTCTATTACAGCCCTTCTATTAATATGTGTTGGATCGCTTGCAAGTTCAAGGCCTGATCCGGGATAAAAATGGATTTCAAAAACTCCTTTATTAAGAATAAAGCGAGAAGAAGAAGTAGAGGGATTGATTTTCAAATCCGACCATGATAAATCTTGTCCGAATCTATCGGTTACTTTATCAAAAATCCCAAAAGAAGAATAGGTAGGAATGGAGTCTGCCTGAGCTAGAAGATTGATAGAATTTAGCATCAAGGCACTCATCGTCAGAAGTACGTAAAGTTTTGAAAGTGCTGCTTTAGCAATTGACGTTAGTCGAGTGTTGTCGAGTGTTGTCGAGTGTTGTCGAGTGTTGTCGAGTGTTGTCGAGTGTTGTCGAGTTTTCATTTGATTAACTTTTTTGATTAAGGATAGACCAAATTTAATTATTTTTTTCTTCAAAAAACAATTACCCTAAAATTTAACATTTAATCCAAATCGAAAGAAAAATTTCGCAATTACTCCCACATACATTTCATGACACCGTAAAGTTTAGACGGTATATATAAAGTCTATCATTTAGCGAAGAGAGACAAGATTTGTTTTGTTTGCTGAACTTGTGTCTACATTACTGTAATCCAAAACATACTCATTTCATCACTGTCTCACATAAAGTCAGCACCAGCCCCCTTTCTGTGCGACTCCTACGGAGTCGGGGAGAGCGTCAGCGCTTCATGATCTTACAAACATTAGACTCCTACGGAGTCCGCAAGCGGCACAAGTCTCAATTCTGAATTCACCATTCTGAATTCACCATTCTGAATTCGGAATTCAAAATTCACAATTCATAATTCCAAGTTCTAAATTCCAATCTCCAATCTCCAATCTCCAAATTCCAATCTCCAAATTCCCTATTCCCTATTTCCTACTCATTCGCCCCTCGCCCCTCTCATTCGCCCCTCGCCCTACTTGCTCTCCAACTTTATCGTCGTACTAAAATTATTGATGTCCTCAATACACTCCTCACACATGCGGATGTAATAGTCGGCGACGAGATCGTTTTCGCGCAACAAGGCACATGCACTAAAGAGTGACTTCGATTGTTCGAACTCCTTGTTGTTGTAAGCCGCGAGCGCCTCGATCCAAAGCTGCAAGTATTCGCTGTATTCGCTGAGTTTGCTATAACTATCAATCAATTCATAAATCAATACAGGTTTCTCTTTTCCCTTTACCACCACAGAGGGGAGCTGTCGAAATAAAAACGAATTTTCTCCCGCAGCTTCTTTCGTTGTTTCCGATACAAGCACGCTTACTCCAAAGAATTTTGTGAGCGACTCCAAACGCGAACCGAGATTCACAGCGTCGCCAATCACGGTGTAGTCAAATCTTTTTTGCGAACCAATATTACCAACGGTCATTTCACCCGTATTAATACCAATTCCTATTTGAAGTTTTTCATCACCACGAGCGGCTCGCGCATTGTTGAATTCTTCCAATACACGATTCATTTCTAGCGCTACTTGACACGCTCTTTTCGCATGATCTTTCTGAAAAATGGGTGCTCCGAATATGGCCATAATAGCGTCGCCGATGAATTTATCAATGGTGCCCTTGTGCGCAAGAATAGCTTCCGACATTCTGCTCAAATAATCATTGAGCATCGCTACAATTTCTTGTGGGTCTAATTTTTCTGAATAAGAAGTAAAACCGCGGATATCGGAGAATAGAACTGTCAACTCTTTCTTTTCACCACCTAACTGAAGAGAGGAGGAGTCGCGCGCAATTTGTTCTACCACATCGGGAGAAACATACGTACCAAAAGCAAATTTTAATCTTCGGCTTTTCTTTTCTCTAATCAAATAAATATAAAGCGATGTAAGGATATAGCTCAACAAGGTGAGGAGCATGACGCTTACTATCGGAAATATAACTTCATATTTTGGAAGAATGTATAATACGAATGCAAAGAGTTCTACTATCACCAACACCAGCGAGGTGATGAAGCCAATGATTGGTTTTAGCGTGAAAAAAATCATTGTCAACAAAAAAGAAATGAGCAAGAGATACGGGAGCATCTCGGCTTCACGAATGTTTTTGATGAACGATTGATTCATCATATTGAGAAATGCGATGGCGTGTACTTCTACTCCGGGCATTTTTTGATCACTGCTCGGAACGGTCTTTAAGTCTTGCATTCCAGAGGCGCTGGTGCCGAAGAAGACATATTTATTTTCAAAAAATTCGGCGGGTACGCGGCCGTCGATGACTTTGAAAAAACTGATGTATCGAATTTTATCTTGTTTGCCCGTCCAGTTGATTTTGAATCTTCCTTCTTCATCAAGTGGGATGGTGGCCTTGTCTCCAATCTGCAACGTACTACCTTTTACTACCACATCTTCTTCCGATACGCCTATGTCATCGAGGTAGATGTAAAAAGGGAAATTAGCGATATACATGGGTGTATCAAACACCAACGGGACTTCATGTAGCAGGTAATAATCACGCACGGTACCATCGAGTTCTGTAGGCATCGAGATGGTGCCGTTGGCTTTGGCCGTGGCCGCAAAATCGGCAATGGGAATTATAGGATGACTTAACAGAGGAGGCCAGAATACACTATCATTATTTCCCTTTATAAAACGAAGATAGCCGAGTGCATTGGTGTCCATCATCACTTCATATTTCGAGTCGTCGTCGAAAATGCTGAGGTATGTTTTGCGCGAATCGAAAATGGCTTGCGCTAGTTCGGCATCCGAACTAAGCGCGTTGAGAATATCTCTTGAGTTTTCAAATCCTTTCTGATAGAGCTTCCTGCGATAGACTTCTGGCAGTGCATCATTTTCGGTGTAGAGATAGTCGATGCCGATGCTCTTTGGATTTCCAGAAGCTACATAGTTAATCGCCGCGGCATCATAGCTGCGAGGCCATAGCTGCGGCCTTCCGAGCGCTTCTATGCTCGCGTCGTCAATGTCGATGATGACAATGTCGTCACAGGTCACTTTTTGATGACTCTCATTTTTATCCCTAACTTGAAATGCAAGGTCCGTGATTTGATTTTCCAAGCCGCGCAAAGGGGAACGCACCAAACGGTCGGAAAAAAACACCAACCCTTCTGTGACACCCACACAAAAGATGGAAAGAATAATAAGTCCCGCAAAGCGGCGAAGGATATTCTTTATGCGCACACCAATTACAATTTAGCCAACACTTTTTCAGCGTCAGCTTTCATTGGATCTTGAGGGTACATCGCCACAAAATTGCTGAATACTTCTTTTGCTTTGATGTTATTATTGGACATGATGTAGGAGTGTCCAAGGGCAAACATTGCGAATGATGCCATCTCATCTTTTGGTTTTTGCATCAAGAAAGCTTGAAGCGCGCCAATCGCTTTTGCATATTCTTTATTGTCATAAAATGAATAAGCTTCTTCAAACGAAATTTCACGGTCTTCTTTCCAGTAAACAACTTCTTTGTCGCGATCTGAAGTATCAGCTTCTACTTTATCACGACGAATGCCCCCTTCTTCGCTGCGCTTGGCCACAGCTTTAGTATTCACCTTTGCTTTGAAGCCTGTGAATACACCTTCCGTTTCAGCCTTAGCCTTGCTTTGTGAGGCTTTATGAAGTTCGCCTACATTGAGGTTGGAGTTTGCACCTACAACGCTTTTTGTGCCATTATTCCATGCAATTTCAACCATTGCATTCGCAACAGTGCGAATATTCTGCTCTGCGCTTACTTCCGTTTGGAGCTTTGCAGCTGTCCACTTATTGTCTTTGCCCAGTTCAACTTTCCCTTCGTAATAAATGATTTTTCCCAAAGCTGCTGTAGTGCTTTGAGCGAATGACATTAATGATAATGTCATTAAGAAAATGAATGCAATTGTTCTCATTTGAGTTGGCTTTGAAGTGTTAGATAGCTATTGGCTAATTTAGGATTAATTTCCAATGCTTTAGCAAAAGATTTTTTGGCTTCGGCTTTATTTCCTGAAATCAAGTGTGATTTGCAGATATTAATTTGAATTTCAGCATCCTCGGGGTCAATGGCAGCGGCCTGTTGGTAATACTCAAGGGCTTTGGTGCCGTCGCCTTTTAAGTAATAAAGATTGCCGAGGTTATTAAGAGTTACGCCGTTGGAGGGACTCAATTCTAAAGCTTCCATATATACTTTTTGGGCTGCCTCAAGATCTCCCGTTTGGGCAAGTAATGTTCCGTATTTATTTTTCACGAATACGTTATTCGGTTCAGCCACATATCGATTTTCCAATTCAGTGATCACTCCGCGCTTAATCTTGACTAAGAGTTTTGAAATTTGACTATTGTATTTTGATAACAAACTTTCTTTCGAAGGCAATTCAGCTTCAAATCCTTGAGGAACATAACTTGAAGGTACATAAACACTTCTTGCCTCAAAGAGTGACACTACTTCCGGGAAGTTACCTTGTATCAACTCATTGTAATAGCGCTCTGCTCCCGTTTTCCAAGCGGTCATGAATTCTTCATTGCCAATCATTGTAGTTTCCAAAGGGATCCAAACAGTATTGTTTTCGATGATTACATCCGATGATGTAAGTCCAGCTTTTACGAGTTCTTCTGGTCTGAGGCGTGAATCAAATGCCAGAAACACGTGACCAGACACGTCGATATAGGCCGTAGATATCCCTGAGTTTTCCAATAAAGAACAAAATAGGGCTACCAAATCATCGCAGTCGCCACTCTTGCGCTTCATCGTCTCGGCTGGATATTGAAGAAAGTCTTGAATGTCTGTATTCGTGGATACTGTTGCAAAATTTAATGTTGGGTCTGGGCTATAGATGATTTTATTCAATTGCAATGTGGCATAAAGCTGTATGGCTTTGAGTAAATTTTTATTAATGCCGTATGTCTGTTCCTCCGCAAATACTTGGTCGAGCTGGCGATTTAGGTCGATAAAGGATTCTACATTACTGGCTACAAATGCCGCTAATCTTCGCTTGTCATTCCAAGAAATCGAATTGCGTCCTTTCAGCGTAAATGGCACAATCTTTTTGGACGACTTCGTAGCGTTGCCAACTTTATATGTAATCTCTATTTCTAGCTGTTTCTTTTCATCAACGATATAAGTGAGAATACTTTCGTTGAAAATGGCCGATATCGGTATGCTCGAGTTGGAATAACCCACGAGCACAGAGGGCGTGATGCTGGTCGGTGTATCCATGAGTCCCGCCACTTGAATGGTAATCGACTGTGGTGTGATAGGACTGCTGCTATTGTTTGCTACAATGATTTCACCAACGGGAAGTAACTTGATATCACTATAATTGCGGTACAAGGAAGGATAAATATCCGGGACACGCACCTCGAGAATATCGATGGGCTGGGTATTGTCGGATAACTTGTCACGCATCTTCAAGGCATTGCTGTAGGCTGCTGTGTACGTTTCGTTGGCAGGTTCTATTCTACAAGCAGAATAAAAGGCATTTGCTGCATCATAGATAAATCCAGCATTCAAATTACAACGTCCCAATCCATAATACGCCTCGGCATTGCTCATATCTACTTGAATGAGTTTTTTGTAAAATGCAATGGCTTCATCGAATTTTCCGAGCTGTTCGCTGAGGCGAGCCACACTCATCAAATATTTTTTCAAAGTAGCAAGTTGCTCTTGAATGACTTTTTCTGAAATGAATTTATTCTTTGCCGCTGTGTACTTTGCTTCTTCATATGGTACCGCTGTCTTATAACTATCCAATGCTTTTTGCAGATTGTTAGCCCCTTCAAAAGCTTCGCCGAGCGGCCCATAATAGGAGCGTTCTGAGGGGTCTAGTTTGATTGCTTTTTCTAATTGAAAGGAGGCTTCAACATAATTTTTTCGAATCAATTCTATTCTACCTAGTTGTGCGGTGTAACTAGCATTGAAACGATCGGCTGCAAGAAGTTCTAAATAAATAGTTCTTGCTTCATCGAGGCTATTCGAACGTATGTATGCGTTTCCCAAAAGTTCTTTGATTTTCAAATTGCTCGGGTCATTATTTAAAATACGCTTGTATTCTAAGGCTGCTTCATCATACTTGTTTTGATTTTCGAAAGCGTCGGCAAGGCATGCGCGATATTGGGCAGTAATCCCATTATTCATAGCGAATGAATTGCTCGCCAATTCCTGCTGAACAGTTTTTTCTACATCTTCATATTTGCCCAACGCATTCATTACTTGAAGATGGAGCAATTGCACATCGAAGTGTGGCTGTTGTTTTTTCTTCAAGCCACTCACTGCTATTTGTCCATTTTTATCAGCCTCTTTCAGTACACTGATAAGTTCGAATTCAGGTACTCCCGTATTCTTTTTAAACTTAAACATATTGAAGTGAGAGTAGGAGAGGGAACCATAGTATTTAGGGTTGTTTTCATCCCATTCTATAAGTTTTTTCTGTAGCAAAATCGCATTATTGATGGCTTTTTCGTTGGGTAAATTAGCCAATGATATGCTCAAACTATCCACCGCTCTTAAAAGAATTTCTTTAGTATTGGAACTACCGAGCAAACGTTCGGTTTCGGTAATTATAGATCCAAAGTCATTGCGATCTGCGAGTTGCATGAAATAACTTGAATAGACGGCACTATATGCTATTTGAACATCAGAACTTGCTGGGGAAAGTTCATAGGCGTAGCGAATCATTGGTAATGATTTGGCTACGTCACCTCGCTTTGCCATGAGTACACAAGACTCGGCCAGCTTTTGTCCCATCAGAATTTTCATGCCTTCACTGCAGCGCATTTTTTGACCTGCTTGCTGCAGTGCTTCAAATCCGCTTTCATACTTTCCAATTTCTAGAAGTCGAGTTCCATATGTATAGTAATCCTCGAAACCCTCGGCAGGCTCGGATATATCTGTCGGACTAATGCTTACTAATTGATAATTTCTAAGAACCGGGTATTTCGATTTATCGGTATTCAATATGAGTCTGGTGTTGCTTGTACGTGCAGCAACGCTGTCACTTTTTAGAACCCCATTAGTCATGAGGGCATGACCAATAACGGCGTTGGATGCATCTTTTTCTATTTCGACGATAAGGCCTTTAGCATCTGCATCAAAGAAATAAGATGCCTTTGGTTTGGGTGGTTGAAGGGACAGCTGAAAGGCCTTTGTAACGCCTTTGGAGTTGGTGGCATATAGTATGAATTGGGCGTTGTCGAAATGGAGGCGAACAATATTTGACATGCCGAGTGCATCAGATTCATCGCGTCCGAAGGAGAATTTTAAAACAGGCTCATCCTGCCATTGCCACATTTCGAATTGATAGGTGCTAGCATTGAAAATGCACAGATGATCCAAGGGGTCGATATAGAAGTCGGCAATACTTCCTTCTTTTTCTGACTTGTCACTTCTTACCTTCAATTGTCTTACGGCGATAGGCCATCCAGAAGGGGAGACTTTTAGAATTGCGTTGAGTTTGTCATCCCAGATATAGATATTGTCTTTGCTATCTACCCTTACGGTACGGGGTGATAACAGTGCTGTTTTTGACTTTGTCAGGAGCAATTTATCATATACACCATTTTTAGAATATCGGTGCAAGTTGGCGGATGCTTGGTCAAGTACGAGTATACTTCCATTACTTTGAATGGAAAGGGAAGACAACTCTTTTATTTTTTCTGGAATATCAGAGTTTAACTTTTTCAGAAAAATGCCCGTGCTATCGAATACAGATATTTCATTGTTCTTGCGATCGGCCACAAGTATATTGCCTTCACCATCAACTACCAAATCACTAGGTTGATTGACTTTTGTCTTTATAATTAGGTTTGCTTTTGAACTAGTATCGCGATAGGCGAAAACATTTTCTTTGTTTTTTTCCTCAATAATGTATCGGTTTTTATTTCTTCCCGAGGCATAAAGAGCAATGTCTTTTCTGCTCGTTTTGAGAGGATTTACTTTATATCTTTTTTGAAATGAAAAAGGCTTTTCTAAGTCGGTGGTATAGGTGAATTTTTGATGTCGTTTACCAGGGTTATCTACTACTACGAGGTGGTTTTTTACTCCTTTGCCAGAGGATACCATTGTTGGTGCAATCATTACTCCGGCCATGCTTGGGCCTTTCGATCCAATTTGTCCGCGTAAATCACCAAGACGGGTGAATTGTATTATAGAACCGGTTTCGGCATCCATTATAAAAAAATCCTGATTATTGCCTGTAGTGATATTGGTGGGTTTTGTGAGTTTTACCCCTACTTTTTTTGCAAGGGAGCGGCAGGTATTGGTAATTTTCCCGGTATTGTGAAACATCACTACTGTGGCATCCTCAGCATCTAATACGCACAGTTCATTATTGCCATTTACTGAAATACTAATTGGGGAAGCGAATCCAACATTCGAAGGTCCTATCCAAGTGAGATAACGCCCGCGGGGATCATATACATCAATTTCTTTTCTGTCTTTATGTAATACGTAAATGTAACCCTCCTTATCACTTGCGATTTCTGTGATCTTGTCTATGCGGCCGCGACTTCCGCCCTTTTCACCAAAACTAAAATTGGCGCCGCTGGGGTCTTGAACGAATATTTTATACAGAACATCGTCATAAATAATGAGCCGATCTTTAAAGTCTACGTGGATAAGCACAGGAGATTTTAACGCAATATCAATACCGCTAACATTGATGGATTTCAACTGATTTTTTAGGCCACCGTCTTGATTGAAAACGCGAATTTGTGGGTCCTCCAAATCACAGAGATAAACTTCACCCAAACTATTCACTGCAGCCGAGTTGATCTGCGACTTTGAAATTTCTCCAATTGCCGGCACAAAAGCATCAAACTTTATAGACTGTGCGATGTAGAGATTTGAATAAAGACTTATTGTTAAAAATACAATTAGTAATCTAGGGTTCATGAGTACGGCTATTTCAGATGGAGATAAGGCGTTTAATAGTAAGTAAATTCTGCTCAAGTTGAGGCTGACGACGGGTTTGCGAATAGTGAGTATGAAAGCGAAGGTTAGAGAGAAAATTGTATTGCAAATGATTCCAAGCATCACGATCAGTGAGCTCTCCACAATTTGTTAACTCTGTGTAAAGGGTTTCACCAATCTCTATAAAGTCTTCTCTTCCTAGGTAATCAAGGTCGGCATCGCACACTACCATTTCAAATAAATTCTGAGGGTTTTGTGGAATCTTGGTAGCAAGAATACAGCCAGTAATTATTTTCACAGCTTCTTCACTTAGCCCATGTTCATTTGCGTAACCAATAAAGATATTTACACTTTCTTCTTCGTGATTTTTTCTTGTCGTGAAATAGCCCGTGTCATGAAAGAGAGCGGCAATTTTTAATATATCGAGATGTTGGTCGTCTATTTTTTCCGCTTTCCCAATTTCTATAGTCATTTCTACAACATCCAAGGTGTGGCGGAGGCTATGATACGTATAAGCTGGTGAAATTTCTTTCATCAGTCTATCGCATATCTCGTTTAAAACCCGATCATAGAATTTGCGCGGGGTTATCATATTTTGTATCATTGTCAGGAATAACGCAATTGCAAACTAAAGTATGAAAAAAATCATAGTACCTACCGATTTTACAAGTGTCGGAGATTCAGCGGTAAGATATGCCCTTGATTTGGCGAAACATGCAGGTGGAAATATTTTCCTTTTACATATTGTAAAAAATCAGGACGGTGTAGAGGACGCTCGCTTGAAATTGGAGAAAATTGCGGCTGCTAACCCTGATAAATCAGGTAATCCGCTTGGGGTAATTGTGAGAGTGGGAAATATTTTTGATGATATACCCAATGTAGCGCACGAAGAAAATGCGGAATTGGTAATTATGGGTACGCACGGTATGCGTGGCATGCAATTCATCGTGGGTAGCAACGCTCTTCGAATCATTACCGAAAGTAAGGTGCCCATGATCATCGTTCAAGAAGGAACTAAGTTTAGCGCAAAGGTTTCAAAACTAATGCTGCCTTTAGATTTGCATAAAGAAACGAAGCAAAAATTGAAAATAGCGGGCGACGTTGCAGAGCGTTTCAAGTCGGAAGTTCATCTCATTTCACCAAAGGAAACAGACGAATATTTACTCAACTTCTTAAAGAGAAATATCTCTTATGCAGAGGGATTTTTGGAGAGTAAAGACATAAAATACAAAACCGTTATTACAGAAGCTGGAAGTGGTGGGTTTGTATCAGACCTCCTAGAATATGCCGCATCTGAAGGTATCGACATGATTTGCATTATGAATACTGCAGAGGAGCGATTGATACACGCTTTCGGTATGGATAGCGAACAGAAGATCATTACAAACGAAGCACAAATTCCCGTGATGGTCATCAACCCCGCCGCCACCCTCGTAGATAGCCGCAGCATCTTCGCGCAGTAATTCTCAATTCTCAATTCTGAATTCGGAATTCTGAATTCGGAATTCTGAATTCGGAATTTCGAATTTACTCGTTCCCTTGTTCCTTGGTCCTAGCTCCCTTGTTCTTCGTTTTACGAGTTCAACGTGAATCGCAATGCTATACCCGCATTGATATTCGAAGTAGGGAAGGAGGTTGAGATCTTCGGCTGGTTGATCTGATGATCGTAGAAGAATCGAACATTCAACTTATCATTTACGACATAGTCGATACTTGACTTGATGCTGAATAGTCTTTGACCAGCGGTAGGCTGGTTTTGACGTTCTTCAATTTTTCGAATCAAGGTAACGTTGTCGCGAATGGTTAAATCCGCTCTCAAATTGATACTTGTATTCTTTGGGGTTTTGAACGGCAAATTGCTACGCTTTCTTCCAAACAAGTTTCTTACTTCTGTGAGTTTATAGCCCACTCCAAGTACAAGGCTGTTGCTCTTCGTTTCGGTAATCTGAAGGTTACTCAAACCAAGGGCTATTGTTCGGTCTCTTTTCACCTCAACTTTCACCTGAGGATCGTTGCTTTTAGCGGTTTTGATGGTCATATCAAAACCAATCAGCGGCGATAGGTTTTCTTGAATCGTAACAGTGTTGATTTGATTGCGTGGAATGAAATTACCTTGCTCACTTGCATCGATAGCGTTCGGTAAGCCATTTTCGTTCTCTGTATAATTCAGATTGCGCACGTAATTGGTGTTCAACGTAGAGCGATATTGATGGGAGATGTTGAATTGCTTGAAATATTTTTTCACGCCAGCTAGTTTCGTCAAACCATCATAGGTAACACGCCAGTTGGGCTGAGCACGTGTTTGGAATGGGTCGAGTGAAACTTCTGAAACAGGCTTGCCAGTGTATGCGGCAATGAATGCAGGAATTACCACACTCACGTTTGTGCTGCCCCAACCTGGATAATATCCATTCGGATTGGCTTCGTCAAGCTGATATGTTGCAGCATTCCAAGCTTCGGAGGCTTGTATTCTATTTTGTAGTAATGTTTCAAAAGTGCTGCTTGTCCATCCATTGTCTGCTTCGTCTCTTACAAACGCGGTGGACCAAGTATTAACGCTTGCACTAAAGTTTCCAGTTTCCATCGGAGATTGGAAGACAAATTCATTGTTGTTAGGATCAAATCTGAAGAATGCATTGCTATTTCTACCTTCAGTGCGCGTTCCTGTAATTTCGACTTTTAAATACTTAATGGGTTCGAGATTGATTTTATAATTCCAAGTCTCTGTATATGTTTCTGAATACTGATTGTTTAGGAAAGGTTGTTGAACAAGCCATCCGGAATTAGCGATATCCAAAGCAACATTACCTCCATTGGGATTGCCCCACACATCCGTGTTTTGACCTCCCAACAAGAAGTCGACTCCAGGCCCTTCAAAGTCCTGATCAAACCCTACAACATTGGTCCTTCGATTATATCCAGGCAATAATATCCCTTCATTGCGTGAGTATGTTCCACTGACATTTCTTACCATCATCAAAAATCTTAATGTGGCATCCAGTGGATTGAAGGGTTCTGTCTTTTCTTTTTTATCCTTTTCTGGATCATTACCAAATCCATCTTTCTTGGTGTTGTCAGTCTTACCTTTTTTATTGTCTTTAGGCTTTTTACCCTGATTGATTTCTTTGAGCTTTGGCGACTTGTTATATAGCGTCTCAAGATTTCCCTGAACGTTGAATGTAAGCTGTCTGCTATTTTGAATCGTATTACCCAATGTGTCTTGAGTAAATGGTGCTCTATCCCATCTGAATGTTCCAGCATATGCAACATCGGCATTTACAAAATCTACCAATGGCAATTTATCAAAAGGCAGTTTGTAAGTTCCGCCGACATTATGGCTGTAGGCAGTTGTTGTTCCAAAGTTGCGAATGTTCGTCCACACGGTGTCGCGATAGGCATCATACCAATCGATGTTGTTGCGGTCGATCACACCTCTTGGTTCGCCAACAAGCCCGAGATTGCTTGCATTGTATGTGAACTTTAAATTCTTGGTCAAGTCATATTTGAAGTTGTAGGTGCGCGACCAATTCCATGTCTTCAATACTTGTGTTTGAATGAGCATTTCACTGAAGATGCCAGTCAACTCTTCCGTATTATTGCGAATACGGCTTGTTTCGTACATACGATTCATCTCCGTGTGGAATGCAAATGATTTGATTCCGGGATAGAAATTGAATTCTTTCACCCACTTTAAATACTTCGATTGAACACCATTGAATGGCTTTATTTCTTTGGGCTTATTGTTAAATGCATAGTCGAACGCTCCTGCATACTGTTTGGTCAAACGCCAGTCCATGTTGATGTCTCGGAAGTACAATTCATTGTAAGAGTAAGACACAGAGAAGTTCTTGATATCATAAAACTGATCTTTCTTTGGTTTTTTAGAACCTCCTCCGCCTTCGCCACTAGGATCTTTTCCGGCAGCCTTGGGCGGCTCTTTGCCTTCTTCTGGTTTCGGGGCATCAGCGCCTTCCGCAGGTTTTGGCGATATTCTCACTTCACTAAAGTTGATACTTCGTCGCTTGGTATAGGTTTGTGACTTCGTTTTCAGCCTTCGATCTACATCGGGTGATTCCGTTAGGATTACGTCGGGTTGAAGCGGACTGAATTTGGGAGTTTGTACTGTTTCAGAATATCCAACGTACATGGGTAATTGTACGCCCCAATTCTCAGGGAAGAATTTACCCATTTGAATCGTACTATTCGCATCAAATCCCATCTTGGTTTCAAGTTGACGCTCCTGAACTCGCTGCTCTAGTGTACCAAAGCCAGGGGTGCTAATATTACCAGCAACAGCGACGGTGGCAAAATCTGCAAGTTGTGCATTCATGCGCGCTACAGCGGCCCAACCCCCTTGATTATTAAACTCAGAAAGTCTCAACTCGTTCACCCAAATGATTCCGCATTTTGCAAGACCATCGTCTGTTGAACTAAACTTATTATTGTCTTTATCCGGGTTGCGAACCCCAATCATTAATACGGTGACGTTTGCAAGGTTGGGATTTCCTTTGATAGAAACGCGCGCCTTACCAATCATTTTGGAATATTCTACCAAGATAGAAGAGCTGTTGCCACGCTCTACTTTGAGTGCTTGTAAATCCTCAAGTTGAATATCAAAATTGTTTCCTTCGGGCCATACTTCATCGTCATCATTGGTAAACCACTCTGTGATTTCCATTGGCAATTCATACTCGTAGTAGTTTTGGTCAAAGTCACTACCTAAACGAACGAAAACAGTAAGCTCTTTATCCTTCAAATCATCTGCACTTCGCAATGCTTCTGCGTGAGCAAACATGCGCAGGCGCTTATACTGACGCATATCGAAATTCACATTTCTATATGCAGCACGAGCATCACCATCAGGAAGATTACAAACTTCAAATGAAAGAGATTGCTCATTCATGTTTCTGAGGTTCGCACTCGCTACGTCTTGCTCGCGAATAATTCCAGGAGGAACTACATAAGGCACAGGCTCCCGATTTCCGTTTTCTTCGATGTTTACAGCTGCAATATTGAACACTACTGGATCATCATCGTTGGGCTCTACTTCATTTGGACCAGCCAAAGAGTTGACATACTTACGCCATTCTCCGCGCACCAACTCAAGACGTGCAAAACGAAGCGTCACTTCTTCATTCCAATCCTTCATGAACATACGCATATAACGAATAGAACGGAAGTCAGGAATGTTACCGTATCGGGATTCCCAATCGCGCACTGGAATTTTAAACTGATACCAGCGAATGCGACGCTCTTCGCCGTTAGCCGTGGTCTTGGTAGTTTCGAAGCTATCTGTAATATAATTCCTTCCAATGTTGTTTTCCCCTAAATCATTAGGGCGAAGACTTACCTTATACTGAAAATAACTTTCTATTGTATTAAGAGTAATGTCTTGGTTGATATCCTCAGTGTTAGGAATTGTGGTTGCCGTTATTGGGAATCCTTCTGCTGACTCTGTATTAGAGTTACCTTCATTTCCATTGAAAAACTTATATCGTTGAACCACATTTAGATTGGCATCAGCAGGATCACTGCTTCTGAAGTACTTAAAATTATCGCCTGAAGGATCTTGAGCGTAGCGAGTATAAGCATCAGCACTTACGCCAAGTTGAATTTGAGAAAGCCAATTGTTGAAGAAGTCTTGCTCGGCTTGGCTGTTCAAACCATCCAATCCAATATCTTGTTGGGTATAATTTCCTGTTGAGTTATCGAATGCGTTAACCACATTGAACGTTTCTGGATCTGGATATAAACCCCACGCACTTTGCAAAACTTGGAATGGGTTATTATCATTTGGAAATCCATTTTCAAAACTCAACTGAGAATCCTTCAAAACATCTTCACTCACGTTACCCAAGTTGAAATATAAATCACCACCAGTAGTATTTTGAGAATCGTCATTGAAGGGATCCATCAACCAAAACTGTATGAATTCGATGTTGCTCGTTTCGAAGTCAGTGGTGGTAAGTGCTCTCTGTATACCCGCCCAACGTGTGTCTGGAGATTCTAAGAAGCCTTCTGAGGTGAGACCTTCTGAAAACTGCGAGCCATCAGGTAATTCGTAGTTGTAAGGCCCTCTCTCATTAGGATAATATGTAAGGTCGAGGGTACTAATATTGGGAGGTGTTCCCGGTGGTAATTCGCGATTAGGGAATACTTCACTCTCAAGAATTTCGCGGCTGCGATGATCACTCTGTAAATCGGGATCATTGGCGATATTTTCAGGGGTAATATTACTTACTCTAAAGAAAAGAGGGTCGATAATATACCAGCTCAATAACGCTCTGTTGTAGTTGTATGCGAGATTATTATCTGCTAGATCTCCTTCAGGAAAAAGATTATTTCCTTGAAGTTGTGGCGTACTCGCCAAAAACCACTGGTTTAAAGATCTCAAATCAATCAAGCTTTGGCTGCCTTCAAAGTCGTCAATGTATGCATTTCCAATTCTTGAAATCGCGCGACTGTGTCCGGGGAATAATTTTGCGGCTTCACCATTGATGGTCAAGGTTGATTTTTCCTTCGTATTGATAAAAGGTATTTTATCCACAAGCTGAGTGAGGAAGGGAACTTCCTTTTGGAAATTGAAGTCGGTACCAATAATGGTATTATTCACCGGCTCATCTCCCATATTTACTTTTTGCGTAATCGGTCGTTCACGCAAATTCAAAATGGTACCACCTATGGCAAAATTCTCATTGAAGGTATAGTCAAACCTACTTCCCATCATAGTCCTAAACTGCATATTGAAAAGTGAGTTACTTTCCACCGATACATTCACCGGCTGACCACTCGCCAAAACACCTTCATTTAAGATTCGAAGTCGACCAAGATTGTAATCTACAGTAAAGTCAACACCTTCTTGAAGTTGTATTCCACCTGCCGTTACACTCACAGAGCCTTGAGGAATGTTGAGCGCATTCAATGAAATTTCCGAACCACTAGCGCTTTGGTACTGCCCGCGGATGCGATATCTATTCAAATTTGGAAACTGAATTTGAGCAGCCGTTTTGGTTGAATCATATAGTGGTTGATACACTACCTGTGAAATAATCTGTCGCGCTTGGGGTGTATCACCAAGTCCTTGAATGATTTGATTGGCTAGGTGGTTACCAAACGGTTCGACGACGGGGAAGAATATCCTACCGGACTGTGCATCAACCAAGCCGCCCAATGTGGCGGCGTTCGGTATGAAATCGAAAAACCCATCGGGCCCAGCCATTTGCTGGGCGTCTATTCGGTCAAGATTCAAGACTTGTATCAAAAGCCTTCCATCCAAGGGAGGACGAGCAATAAAGTTTTGATCAATACCTGTGCTTGGATTATTATAGAAAACCTCCAATCTAAAGTTCTCGGGTGATACTCCGAAGGCTCCAAGATTGTAGACGTTTTTCATCATGTTTTGCCAAAGTGGAGCTGGATTACCATCGGTAAGGCGCACCAAGGTAATCGATGACTTCAACATCTTTAGAATCAAAGCTTGCGGCGCTGCGATACCATCTTGAGAAAGTGTACCAACTTGGTATGTTTGACCATTCAATGTGTACTCATAGGAAACTGCCAAAACCTCTGCATTGTTGAGCGCCTGACGAAGCGAAATGAATCCAAGACGGGAATTGAATGTGTATTCAGAACTAGTAAGTCTGCGCGCATTTCCCACGCGCTCATAGTGAATACCCTGACGAATTCCTCCAATAGCTCCACTAATGGCCGCATTTGCATTGGTGAAATTCAACACATCAGGATTGTTCACCATCAAGTTGTACAATTGGTTGTTCTCGTTGTCAGGATTAAGCGTCTGAGCAGGATTGAACAGTGGTCCAATATCATAGTCACTACTCATATAATCAAAGTTCTCCCCGAGATCTGAGAATCCGATCACGTTTCGAACTTCTTGCGTATTCGCTTGCTGATTGACTACATATACCTCAATACGAGTGATGTTTACCCCGCTGTTCACTACTGGTAACGACGCCAGAGCTTGATCATATGTTTCGCGGAAATAACTTGAAAGAAAATAGTGTCTATTCGCCTCGTAATTGTCACCGCTGATATTAAAGTTTTGAGTTTGCGCACCACCTTGAATGGTGATGTTTCTTCGCTCTCCTTTTTGCTGAGAAAATACTGTTGTATTGCGAAGTTTTCCCCATTGAGTTTCTACTTTGGCTCCAAACAAGCTTGAGCTTCCTTGAATAAGGGAGCCCTTAAGAGGAAGCGATACGTTTCCTAATTCAATCTTTTTGATAATCTGATCTTCATCTCCTGTGTATTCGAGCTTCATTTGATTTTCAAATTCAAATGTGCTTTCAGTATTGTAGTTTACGTTGAGCTTCAGCTTGGTACCAATATTACCGACCACATTCAATTGAATCTTTTGATCGAAGTCAAATGTTGTTATACGGCGCTGTCTTTCAGGAATACGAGGATTTTCTGTCTTTGAAATATTCACACCGAATGTCAACTCTGCTGAGCCCTGCGGACGAATTTCGATTTCATTTGAACCAAAAATAGTCTCAAAAGTTTGTCCACCTACTTTGATGAATGGTGCGAAATCCTTGCTTTTTTCAGTATCCGTTTGCTGTTGCTGCAACCAAAATTCAGAAATATTGCCAGCGAGGTCAAAATCGAGATATTCCTCTAAGGTCATGGTTGTGCGGGGACGATAGTCGATTTTATCTCCTACCTTTTGAACGACTTCGTATTCTCCAGTTTCAGGGTTGTACTCGACACTGTACTCAATATTATCGGGTAGAGGCACCGCTATACCACTCGCACCCTCAGAAGGGTTGGGGTCATCTTCATTGGGCCAAATAGGCTGCACGGTAGTATCGGCTACAGCCGGACGGGCAGTGTAGCGAACACCACTTGTGTAAACAGCAGACGAAGCCCAGCTAAGCCAGACTAACATCGACAAGGCAACAAAGAAACTGATCCGGGCAGCAACGGAACTCCAGTTATTCTTCACGTATTTTTAAAGTTGTTTCAAAACCTGCTTGATCAACTCTTCCAGGGAGAGGTCTTTTTGGCCCTGTAATAATTTGTCC
>JBKCOM010000060.1:0-11546 GCA_046309775.1 Flavobacteriales bacterium
GTTCCTCTTCAATTTCCAAATGGCTTGACGGCTGGGTCGGTTGTGGATAATGGAAACATAGGTTTCTATTTCGTTGAAAATGCTATTGAGGTTGGTGTGAATGTCAGCTCTTGGAATACAGCTACCCCCGGTTTTGGAGGCACATACGTTATTTCTTTGGAAAATGCGGGCACGCTGCCAGCCATAGTGGATATCACTCTTGATTTCCCAGCATCTCAAACGATTCAAGAAATCCCGGCGCTCAATGGAGTGGCGGGAGTTTTAGATGGAATGACAAATACCATCACATGGTCTGGTGTTGAGATGAGCGGCTTTGAAATTTTAGCAGGTTATGTCGGCGTTGTGAACAGCGTTACCACGCCTCTCGGAAGCATAGTAAATATTGTTGCAGGAGCTTTTGTAAATAATGGTACAGATGTCTATCTCCCCAACAATACCTATGCTTTAGCGCAAACTGTTGTTGGTTCCTATGACCCAAACAACAAATTGAATCAGCCTGAAGGTGTAGGTGCGCAAGGTGAAATGGCTCCAACCAACGACCCATTCACTTATACTATCAATTTCCAAAATACAGGAACAGCGCCAGCTTTTACAGTGCGCGTTGAAGACCAACTCGACAGTGATCTCGATTGGTCATCTTTTGAAATGATTACCGCATCCCACAATTATAGCGTACAAATGGAAGATGGACATTTGGTTTGGACGTTCAACAATATTATGCTTCCAGACTCTACTACTAATGAGCCAGAAAGCCATGGTCACATTATTTATCGCATCAAACCAATAGCGAATAAGCCTCTCGGCACTGTATTCGAGAACACCGCATATATCTACTTTGACTTCAATGAACCGATCATCACGAATACAACAGTAAATGCGTTTGCTGTAGTTCAGAGTGTTGATGAGAATGAATTGAGTCAAAACGTAAGAGTTTATCCTAATCCGACTTCAGGAGAGTTTACACTTGTTTCAGAATTACTCACAGGTGACGCTCGAGTATCTATTTATGACGTTGCGGGAAGAGAAGTTTATTCTCAAAATACAACTGCTGTTGGATCAGTGCTTTTGACTCAAAAAATGGAGCCAGGACACTATTTAGTTAGAATTAACAATGCTCGTAGCAATCAGACTGTCAAATTGATAGTTCGATAACAGGTTTTTTTAAAATACAACATGCGGGGCCGCAGGTGATATATATCACTTTGTTGGCCCCGCTTTTTATTATATTTGTCCAACTGCAAATGGAAATGAAGGTCTAAATCCTTGTGCAATGAATCTCAAGGGGGCTTTTTGTTCGTGTTTGTTAATGTAAAATTTACCCCTTTAAAAGCGCACATGGCAGCAATTCAGTTTAACACAAAGGATCACCCTTTTTTCGACGCATTAAAAAAGAAAGTAGACAATTATTTCGCAGAAAGAGACATCAAACCCTCAGGCAACTGGAGGCTCTATTCAAAAACCATTATACTAGTAACCACATTTTTCGCCCTCTACGGTATTCTCGTATTTGTGAGTATGCCTGTTTGGTTGAGCATTGTATTATGTGTTGTTTTCGGTATCAATATCGCGGCAATTGGATTTAACGTGATGCACGATGGGGCTCACGGAAGTTTTTCTAGCAAATCTTGGGTAAACGATATCATGGGATATTCACTCAACGTGATGGGAGGTGATGTGAATCTTTGGAAAATCAAGCACAACTTGATTCACCATAGCTTTACTAATATCGATGGATTGGATGATGATATCGACATTCGTCCGTTCATGCGCACCACGCTTATTCAGCCAAAACTCAAAATGCACCGCTGGCAGCACGTATATTCTATCGCGCTTTACAGCCTGACTTACATCCTTTGGATTTTCTATTTTGACTTTAAAAAATACTTTAGCCGTAAAATTGGTTTGACTCCAATCAGAAAATTCTCTGTAAAGAATCACATTGTTTTCTGGGTTACCAAGCTTCTCCACTTCACATTCTTCTTGGGCTTACCGATCTATACGCTTGGAGTTTTGGCGACAGTACTTGGCTATTTGATTGTAACCTTCGTGTGCGGAATTATCCTCGCTTATGTATTCCAAATGGCGCACGTGATGGAGAACACGGAATTTGTAGATCCAAATGCAGCAGTAGATGGAAAGTTGGAAGATGAGTGGGCTGTTCACCAAATCAAGACGACTACGAATTTTGCAACGCAAAGCCGAGTAGTTTCATGGTTGACTGGTGGATTGAATTTTCAGGTTGAGCACCATTTATTTCCTAGGATATCCCACGTGCATTATCCTGAAATCAACAAGTTGGTGAAAGAGACTTGCGATCAATTTGGAGTTCGTTACAACGAATATAAGACGGTAGTTCAAGCGCTCAAGTCGCACGTGAATCACTTGCGATTGGTAGGAAAGGCCGCTTAAGGCACGTATTCCATCGCGCCGTCGAGGATATAATTCATTTGATAAATATCATCAGCATTCAGACGAAGCTTGCCTTTAAAAGTCAAGCGTTCGTCTGTTTTGTATTTACGGTGATTTCCAACAAAACGAAGATCAACAACTGACTCCGGACCGCCGCCGCCACAGAAATAGCAGTTGGCGTAGGGATATCTTGATACCACATAAAAATTATCATCGTAATCAACCGGAATAACATAGCCTGTGATATAAACTTCTTTCCCTTCGTATGCTTTCACTCCAGGTCCGAAGGAAGGCTTCCAGAAGTAGGAATCTAATTCCTGCATGTAAATCTGCTTGAAAGTCACATCGGAAAGTGTTTTCCATGTGAGTTCATTAGGCACATCGTCAGACAGATTGGGAGCGAGTACTGAGTAACGAGTACGATCCCAATCGAGCGCGCGCTGAGCAACGGCGGGCTCTTCAGTTTCATTCCAACAACTATAACTGCTCAGGGCGATGGCGCCCATTACTCCTAAAGAAAAGAAAACAATTTTTTTAAGCATTCGCGAGGGTTTTTGAAATGTCCATCTTTACTGCTCGCACGGCAGGCAATAATGAGGCCATCATTCCGACGAACAAAGTTACGCCGAACAATACAATTTCTCCCGTCGAAATTCCCACATCATTGAGTTCGTATTGGAAATTTTCTTTGAGAAAACTACTCAGCACAAATAGTCCAACGCGGCTCAGGATCATACCCAGAGCGAAGCCAATAACCACGAGTAATAAGCCTTCTTGCATGATGAGTCTGAACAATGTGCTGCGTGAGCCGCCCATGGAGCGCAAAAGAGCAAGTTCATACTTTCTTTCTTTCAAACTATTATAAAGACTAATGAACACGCTCACGAACGAAAGAATCATGATTAAAATAGCTATTGCTCGGATGGTATCCATGCCAAGACCAAAGTTTTGGCTGAGGCGATTCATCTCGATAGCGGGATCGGCCAATTGCATATTGGTATCGCGCACCACGTTGGCAAGCATCATAGCTGCGAGAGGATTTCTTTTTTTGATCAAATAAGCGGTCATCTCTTGAGAAGCCTCTTCATCATGGGCGTGGTCATGATCGTCATGAGCATGATCGTCGTGCGCATGGTCGTGATCTTCGTGGGCATGTTCGTCGTGTGCTTCGCCCTCGTGATCGCCGTGATCGTGCACGAGCCATACGGATTCAACGGGAGTTAGAATGAGATTGTCAAGGGCACTGTTGTTGTTTTCCATAATTCCCACTACTCTAAAGGGATGATCGTGGTGGTGGGCATCTTCTTCGTTTGATTGATTGTCGAAGCCGTGCATTGACGTAAAAGTATCTCCTACTTTCAGCCCTGTTTCTTGTGCCACGCGAGCACCAAGTGTTGCTTCGAAAGGTGCAGAAAATAAGCGACCTTCCTTCATTTGATATCCGTAGTGTTCGGGATATTTGAAATTGGTACCAACGATTCTCCACTTCTCGTAATTGTCGCCGTAAGCAAGAGGAATGGCTTCTTTGACCATTGGATTTTTCAATACTTTTTGAGCGTCTGAAACTTTAATATTTCCTGTTGGTGCATCTACATGATAGACATTCGCTAGGATAAGCTGCATCGGGCTTCCTTTGGCACCTAGCACGAAGTCAATGTCTTTGATATTACGGTCAAATTTCTCTGTCACCTGCTTTTCTAATAACAGCAACAACGAGATAATTCCAACACCGAATGAAAGCAACACCACGCTTAGGGCCGTATTGAGAGGCTTTGCAGCAATATTGCTCCAAGAAATCTTTACTAGGTTCATAGCGTTACTTGATTTTTAAAATGGTCCTTAAGTCTTTTATCATGCGTCACGATGATGAGCGCTGCGCCAGTATTTTTAGCCTGTTCTTCGAGTAACGCGATGACTTCACTCGCGTTTTTATCATCGAGTGCGGATGTGGGTTCATCGGCAAGAATGAGTCTAGGGTTATTCATCACTGCGCGCGCTATGGCCACTCTTTGGGCTTCTCCGACACTCAATTGAGCTGGTTTTTTACTCGCTTTATTTCCAAGGCGAAGGCGTTCTAAAGTTGCAATAGCTTTTTGTTTATCAATTTTTTCTCCTGTTAAAAAAGGAGGAAGAATAAGATTATCGGCGACAGACAATGCGTTGACGAAGTGTGCTGTTTGAAAAATAATCCCAATATTTTTTCCTCTGAATTTATCTAGAGTAGCACCAGACATGCTCGAGGTGTTGCTGCCATCGATGATCACGCTGCCGTTTGTAGGCTTGAGCAGACCTGCGAGCAGGTGAAGCAAGGTTGTTTTCCCTGTGCCACTTTCTCCTAATATGAGCAGGGGATTTTCGGGCGAGCAATGTATGGTTGGGAATTTAAACTGTGGCCCATCGGCATATTTAAACTCAATATTTTCCGCTGTTATCATATCGCAGATTTTGAAGTAGCGCAAATATAAACCGCATGTTTACCGATATTTGCACTTAAATACCGTTAAAATGAATTTTAAGCAGCGTTTGTTTCGCTATTTGATTGGTGTGGTGATTGGATGTATTTTGGTATTCACCATTTTTCCGAACTATGATTGGTTGGGGTGGACACCAGGCAAACAGGTGATGAAGAGGATTCGTGAGTCTAAGTGGGAGCAAACGGAGCGCGGTCGCTGTCAGATGGATTGTTTGAAATTGAGCAATGGAGATTTTGATCAGGCTCGCTTCAATGGGGAGATTAATTTTTCTATGAGCGATGCTCAAAGCAGGCCTCCACGCTATCAGTTAGAATATGAAGCCAAGGTATGGCAGGTGTTGGTCTCAGATTCTTTGATTACATTGCTTGAGGTAAAAAAACAAGATCAGGTATCCAATTGCGAATGTAAATAGGCACAAAATGAAACAACGGATTCAGGAGTTAGCACAAGGTTGGAGTGATGAGTTGGTATCGATTCGTCGCCATCTGCACGCGCATCCTGAGCTTTCGTATCAAGAAGTGGAGACGTCAGCGTTTGTGAGAAAGAGGCTGGCAGAATGGGGTATTCCGTTTGAATATCCTGTAGGGGGCGAAGGAATTTTAGCCAAAGTAGAAGGTCGCAATCCTGCGAGCAGAAGCATCGCATTGCGAGGTGATATGGATGCATTACCCATTACCGAAGCCTGTGATGTGCCTTATAAAAGTACGCGTGATGGCGTGATGCACGCCTGCGGTCACGATGTGCATACAACTTGTCTGCTGGGAGCTGCAAAGATTTTGAATGAATTAAAAAGTGAAATAGAAGGCACATTTTATTTTGTTTTTCAACCCGGAGAAGAAAAACTACCCGGCGGTGCATCATTGATGCTAAAGGATGGGCTTTTTTCCAAAGAAAAACCAAGAGCAATTTTTGGTCAACATGTTTATCCTGAGCTTTTGGCCGGACAGTTGGGCTTCGGATCGGGACCATATATGGCGAGTACCGACGAAATTTATGTAACGGTGAGTGGTAAGGGTGGACATGGTGCTAAACCAGACAAAACCATTGATCCAGTGCTTATTTCTGCCCACTTAATAGTGGCGTTGCAGCAAGTGGTGAGTCGCTGGACAGATCCGATTTTACCGGCAGTATTGTCTTTTGGAAAGGTGATAGCGAACGGTGCTACGAATGTGATTCCTCAAGAAGTGAAGTTGGAAGGGACATTTAGAACATTTGATGAAGCGTGGAGAAAGGAAGCGCATCAAAGGATGCAACAACTTGCAAAAGGTCTTGTGGAAGGAATGGGTGGTTCGGTAGACTTTGATATTGTTGTGGGTTATCCCGTTGTTTATAATGACCCTTTGGTTACTGAGAAAGCTCGCGCTTTGGCAGTGGAATATTTAGGTGAAAATAATGTTGTTGATTTGAAGCCTCGCGCCACGGCCGAGGACTTTGCATATTTCTCTCAAGCAATGCCTGGTTGTTTTTACAGATTGGGCACCGCGTCGGCTGATGGAACAAACGCATATTCTGTGCACCATCCGCTTTTTAATGTTGATGAATCTTCCATAGCTATTGGAGCGGGATTCATGGCGTTTGTTGCTTTAAACGCGTGAGAAAAAGAAAGCGCGAAGTAGGATTAGTTTCCTACCTCGCTCATGAATTTGATGCGCATCAATCGCAATGGTTCTTCTTCAAAGTCGCCTTCGAAATAGTCCATCGCTTCTTCGATGCTGTCGGTTTCGCTTTGCATGAAATAATCCATGATATCGCTTTGAGAATCTTCATCAATTTCTTCGTCAATAAAGTATTTGATGTTGATTTTCGTGCCTGACGACACAATTGCCTCGAGTTCGTCGAGCAATTCACTCATGTCTTTTCCAAGGCCTTTAGCGATATCCGGAAGAGGAATGCGCTTATCGATATTTTGGATTATTTGCACTTTGTGTCCGCTCTTGTTGACTGCGCTTTTTACTACAAAATCGACGGGACGTTCAATGTTATTATCCTCAACATATCGCTTTATCAATGCGATGAATGGAGCGCCAAATTTTACGGCCTTTCCTTTACCAACACCGCCGATATTGCTTATTTCATCAATGGTGATGGGGTATTGCGTCGCCATTTCTTCCAATGCAGGATCTTGGAAGATAACATATGGTGGAATCTTTTTCTCTTTAGAAGTTTTCAGACGAAGATCTTTGAGCATACCAAAGAGTGTTTCGTCAGCAGCACCGCCACCTTGCTTTGGAATCAGCAATTCACCATCATCATCGGTTTCGCCGATTTCTTCTTCTTTCACAAGAGTGAATGAAGTTGGTTTTTTCATGAAGGCTTTACCTTCATCTGTTATTTTGAGAGTGCCGTACGTTTCGATTTCCTTACGGAGCAAGCCTCTCACGAGCATTTGACGGAGGATAGCGTTCCAGAACTTCTCTGTTTCTTCTTTTCCTTCACCAAAGAACTCGTTCAAATGGCCTTTGTAAGTAGTGACCTCTGAGTTTTTGATACCGCAAATCACATTGCAAATGAATTTTGCTTTGTGCATTTCTTTGAAAGAAGCGATGGTGTCAAGCAGAAGTTTCACATACTCTTTTCCTTCAAATTTTTCTTTAGGATTTCTGGAGTTGTCGTCCATTCCAGCGCCTTCGCCATTTACTTCATCCCATTCTTCGCCGAAGTAGTGGAGGAGATATTTGCGGCGGCTCATAGAAGTTTCGGCGTATGCGATTACCTCTTGGAGCAATTGCATTCCAATTTCTTGTTCAGCTACTGGTTTTCCTTGAAGGAATTTTTCAAGTTTTTCGATGTCCTTTGGACTGTAGAAAGCAATACATACACCCTCTCCACCGTCGCGTCCTGCGCGACCTGTTTCTTGGTAATAGCTTTCGAGTGATTTTGGAATATCGTGGTGAATCACGAAGCGTACGTCTGGTTTGTCAATCCCCATACCGAAGGCGATGGTAGCAACAATGACATCAACATCTTGCATGAGAAATTGATCTTGCACGCTGCTGCGCTGATGACTATCCATACCTGCGTGATATGGAAGAGCTTTGATTCCATTTACTTGGAGGAGCTCAGCAAGTTCTTCTGTTTTTTTGCGAGAGAGGCAATAGATAATACCGCTCTTTCCGGTGTTGGCCTTGATATATTGAATAATGCACTTACCAACATTATGCTTAGGCCTTATTTCATAAAATAAATTCGCTCTGTTGAATGACGCCTTGAAAAGACGAGCATCCATCATTCCAAGGTTTTTTTGGATGTCTTGCTGCACCTTTGGAGTAGCAGTGGCAGTAAGCGCCATCACGGGCACATCTGCAATTTGCTGAATGATTGGTTTTAGTCGGCGGTATTCTGGACGGAAGTCATGACCCCACTCAGAGATACAGTGAGCCTCATCAATCGCAACAAATGAGATTTTTACACTGCGAAGGAATTCGATGTTCTCTTCTTTGTTGAGAGATTCTGGAGCTACGTAAAGTAGTTTTGTTTTGCCTGAAACGATGTCGGCCTTTACTTGAGTGATTTCAGACTTATTCAGAGAAGAATTGATCACGTGCGCCACGCCATCCTCGTCAGAGAAACCACGCATCGCATCTACCTGATTTTTCATCAAAGCAATAAGCGGCGATACGATAATCGCTGTTCCATCCAACATCAAGGCCGGCAGTTGGTAGCATAAAGATTTGCCACCGCCCGTTGGCATGATCACAAAAGTGTCATGTCCCTCGAGGATAGAATTAATGACTCCTTCTTGAAGACCTTTGAATTGGTCGAATCCAAAAAATTGTTTTAAAGCCTCTCTCGGTGAGAGGTCAACAACTGTATTCATGTTGAATATTTTACTGAACGTTTTTTAAAAGTAGGTAAAATTCTCTTCGATACCTCAACGTTTAGATTGATTTCTTTATCAGATTTTCTTTTTGAAAAAATTGCGCTCGATTTTTTCAAAAGGAACGCGAATATAACGAAGTTTTTTCTCAAAGTAAAATTTATTTCATCCTATTCACCTTTATTGCATCTTTGCGGTCGCAGTGAAGAAAAAATCGAACATAAAAGAATCGGCCATTCGTACTTTGAAGTTGGAGTCCGAGGCTGTTGCTGGACTGATTCAGCATATTGATTCATCTTTTGAAAAAGTAGTGGAATTGATTCTCAAGTCCAAGGGTCGTCTTGTTGTGACTGGAATTGGCAAGAGCGCGAACATTTCTCAGAAGTTGGTAGCCACATTTAATAGCACCGGACAACCCGCAGTATTTATGCACGCGGCAGATGCCATACACGGTGATTTAGGGAATGTGCAAAAAGGTGATATCGTATTGTGTATTTCAAAGAGCGGGGATTCACCAGAGATAAAAGTGCTTGTTCCATTATTGAAAAGCATGGGTAATGTATTGATTGGAATGGTCGCAAATGCGAACGGTTTTTTGGCGAAGCATTCCGATCATGTCCTATTCACTCCGGTGGAAAAAGAAGCATGCCCCAACAATCTAGCTCCAACAACTAGTACTACAGCACAATTGGCGATGGGTGATGCATTGGCTGTCGCATTGATGGAGTGCAGGGGATTTAGTTCAGGTGACTTTGCTAAGTATCATCCTGGCGGAGCTTTAGGGAAGAAATTGTATGTGAAGGTTTCTGATATTCTTGACAATGATTTGAAGCGTGAAGTGGAGTTGAATACCAGCGTAAAGGAAGTGAT
The DNA here is from genome assembly GCA_046309775.1 of Flavobacteriales bacterium. Classification (GTDB taxonomy): domain Bacteria; phylum Bacteroidota; class Bacteroidia; order Flavobacteriales_D; family Sanyastnellaceae; genus JAIXWP01. Next base: position 9,571 of record JBKCOM010000060.1, read on the forward strand.
TGTTGCGATCTCAAAAGGAAGGGCAGGTGCCGTTGCGGTGATGAAAAAATCTGAGTTACAAGGAATCATTACCGATGGTGATGTGCGCCGCATGCTGGAACGTGACGCTGATTTTTTAAAGCTAAAAGCTGGCGACATTATGACTCGAAACCCACGTACCATTGAATCTCAAGCGTTAGCTGTTGAGGCCTTCCATATTATGGAGCAAAATAGCATCACTCAGCTGGTGGTGGTAAAGGGAGATAAGTATAAAGGCATTATTCATCTTCACGACATACTAAAGGAGGGGATTTTCTAAATCCAACGAGATGAGCGATAACAAGGAAATGTCATTCTTAGAACATCTTGAGGAGCTTCGTGGCAGGCTGCTGAAGTCTGTTTTAGGAGTTTTAGTAGGTATTATAGTGGTCTTCATTTTTGATGATTTTGTTATTGAGGACATCATCATGGCCCCCCGCAGACTGGATTTTATTTCCTATAGATTGTGGTGCGAATTATCTCATTTACTTGGTCTAGGCGATACTTTATGTTTTACCGCGATCAATTTTACATTACAGAGCACCACTATGGGAGGCAATTTTTCCGCATACATTTTAGTGATCATTGTTGGCGGTATCATTCTTTCGTTTCCATGGATTATATATCAATTGTGGAGCTTCATTAAACCAGGATTGAATGCTAGAGAAATAGCAAGTGTGAGAGGCATTGTGTTCTATATTTCATTGTTATTCTTTTTAGGAGTTTTCTTTGGCTACTACATTCTGTGCCCGCTATCAATAACTTTTCTCGGCAATTTCGAGTTTAGCGATGTGCCTGTCACTTCGACGGTACTTTCTTATTTGAAGTTAAATACAAGTTTGCTCTTGGGAACGGGTCTCATTTTCCAATTGCCTGTATTGATGTATTTTCTAGGCCAACTCGGAATTGTGACGAGCGCTCTGTTAAAGAAATACCGGAAACATGCCTTAGTAGTCAATCTTATTGCTGCCGCAATCATCACACCTCCAGACATTACGAGTCAAATTTTGGTGGCCTTACCCATATTGTTGCTATACGAAATTAGTATTTTGGTAGTAGCTCGGGTGGAAAGGAAGAAAGCGATAAAGTAGGGTTTTGAGTCTTAGCCTTGTAGAATAGAGCGCTTTAGGATAGAAATTCCATATTTAATCTAAAATTGATAAGAAAGTGGTAGATTAGGTAACAGGAATTTTTATATTTGGCGACTCAAAAAAAACCTCTTACGAATAAAATCAAATAACATGAAGAAAATTTACTTGCTTGCATTAGCTGTGACTACTTCTGTTGCTGGATTCGCTCAACAAAAAGCGAATGCAAAGGCAGTAGGAAAGCAGGTTGAACGTGATTTCGTGCGTGTGGCTCCAGTTGAAGACTCTGGAGACAGAAACGTAATTTGGTCTAGCGATTTCTCAGATTGCGCAGACTGGGAAATTTATAATGCTTTCGACGAAGGATTCAGTGCTTATATCACTGGAATCAACTTCGAGTGTGGTACTGAAATACCCGAAGGATTTGCTCCAATAGCACAGATTCAATCTACAACCTTTGAAAATGGTTATATGCTCGTTGACTCTGATGAATTTGGTGGTGAAACAGGCGGTAACTGGGTGGAAAACTGCTGGTTCCAATCAGCGGCTCCAATTTCTCTCAATGGTTTAGACCAAGTGAGCTTGCGCTTCCAAACATTCTACAGTATGTGGGATGGTGGTGCGAGTGATGGTAACGAGTACTGCTTAGTAGAAGTTTCTACAGACGGTCTTACTTGGCCAGACGTAACCACTTATGAAGTGGCTGATGCTCCAGCTGGTACACGTTTTGAATTGTGGCCAACTATGGAAACACAAGATCCAGTAGAAAACCCAACAACCAAAGTATTCAATTTGACTCAAATTGCTTCTGAGGCTGGTGTAGATCAAATCTGGTTGCGTTTCCGTTGGAAAGGTACTTTCGGTTATGCT
>JBKCOM010000061.1:0-4329 GCA_046309775.1 Flavobacteriales bacterium
CAACGACGGCGACAACTGGAGAGCAGATGCTCCTACTTCAACTACAGGTGGCGGTCCTGGTGGCGGAGGTGGACCACAATGGGGCGATGGCACCGCAGCGCTCAACTATAATGGTGCGTTAGCATCAAATTACAATACCTATTACACCCTCAAATCTCAAGGAATAGACGAGCCTTGGCAGCATCTTATAAATACTTGTGACATCTTGGAAAATACCCCCATTGCGAGTCTAGCAGAAGAATTGCCTGCTGTACTTGATGTGGACAGGGCGCTTTGGTTTCTCGCTTGCGAAATTGCCTTTGGCGATGATGATAGTTATGTATACAAGGGTAAAATGGACTACTATGCTTATTGGGAATTAGAAACAGGAAGAATGACGCCACTTGAATATGATGGCAATTCAGTTCTTGGAAGCCAAGCAAATAGCTGGGGACCATTTTACCATGCGGACAACGCTAACTACCCTCTCATCAACCGCTTGATGCAAGTGCCTGCCTATCGTCAGCGCTACCTTGCTCATTTAAGAACTATCTTGGATGAATCAATAAACCTTTCACAAACCCAAGCATTTATTAATGAATGGGGCGCATTCATTGACGCTTTGGTGGAGTCTGACCCAAAAAAATTAACCACTTACGCTCAGTTCAATTCAGAAAAAACAGTTTTGCAACAACGCCTTACCGCCCGTCGCAACGCACTGGTCGCAAATACAGAAGTGAATACCACGGGAGCAATAATCTCTGAAGTAAAATTATACACCAACGACGTTGAATGGCAATTGCCAGAGCAGAACCAAGCCCCTTTGGTGAAAGCTACGATTACCTCAACCGACCCTATTGCTTCAGTAAATCTGTATTACGCCACTGGATTAGTAGGCAATTTTTCATCGACACCAATGACCTTCAATGGAACCCAGTATGTGGCAGAATTGCCGATGCAAGCGGCAGGAACCGTCATCCGTTTTTATGTTGAAGCCGTGGAGGGAAACATGGCTGGTACCAGAAGCTACAATCCTGCTGGTGCCGAACATGATTTTTACTACTATTTCATACTCCCTTCCAACGCAGCTCAACAGGGCGTTGTGATCAATGAAATAATGGCATCTAACGGAGGCGTAGCAGTGGATGAAGTCGGCGAATCAGATGACTGGATTGAGTTGTACAATCCAACAGCGGAAGCCATTGACTTGACAGGGTTTTATCTCACGGATAACCAATGGAACCTTACTAAGTGGGAAATTCCAACGGGAACAATTATTAACCCAGATAGCTACTTAATCGTTTGGGCTGATGAAGATGGTACACAGGGTAATTATCACGCGAACTTTAAGTTGAGTGCGGAAGGAGAAACTGTTTATCTAATGAACAATATTGGAGAGATTGCGGATGCAGTGACGTATCAACAGCAGCAACAAAGTATGGGATACGCGCGCAACCCGAATGGTACAGGCCCCTTCGTGATCCAGATGCAAACATTCAACGCAAACAACACATTGAATGTAAGTGTCAATGAAAATGAAGTTCAGGCCACTGCTGAGGCATTTCCAAATCCATTTAGAGGGAATTTAACCATTTCATACAATCAAATTTCAGCTGATGATGCCTCTATTGAATTATTAGATTTGAGCGGAAGAAGCGTTTTTCTTGAAAATGGAAGAACCTTAAACGGCAGTGGAAGCATCACTTTGGAAACCAGCGATCTCGCAACTGGAAGTTATATTCTCAAAATCCGTACGTCCGAGAGGCTCATTACCAAGCATCTGATAAAGAATTGAGTAAGCTGTTGCAAATTGGAAAAATAATCGTACCTTTGCAATCCTTTTAAGAAAGCCCATAATAACAACATTGGGTAATATTCTAAGGATCACATAATAATCACTTTAAAAGTATTGGCATGTACCTTACTACAGAGACAAAAAAGCAAATTTTTGCCAAGCATGGCAAATCAGAAAAGGACACAGGATCGGCAGAAGGCCAGATCGCCCTTTTCACCATGAGAATTAACCACCTCACCAACCACTTGAAGAACAACAAGAAGGATTATGGAACACAGCGTTCTTTGATTCGTTTGGTAGGTAAGCGCAGAAGTCTTCTTGACTATTTGCAAAAGACCGAAATTAACCGTTACAGAGCAATCGTAAAAGAACTTGATCTCCGTAAATAAGACACTAAAATAGTGCTGGCTATATGCAAAGGGCAATTGACACCAATTGCCTTTTTGCGTTTTTTTTAAGTACACAAATTATCCGCAATAGACGCAATGAATTACGAATTGATTACCAACACCATCGACCGTGGAGATGGCCGTCCAATTACCATTGAAACAGGTAAATTGGCAAAACAAGCACACGGATCTGTGGTGGTAAGACAAGGCGATACCATGCTGTTGGCAACCGTTGTCGCAGCCGAAGAAGCAAAAGAAGGTATCGATTTTTTACCCCTCACGGTTGAATACCGTGAAAAATACGCTGCCGCTGGGCGTTTCCCCGGTGGATATTTCAAACGTGAAGCCCGCCCTTATGACGACGAAATCCTTGTATCTCGTTTGATTGACCGCGCATTGCGTCCAATGTTTCCAGATGACTTCCACGCAGAAGTGCAAGTAATCGTAACATTGATTTCTGCTGACAAATCAAACATGTCTGATAGCCTTGCAGGCCTTGCTGCCTCTGCTGCTATCGCTGTTTCTGATATTCCATTCAACGGCCCTATTTCTGAAGTGCGCGTAGCACGCGTAAACGGACAGCTTGTGATCAACCCAACATGGGAACAACTCGCTCAAGCCGATATGGAACTTATGGTTGCTGGTAGCGATGATAGCATCGTGATGGTAGAAGGTGAAATGAAAGAAGTGAGCGAAGCCGAAATGGTAACCGCTCTTGAACTCGCTCACGAAGCCATCAAGGTGCAAGTAGCTGCTCAAAAAGAGCTTGCTTCAAAAGTAGCTAAGTCTCTTGTGAAGCGCGAATACAACCACGAACCCAAAGACGAAGAATTGAAGAAGTCAATTTGGGATGAGTGTTATCAAAAATATTATGATGCTGCTAAGAAGCCTTCTGCTAAAAAAGAACGCGGCGCTGCATTCGCTCAAATCGAAGACGAATACAATGCACGTTTTACAGAAGAAGAAGCTGCTGAAAAGAAATTCTTAATTAAAAAATATCACCACGACTGCGTAAAGGATGCTATGCGCAATATGATTCTCAACGAAGGAATTCGTTTGGATGGCCGCAGCACAACGCAAATTCGTCCTATCTGGTGTGAGATTGATTATTTGCCAGGTACACACGGATCGAGCATTTTCACTCGTGGTGAAACACAGTCTTTGACTACATTGACTTTGGGAACAAAGCTCGATGAACAGCTCATCGATAGCGCGGTACAACCAAGAACAGATAAGTTTTTGTTGCACTACAACTTCCCACCGTTCTCTACTGGTGAGGCGCGTCCGATTCGCTCTACTGGTCGCCGTGAAATTGGTCACGGAAACCTCGCTCTCCGTGCATTGAAGCCTGTACTTCCATCACGCGATGAGTGCCCTTACACGATTCGTATCGTTTCTGATATTCTTGAATCTAACGGTTCATCATCGATGGCAACCGTGTGCGCAGGTACACTGGCATTGATGGATGGCGGTGTTCAAATCAAAGGTGCCGTTTCTGGTATCGCAATGGGATTGATCACCAACGAAGACAATTCAAAGTATTCAATTCTTTCAGACATTCTCGGAGATGAAGATCACCTCGGTGATATGGACTTCAAAGTGACTGGAACGGACAAAGGAATCACTGCATGTCAAATGGATATCAAGATTAAAGGCTTGAGCATGGACATGGTGAAAAATGCATTAGAGCAAGCGCGTCAAGGCAGACTTCACATTCTCGGTGAAATGTTGAAGACCATTGACAAGCCACGTGAAGATTACAAGCCACATGCGCCACGCATGGTTTCATTTGATATTCCGAGTGAAAATATCGGTGCTGTAATCGGCCCAGGTGGTAAGATTATTCAGGAAATCCAAAAGACTACTGGAAGTATCATTACCATCGAGGAGAAAGACGGAAAAGGCATCGTGGAAATCGCTGCTACCAACAAGGACAGCCTTGATGCAGCGGTGAAGCGCGTGCGCAATATCGTTTGGCCTCCACAAGTGGAAATCGGTGAAATCTATGAAGGACCTGTGAAGAACATCCAAGCATTTGGAGCGTTCGTTGAAATTTTACCAGGTCAAGATGGATTGATCCACGTTTCTGAACTTGAATGGAGACGCGTTCAAGATGTAAGAGAAGTATTGAAAGAAGGTGATATTGTGAAGTTCCAGGTAATAGGA
>JBKCOM010000062.1:0-68388 GCA_046309775.1 Flavobacteriales bacterium
ACTGCCCACCATATTACCACCATTAAGCCTCAAGGAAGCACTTGAAACGACGAAGATTCACAGCGTGGCAGGCAAGACTAAAAAGAAAGAAGCCCTCATCTCTCAGCGCCCCTTTCGTTCTCCCCATCACACCATCAGCGACGTCGCCCTCGTAGGCGGAGGCAGCTTTCCACAGCCCGGCGAAATTTCTCTGGCACACAATGGCGTCCTATTTCTCGACGAACTTCCAGAGTTCAAACGCACCGTCCTTGAAGTAATGCGACAACCCTTGGAAGATCGATACATCACCATTTCACGCAGCAAATTTTCCATTGAATATCCCGCTTCATTCATGCTCATTGCATCGATGAATCCGTGCCCCTGCGGGTATTACAACCACCCCGAAAAAGAATGTGTGTGCGGTGTCGGTATCGTGCAGAAATACCTCAACAAAATCAGCGGTCCCTTGCTCGACCGCATCGACATTCACATCGAAGTGACGCCTGTTGGATTCCAACAACTCAGCAATCGCTCGCAAGGCGAAACAAGCAAAGAGATCCGCGAGCGTGTGATTCGCGCGCGAAACATCCAAAGCGAACGCTATCAAAACAGAAAAGAAATTCACTGCAACGCACAGATGGATAGCAAGCTGCTCAAACAACTTTGCGTGATCGATGAAACAGGAAACAAGCTCCTACAAACAGCCATGAGTCGCCTCAAGTTGAGCGCGCGGGCCTATGATAGAATTCTAAAAGTAGCCCGCACCATCGCAGACCTCGACGGCAGCGAAAACATCCGCACCGAACACCTCGCCGAAGCAATCCAATACAGAAGTTTAGACAGAGAAAATTGGGCGGGGTGATTCTTCTCTTTACTGCTTTATAATCTTTATGTGATGGGTCATATTATGGTAAACAAAAGACGCCATGTACACGCCATTCGCCAAGTCAGAAATATCCACAATGGTATTTTCTGTTGTAATAATCGAAGTCCTCACCAACTGTCCACGCGAATCAAACAAATTGAACTGTGCGCCTGGCATTAAACCTTGGATGTTGATGACCTCTGACGCAGGATTTGGAAACACCATTGCACTTCTTAAAAGCTCTTCAACAGAAACTTCTACTTCAAATACTTCTGACGTGCTCGTACATCCATTTGATGTAACCACTACAGTATAGTTTCCAAGCTCAGTAAACTGAAGAATTTGATTCGTTGCTCCTTCGATCAGATTTCCGTTAAAGTACCACTGATTACCCGTAATGGCGCTAGACACCAAGGCTCCATTGAATAATGTGATAGTAGGAGTCACGGGTGATGGATTGACTATGATTTCAATGGAAGCCGTTGAAGAACACTCCGTCCCATTATTTCCCGTCACCGTGTAAGTCGTCGTTGTTGTTGGGAAAAACTCTACGTTATTTTCAACACCATTATCCCAAGTCAAAGTATTATTTCCAAGAGCCAAAAGAGAAACACCTTCACCAGAACAAATTTCTTGATCCGTCGCAAGGATTTGCGGTGCATTAGGCAAAGGATTTACCACTATTTGAATTGAATTAGTTGAAGTACAATCATTGCCATTGTCAGCAATTACTACGTATGTTTCTGTTTCAGTAGGAACGAATGCCGCGCCGTTTACAACGCCATTATTCCAAGTAATATTTGTTGCTCCTGTTGCGCTAAGTGTTACTGATTCTCCAGCACATACCTGCGTGCTTGAAGCTGTAATATTCGGCGTTTGCGCCGTTTCGTTTACCGTTATCGTCACAGACGCAGAAGATGAACATGCGCCGCCGTTTGAGGCAGTCACAGTGTATGTCGCTGTTTGACTAGGGATAAAAGAAACGTTGTTTTGTACTCCATTATTCCAGCTCAACGTGCTTGCTCCAGATGCTGCAAGCGTCACTTGTTCTCCCTCACAAATACTAAGGTCGCCGGTATTCAAAGTAACATTTATTCCATCCACCTCAACATCAAATTGATCTGTATAAGTGAAGTTCTCATCTTGCGCTTGGATAGTAATGGTAGAGGTTCCAGCAGTGTTGTTGTTGAGATTAGAAATCGAAAAAGAATACTGCCCTCCACCTAAATTAACTATTGCAATATCCGAATTATCAATTACTGATGTATTGCTACTGGAAGCTGTAACGGTGTTGATGGAGCCGCCATTGTTAGTGATAATCGCATTCACGCCACTCAATCCTGTGTTTTGACAAATCTCTTGATCACCGGGCGCGGTGATGGTCGCATCATTATCCAGATTGGTTACGCTCACAGTGCTTGCAGCTAGCCCTGCGTATGTGGCGTCAGCAGATGTGGAAGTGGAGAGGGTAATTGTCACTCCAATGTTTCCGTCGTCTGCGCTATCATTTACACCTTGTGCGTTTACAAATTGAGGCGTAGACCAGTTGCTGCTTGTGAATGTGAGTGTCGATGGCGACACTGTCACCTCAGAGGTGTTAGTACTCTGAATCGATACGGTAACATTGCCTGTAGGTTGTGTATTCAATACAATCGGTATCGCCGTTGTTGCGCCACCTTCATTTACTTGATAAGAAGCTGTACCCGCAAACAGTCCAGGAAAAGCTACTGCATTATAAGCTCGAGCATAGATTCCTTGTGTATCACCCTGAAATCCGTTTCCTGCCCAGGCGGTAACAAATCCACCATTTGGAAGAATAGCTAAGGCCACATATTCTTGGTCACCGGCGTTAGTGGCGTTCAATTGCAAAAGGCCACTGTTGCTGGCGTTATAATTATTCCCCGAAATCACATACGCTTCATTTCCATTGGGATTTGTCCAACCACCAGTGCGAATAGACTTTGTAATTAAAAAATCTCCATTATCATAAAGATGACATTCAATGTTATCGTACCAATCATTAGATCCGCCTGATAGTATCGAGCTATTATTAACGATTAAGCTTCCTGTAGCAGAGACAATCCAAATGCGCATAACTCTGAAAGAGGAGGTGGTACCATGTGTTGTCGCAATCAATACTTCACCCGCTTCGTTGCCCTCTGCGTCAAGATCAGAGCCAACGTTTTGTTCTAAATTTACTGTCCACAACGCTTGCTCAGGAATCTCTGCTAAGAAAGAAGAACTGAATGTCTTTCTCAAGATATTCTTATTGTACGTACAACATCCTGATACAAGAATGTACTGATGATAAACCACCGTCATTCTACCGTTAGGGTGAATCACAATATTTGGTTCGCTATAATCCACGCTAGCTGACTCCGTCACCAACACTTGAGAACCAATCCATGCATTGTTGTTGAGGTTGTAACCTCTCAACTGAATTTGAGAATTGTTAGCAATGTTGTTGTAAACGTAGGCGAGCGTATCTCCGTTGATGTTTACATCAAAACCCTCTACGTTTGCGAGTACCGTCACTTCTGCCTCCAAAGAGTTGTCAGGGTTAATAATGACAAACTTCAAGGTGTTATTAGAATTCTCGATGTAACTCAATACATATTTTCCGTCTTCCCAGTAGTGAGCCACCATCAGCTTTGAGTTGTCGGCATTGATAGAAATTTCGTCAGAAATGGCTTGGTGACTGCTATTATAGCGACGCGCCTTGATCTCACCCGCGTAATAACTCATCGTCCAAAAAACCATATAGTTGTTTTGGTCATCAGCAGCGATCACAGGGCAATATTGAGTCGCCGCTACGTCTGTATTTACAAGTTGTTCAAGTGATGCTGGGTTCAACGTTTGGGCAATAACTGATGTGGACAGGACTGTTAAAGCCAATAATAAAATTCTTTTCATTGGTATTTGGTTTCTGAAGGGCTAAAGTACACTGAATTAGCTGTAAAAACATTCTTTGGCGAAATCACCTGTCCGTAAGCCAATACGAATGAAGCAAAGGAGAAAAACTACAACTTCCGAATGATAAACTCGAAGCCATTCGACTGCCTCAAACACTCTACCTTATAATACAACGCGCTCAATTCCTTGGCCTCTGCTGATGATAGCTTTCTCTTGTACCTCAATCCCAGATAAGCAAACTTGGATTTAATCTTTATCACTCCACGTATCATCGACGCTATAATCTTACGCGCCAATTTGAAAGGCAACGGATATAACAGCACGCGCAAATGATAATCAATACCAAAAGCTCCACCTCCCCCAATCTTCTCAAGCTTCATTCCATTGATTTTCGAATAATGCTCCAGCGCTTTGAATGAAAGATGCGAATATGAAATTTCATGAAAACACTCCATGAACGCAACGTATCCAATAAAACAACCGCCCGGCTTAATTACACGCGCAGTCTCTGCAAATGCTTTACCCACATCAGGAATGTGTTCCAGCACCGCATCCATAATTGCAACATCAAAAGACGCGTCCTCAAACGGTAAATTTTCTGCATCGGCTACCACTGTATGTGCACCTCCTTCAAACGGCTCAACACCCACCCATTCGCCACCCACAGACTCTACTACCTTCCTATTGCGACCATATCCGCAACCAATATCCACCACCCTCTTATTCACTACCAGATCTTTCAAATCATAGAGACGCTTATTGATTAAAATCTCGCAATCGGGCGCCTGGTCACGAAGCGTGAGAACGCGAACGCCTTCACCTATTACGGGGTTATCTCTATTCATTCTGGTTTCCATACTCAACTGTAGAGTCTTATTTGTCTATTAGAAATATCAAAGTCAGCAAGCTGATAGAAATTCAATACCGTTGCTGCTTCAGGAATTGTGTCTACATAGTTTTCAAATCCTTTTTTACAAACTACAATTACATCTGCACTCTTGAACGCTTCTTCTGCGGTCATCTCAACATAACGAACCACTGAGGCGTGCTCTATGCGAAGCGTTGAGATATTGATGTCCTTATCAAAAATAGAAATCTCCTCAGTTGTTTCTCGAAGTTCATAAAACAAACGCAACATGGGGCTTTCTCTGACGTCGTCAGTACCGCTCTTAAATGTCAATCCGAATAGCGCAACTTTCTTTGGAGAATGCGCTGCCACCAATGACTTCATCTTATCCAAAAGTTGATTGTTACTCGGAATAATGCTCGACACCACTGGCATCACATAATTCTTTTCCGATGCCAAATGCTGAATCGCTCTCAAATCTTTTGGCAGACAACTACCACCAAAAGGCAACCCCGGTCGCAGATATGTTGGAGCGATGTTGAGGTGGGTATCCATCAAAAAAATCTCATTCGCCTTCTTTACATCAACGCCGTAGTGACTGCCCAGACCGTAAACCTCATTTGCAAAGGCAATTTTAATAGCATGAAAAGCATTGTCGACATACTTCACAAACTCTGCTGTTCGAAAGTCTGTAAACACCAAAGGAATTTTTTTATCAAACGAAAGCAGTTCTCGCAACTCATCATTGTCGTCGCTATTCGACCCTACTACAATTCTAGAACAATTAAAGAAATCATTAATAGCAGAACCTTCCCTCAAAAACTCTGGCAAGAAAGCTATCTTAGGCATAAGGGCGGCATCAAGTTCAGAAAAACACTCTTTAATCAAGCGCTCGATCGTACCAGGAGGTATCGTACTCCTGTACACAACAGTATACTTCCTGCCAGTACGTTTGATATAGTCAACGATATCAAGTGTTGTATTTAATGTGAAGTCAAGATTCACCTCGCCATCAGATGTGCTAGGCGTACCAACACAAATAAGCGCAACATCTGTGTTGTCAAGAACCAATTGCGCATCAGAATTGGCATTGATTCTTCCTGACTTTAGTCCCTCTTGAAGAAGCTCATCAACACCCGGCTCATAGATAGGACTCTTGCCCTTCGTTATAGCGTCGACTTTTTGAGATTTAATATCACAGCCCCAAACATTATGACCCAGTTTTGAAAAACATACTAGATTAACAACACCAACATACCCAAGTCCAAATATGCCTATATTCATGATTCAATAACTTGTTTATACAACTCCATTGTGCGTGCAGCAACCACTGGCCAATCAAACTGTGTTGCTTCGCTTCGGCAAATATCACTAATACTGCCGCGTTCCGACTCAGATAATTCAAAATAGGCTCTTATCTTTTGAATTGCATCCTCTGCATCATTGCGTTTATGAAACGCCACCGCTCTTTCACTGAGAATAGACTTCTCTTTCAAAACGTCAGTCATCAAAACGGGAACCCCAAGCGCCAGAGACTCAAGCAGTGCGTTGTTTCCACTAGCCTCCGTCACCGGTAAGAACATAAGTGAAGAGCGAAAAACCTCCAGCTTTAAGCTTGCGTCATCCAACCCTTCGTGCACCGTCACGCCCAGGGATCGAAACTGAGTTTTTAATGCTTCGCTTAAATTTCGGTTGACAACGTGAAAGTTTATGTTTATGCGTAAGTTTTTGCACATCTCAACAACCTCGCAATAAAAACTCCAATCCCTTTTCCAATTTCCAACAGTGATGACTTGACGCGCGTTCTTTTTCTCTCCATTTCTTTCAAAGCTCTCAAAAGCCGAGGAGAATGCTTCAAGATGAACACCCAATGGTATTAAGTGAATTTTGTTCGCATCCATTACCTCACTGAGCGCTCTTTTCTGAGAGGCCTCCGTTACAATAGCGGCGCTAATTTTTTTAAATCTTCTTTTCGTAAACAAATGTGTGATTGCTCCGATTCTGCCTTTATAGTCGCCTTTTCTTACCTCGCGAAGAAGTGATTCGTATGGCTGATGAAACGTAACCACGATGGGTTTTTTAGGATAAAGCCAAGGAGAAAATCTAAAATAATCCTCGCCGTACATGATATGAATCAAATCAAATTGATTCAAGTACTTTCTGATATCAAACTCATACAGCCATTGATACTTAGCTCTAAGTCCCTTTTTGCTTTGAATAAAATCCTCATCAACGCCAAGCTCCACGGTAGGTTTCACGAACTTTATCAATTGCTTATATCCACCATTAGCGCCATGGTGTGAAAATTTTGTAAGCAATACTAAAACGCGCATCCCTTCGAATTTTTGGACGAAGCTAACGATTTATAGGAAACATAATTTCAAATGACATATCTGATCTCGGTGCAGACTTCACTCAAATAGCACCCTACGGTGAGGGAAAAAAAATTATCGCTTTCTTCCTCAGCGGTTGCGAACATTGCCGCCTCGCGGGCGCAAGAATGGAAGCAATTAAAAAGTCAAACTCTAGTCTTCCTTTTTATGCTGTGATCCAGTCCACCAATAATGATTCGATGGAAGAGTTTTTAGTCAAATCAAATATTTCCTTTCCATATATTACAACTCCCGACTTGACAGCAATGGTGAAAGTGGCTGGTAGCGATTATCCTATTATTCTTTATTTAAACGAGGGATATATCGAAAAGTCGTTGACGATGTATGATTTAAACAAAAGCGATATGGAACAATGGTTATTAAAATGAAAAATCCCCTCGCTCTACAATCGAGGGGATTTTCCACTTAACCTTTTATTTAACCTTAACCATTTAACTTACGAGTCGTTACCCGCATATCTTTATTCTAAATGAATTATCTAACCAAATTAAACTCGAACCCCTTTTTACATTCTGCGTGCCAATACTAACATTTACTGAAAACCAAAGAGTTAGGTCGTGCCAAATCAATAAGTTTTTCCAAAAAATGGAATAGATTTATCAAAAATGGATACATTAGACAAAAAATAATTAAATGTTCGACAACCTTCTTCAACTAGTTAAAGAAAACGCTTCCGAGGCGATTATAAATAACCCAGCTATCCCTAATGAACGCAATGACGAGGCTATTTCCCTTGCATCAAATGGTATTTTCGATGGCCTAAAAGACAAGCTTGCAAACGGTGGTCTTCAAGACATTTTTTCTAGTGGAAACCCTGCACAATCCGGTGCCACCAATCAAATTGCCGGCAATGTAGCTGGACAATTAATGGAAAAATTTGGTCTCGACAATGGTGCTGCAAAAGGCATCGTTGAGAAGCTCATTCCTGTGGTGATGGAGAAATTCGTCAATAAAACCAATGATCCAAACGACAGCTCTTTCGACCTTGGAGACATTATGAAAAATCTCGGCGGTTCCGGTGGCATCGGCGGTATGCTCGGTGGCCTCTTCGGAAAATAAGATCAGAATTACTCGTCACTTCTAACCAATCGTCCAGATTTATGGACAACATCAAACTTCTTGATTTACTTACGAATAAAAACGAATTAGACAGTGCAAACTCTGCGTTGCTATCCCTCGTTCAAAACATCTCGGATATTATTACTCTTGTCAATGAGGAGGGAAAAATAATATACCAAAGTGCTACCGTGCGCCAATCCATGGGTTGGGCAGAAAATGAATTATTGGGACGAAATATCTTCGAGGTGACTCACCCAGAAGATCACTCGATTATTAAAGAACAATTCGAAAAAGCCCTTCGCGTGGAGGGTGTTGGTCCACAAGCCGAATTCAGATTACTCAACAAAGACGGCACATTCATCTACTTAGACGCACAGGGAAATAACCAATTTCATAATCCTCAAATTCGGGCGCTCATCATAACATCGCGCGACATAACGCCCCGGAAAATGGCTGAGCTGGAATTAAAAAAAGCGAATGAAATTCTCCAATATCAGAACGCTCAACTACAATCCTTCTCGCAAATTCTATCACATAATATTCGAAGTCATTCCGCCAACCTCTCATCCATCGTCGATTTCATTGAAACCAGCGATTCTGAAAATGAAAAGGTGTCTTTCTTCGACATGCTGAAAACAAGCACTAAGAAGCTCGAAGAAACAATTTTCAACCTCAATGAAATTTTAGAAATAAATCAGAAATTAAAACAACCAAAAGAAACCCTCAATCTAAAAGAAGAGGTTCAAAAAACAATTGGTGCTCTCGAAGCATTGATGGCGCAAAAAAATATCAGTGCCATTATTCATGTTCCTGATGACATCATGATCACAATCGTTCCTGCATTTCTCGACAGTATTTTGCTAAATCTCATTAGCAATGCCATCAAATATTCAGATCCTGATAAAGACTCATATCTAGCCATTACTGCGGAGAGTGTGTTTGGGCAAGTCAATATTTCGGTAAAAGACAATGGCCTCGGCATCGATTTGCAGCGTCATGGCAAAAAGATATTTCATCTTTATAAAACATTCCACGAGCGCGAGGATAGTCGTGGCCTTGGTTTGTTTATGGTAAAAAATCAAATAGAAGCAATGAACGGAACCATTTCCGTTCAAAGTGAGGTTGGAATAGGAACGACTTTTAAAATTACTTTGCCAAATCCTGCTACTTCTTCTTAAACAAGACTACCATGGCTGAAAAACATCTTTCAGGAAAAAACATCTTTCACCAACTCATTCGAGATTTAATTGGAAAAGATTCTCACAGAGGCGTTACACTCACTTACTCTTGGCTTGCAAACCAGTTAGGCCATTTCTCATTGGGATTCTTTCCTGCTATGGCTTTGTACAAAATTATTGATAACTCAAGTACTTCGTTGAGCCCTGAACTTATAGCCGGATTAAGCATCTCGGGACTATGGTTTGCATTTGAAGTGTTCAATTTATTTTATCCTTTAAGAAAAAAAAATACTGTCAATAAAACATTCAAGCCTAGTTGGGGCAACTTGATATTTGACACTTCTACAGACGTGGTTTTCTTCGCATTTGGCGCATTCATGGCCGCTTACGCTATGAGCGGAAACATTCAAATGCTCTACATAGCCCTTGTATTATTGGCTCTGTTATTATACCCCATTCGTTTTTGGTATGTCACCAAGATGTATCAACAAGAAGCAAAGTTTCCTTTTCAAGCGCGCCTGAGCCAACTCGAGGTAGCATTCTCAAATGAAGACCGCGATAAAATTGTACGCTTTATGAGCGACGATAATGAAGGACAACACCTCCTAATATTTGGCGCCCATAGAAGCGGCAAAACATCATTGAGTGTCGCTATCGCAAATGAAAAGGCAATAAAAAATAAAAAGGCTCACTATTCTTCTGCCACAAAACTTCTTGACGAGTATTTTCAAAAGAGCAACGCAAACCCCTATGAATTAGGCCTTCTTTGGGACTGGAGCACCACAGAATACTTGGTCATTGATGATGTCAATCCTTCCATCGAAACCGGAGTAGAATTGATTTCCGCGCAGTCATTCAAATCACTCTTACTCAATAGTAAATTCGGAGAAAGGAATAAAAAAGTTCTTTCGAAAGTAAACCACATTTGGGTTTTAGGGGATCAAGAAAATGATTCCATTAAAATCAGCTCTCAATGGAATCAAATGCTTGTCGATTGCGGTGTTCCTTCGCCGAACATTCATTCGGTTTTTTTGAAAAAAAGATAAATTACCGAACGATCACTCGATCCATAATTTTTCCTTTTTTACTTCTTGCTTTTATAACATAGGTTCCTTGAGAAAGTGTAATCAAATCAATCTCTCTCCTTTCCTGCGGGCCAAAGTCCAAGACTACTTTTCCAAAAACGTCTATTACGACAATATGGCTCAGACTCTGGTCAAATTGCAAAGTGCCTTCTGTTGGGTTCGGATACATTCTCACATTTACACGAGCACTTTCTTGTACTTGAAGCGATCCTGCGCCATCATTCGGATTAATCATATTATCCGCTTTGTAATAAACTAAAATAGCGCTTTCATTGCTCGGAGCATTCACTCCCCACGTGGGCACATTGTTCACAGGAATAGACTCACCATCCGCGACACCTGATGTCGCATAATGCCTTCCGACTGCTACCATACCATCAGTTGTTTTATATAAACCATACAACTCCGTGTTGCCTCCACCCGCTTGTGTAAGCGTATCCCAATCACCAACGACGAGAGAGCTATATACCGGCACATTGAAATCTTCTTCGTAAAGCCGCACGAAACTATTCCAACAACTCGACCCACCATATTGTGGCTTCACCATCTTCTGATATGCATTTGCTGTAGTAATTGTTCTTCTTCCTAGAGCTACAACCCCTACCTTTCCATCACTTGCCACTTCAAGTGCGTTTTTAGCCATGCGAGTTGTATTCACATTGGGCCATCCTCCATTTGGATTCGGCCAGCCGTCAAGGTTTGGATCAGGATGTGCCGCTCCAAAATTGGTAGCGCCCTCCGAATACTCCGCCATATAGGTAGAGTTCATCAAATTACCCTCAGCCAAAGTCAACTTTCCCAACCACGAAATATGAATGTCCCCTTGAGTTCCTGTAAACCGATTTTGAAAACCTTGTGCACTGGGGTTATTTATAATCTCATTTCCCTCCCATAAATTCTCGGTATTATTTCCATGACAGCGTGCACCCACCACTAGTTTATCACTGCTATAATCTATTGCCAATGCGTCCACATATTGATCGGGAATGGAGGGTTGAATCTCACCTTCTGGATTTATTTCATGATAAAGCCTACTCCACCATTTTACCGCACCTTGATCATCGAAAGCAATCACGGCTGGTTCAAAATCAGGCGTTCCTCCACCTTCTGGAAAATTGTAATACGATTTAAAATTCATTCCTAGATAAACGTGATTGTCGCGTCTATCAACCACTATCGACGACGCTCCCCACACAGGGCAACATGATTCGGGCGAATAACCATTGTATCCCGGACTCTCCGCTGTCACATTATTAATATCGCAAGGACCTGTATAGAAAAAGTCCGCTGGCCATGTTCCCTTTTTCGTCCCGCCATTTCCATCAGGAAGGATGGCGTCAAATTCCTCTTGTGTCCAAGAGCGCATTTCGCAGCGTCCCCAAGACTTCATCACAATACCACTATAACTCAAACTGCTCGAGCCGCTATAAGACGAAGCGGGAGTGCCCTTCCACTCTCCTCCTTGTACTTGCCAATGCGTGCGCCAATTTTCGACTACTCGTCGCTCACCATTAGCATTGAGACAATACATCGCACTCCAATCATAGGCGTGAGATTCCCCGCTCACATAATATATCTCACCATCGCTCGTAACATCCCAAGGATGACTTTCCTTTGCGTAATTCTTTGCCCACACTTGTCTCGTCCACACACAGGAAGACGGTGTTGCATCCACAAAATTTGAATTCAATTTCGCCAGCAAATAGCCACCGTTGTTGTTATCTGTATCACTTGTATTGCAGCTGATAAACAAATCGCCCGTCGCGGCATAAGGCAAAGTATTCGTTTTAATAAAACGAACATCTTCTACATCACCCTGAGGAAAGTGAACGACTTGCAGTAACTGCGTAAGCGAAGAGTTAAAATGAAGAATAATCCCGTAGCGATTAGTGCCTTGCCCATTCGAAATTGTTCCTGGATACGAAAGCTCTACTCTCGTGATCTCTGGTGCTATCCAATCCAAGTTTTCGCAATATCCCGTTACGAGGAATGTTCCGTCACTGATTTGCATAACATCATAAAACGTTTCCTTACCAGAATTGCCCGCGTAGGTGACCACATCTGTCTGACCAATGAAAAACAACGGATACATGAGGAAGACAAGCGCAACAATCAATCTTTTCATGTTAGATTTTATTTGAGGTTTCAGCACGAAAATACTAAAAATCATGGATTCACATTTAACACATCCTGCGAAACCTGTTGCGGCAAGCTCGCGTAAAGAAAGAACCAAATTGGCTTTTCATGCTACCAAATTTTACTCGTTTTCTATCTCTCATCTTACTTACATGGACCATTTGTACGAGCAACATAACGCTTGCACAAAGTGGAACGGATTTCTGGTTTGCACCACCAGACATTACGGATCTCCATAATAGTCCGGGTGGAGAGCCCCTTTTTCTATTTGTCTCATCCACGGGTCAAGCATCGACTGTAACGATTTCACAGCCAGCCAACCCTACTTTTAATGGAGGTGCTCCAATTGTAGTAACCCTTGCCGCCAACGAGTCGCAACGCATCAATTTAACCGCATTCAAATCCGTTCTCGAAACAAGACCAACAAATACCATTGTTAACACTGGTCTTCGCGTGCAGGCTACCACATCCATTACTTGTTACTACGAGTGCGCAAACACCAATAACACCGACATCTGGGCGTTAAAAGGACCAAACGCTCTGGGAACGGAGTTTTATATTCCACTTCACAAACACGCTGCATTTCCCAATCAAACATTCGCGTCACCACATTTCGCATTTGCCTCATTCGACATTTGTGCAACAGAAAACAATACCGTTGTCACCATCTATTCTCCAACACCTGTGGACGGATATCCCGCGTTGCAACAATTTTCGATTACTCTAAATGCTGGACAAACCTATTCTTGCGGTTGGACTGGCGCTAATTATACATTACCCAGCACACACCCTTCAGGAGCTGTGGTGCTTTCTGATAAGCCCGTTACTGTTTCTTTAAAAGACGACTCCAATCGCAGCCCTGCTGGTGGTTGTTTTGATATTCTAGGCGACCAAATCGTTCCTACCGATGTTGTGGGAACAGACTACATCGCCGTAAAAGGTGCATTAGCAAGCAACGGTGATGAAAGCGTTGTATTGATGGCTACACGAAATAACACCCGTGTATTCATCAATGGAAGCGCCACTCCCATAGCCACACTTTTTGCAGGTGAATATTATCGTATTGATATGGACTACTTGTCCACTGGGCTCGATAACTCTGTTTACATTCGATGCACGGAGCCCACTTACGCCATGCACATCACAGGATTCGGCTGTGAAATGGGGATGGCTCAATTGCCTCCACTCAATTGTGCGGGTTCTCAGGCCGTTAACTTTGTTCGTGGATCTAGCCAAACATTTTATCTAACCATTCTTTGTCGCACCGCCGCTGTAAATGGATTTACCATTACTGGCCCGGGCACTGCTACAATTCCAACCACAGCATTCGTGCAAGTGCCAGGAACTGGAGGGGTTTGGAGCGCTGCGCGCATTACTTACAACACTACACAAATACCCGTTGACCAAACTTTCCGCATCACCAATAGCATCGACGTATTCGCCCTTGGTCTTGGTAATGGAGGCGCTTCTTCTGGTTGTAAATATGGATACTTCTCCGAATTCGTTGCTCCTATTACAGCGTCTGCTGGTGCTGATCAAACCATTTGTGCCAACGCCACAGCTACACTCAATGGCGCTGTTTCTGGTGGTACCACAACCGGTATTTGGAGCTCCTCAGGAACGGGTAGCTTCACTCCCAATAATACTACTTTGAATGCAGTATATACTCCAAGTGCAGCAGATGCTGCAGCTGGAAACGTAACGCTTACTCTTACATCTACAGGAGCATGTACTCCTATTTCTGATGTGATGACGCTTACGATTAGTCCAGCGCCTACAGTAAACGCGGGTGTTGATCAAACCGTTTGTCGAAACAATTCAAACGTATCACTAAACGGTGCTGTAACCGTTGCCACAGGCGGAATTTGGACAGGTGGCTCAGGAACATTTATTCCAAACAACACAACGCTCAATGCCGTGTACGTGCCAACTACCGCGGAACTCAATGCTGGTTCATTAGCACTTACACTGACTACTACAGGAAACGGAATTTGTAATCCCATTTCAGACAACGTAGTCATCACCTTCACTGCCGCTCCAGTCGTAAACGCTGGCGCGGATGTTACGAGATGCGGAAACAATGCTGCTGTGACCCTTGCTGGTTCTATAACCATTGCCACTGGGGGTGTATGGACAGGCGGAGCAGGCAGCTTTGCCCCTTCGGCAAATACTCTCAATGCCGTGTATACACCAACAGCAGCCGAAATACTTGCGGGCAGCGTCACACTCACATTGACTTCCACAGGAAATGGATTGTGTAATAGTGTGGGTGATCAAGTAACTATTTTTTACACCACACCACCCACAGCCAATGCTGGTGCCGATATCACCCGTTGTGCTAACAATGCCAATGCAACCCTAGCCGGCAGTGTTACCATCGCCTCTGGAGGTCAGTGGTCTGGCGGATTAGGCACGTTCTCTCCAAACGCAAATGCACTCAATGCAACATACACTCCTACTGCCGCTGAAAGAGCAAATGGAAGTGTTACACTCACTTTGACAACTACTGGCAATGGTCAATGTTTGGCCGCAACAGATCAGGTAATCATCACCTTCACGCCCGCACCAACAGCCAATGCCGGCGCAGATATCACTGTATGTGCAAACAATGCCACAGCAACACTCAATGGTGCTGTAACCGTTGCTACAGGAGGCGTCTGGAGTGGCGGCGCCGGAACATTTTCTCCTAATGCAAATACACTTAACGCAACATACACACCTTCATTGGCAGAAAGAACAGCCGGGTCGGTGACACTTACGCTGACTACAACAGGCAACGGATTATGCACGCAGGTGACCGACCAAGTGCTCATCACCATCACGCCTGCTCCAATCGTAAATGCCGGCACAGACCGCACCGCCTGCGCAAATAACGCAGCCGTGACGCTCGCTGGCTCTATCACAAATGCAGCAGGCGGACAATGGTCCGGAGGCGCCGGAACATTCTCACCTAATGCAAATACACTCAACGCAATCTATACTCCTACAGCAGCAGAAATCAGCGCTGGTAGTGTCACACTTACATTGACCTCTACTGGAAACGGATCTTGTGTAGCAGTAACCGATCAAATGATCATTAGCTATAGCGCAGCTCCAACCGTAAATGCTGGTCCAGATCAAGTGCGATGTGCCAACAATGCTACCATCAACCTTGCAGGAGCCGTTACTATTGCCTCTGGCGGACAATGGTCTGGTGGCCTCGGAATTTTCTCACCAAACAACAACACTCTAAATGCAACATACACCCCAACAGCAACAGAAATTGCCTCGGGAAGCATTACTCTTACGCTTACATCTACTGGCAATGGTTTGTGTACTGCGGTTACCGATCAAGTGACCATTCAATTCACCGCTGCACCTACCGCTAATGCTGGCGCCGATATTACAGTCTGCGCAAACAATGCAACAGCATCACTTAACGGATCTGTATCCATTGCCACTGGCGGTGTCTGGAGCGGAGGCACCGGAACATTCTCTCCAAATGCAAACGCACTCAATGCAACATACACTCCCTCTTTAGCTGAAAGAAATGCTGGTGCCGTTACACTCACACTTACCACAACAGGCAATGGACTTTGTAATCAAGTGACAGATCAAGTATTGATAACGATTACTCCAGCGCCTATCGTAAACGCGGGTACAGACCGCACGGCCTGTGCAAACAATGCAGCCGTAACATTAGCTGGAAGTGTTACAAATGCTACAGGCGGAATATGGACAGGAGGTGCCGGAACATTTTCACCAAACGCAAATACACTCAACGCTATTTATACTCCTACAGCAGCAGAAATCACAGCGGGTAGTGTAACGCTCACATTGACATCCACCGGAAATGGGCTCTGTGTGGCTGTTACAGACCAAATGGTAATCAACTACACCGCTGCTCCAACTGTGAATGCTGGTCCAGATCAAGTGCGCTGCGCAAACAACGCGGCAATAAACCTTGCTGGTGCTGTAACCATCGCCACAGGCGGTCAATGGTCTGGAGGTCTCGGATTATTCTCACCAAACAACAATACATTAAACGCAACTTACACACCAACAGCTGCTGAAATAGCTTCGGGAAGCATCACGCTCACGCTTACTTCAACAGGTAATGGTTTGTGTACTGCAGTTACAGATCAAATAACAATTCAATTCACCGCAGCACCAACAGCGAATGCTGGTTCAGACATTTTAGTGTGTGCAAATAATGCGACAGCAACATTGAACGGCTCTGTAACCGTTGCTACAGGCGGCGTGTGGAGCGGAGGTAATGGCTCATTTTCTCCAAATGCAAACACGCTCAATGCAACATATACACCGACCGCAACAGAAATAGCAATAGGTTCTGTAACACTTACACTCACCACCACAGGCAATGGACTTTGTAATCAAGTAACCGATCAAGTTACGATTACAATCGCTCCGGCGCCAATTGTAAATGCTGGTTTGAATATCAGTGCATGTGCCAATAATTCAACGGTGTCGTTGAGCGGCCAGGTATTCAATGCGCTCGGGGGCGTGTGGACTGGGGGCGCTGGTACCTACTTCCCATCTCCAACGGTGCTCAACGCCACATATACTCCTACCGCCGCAGAGATTGCCCTTGGTAGCTTGACGCTCACGCTTACTTCTACTGGCAACGGAACGTGCAGCCCTGTTAGCGATGATGTCGTAATTACATTCGCTCCAGCGCCTATAGCCAATGCAGGAAGTGATCAAACCGTTTGTGGAAATAATCCTCTAGTCAACCTTAATGGTTTCATCAATTTTGCGGCAGGGGGCCAATGGTCAGGTGGTCTTGGTGTATTCTCTCCATCTGCCAACGCACTCAATGCGTCTTACCAACCTACGGCAACAGAAATTGCAAATGGTTTTGTAGAACTTACGCTTACCACCTCCGGCAACGGTACTTGCCTTGCGGTAACCGATGTGATGCGTATCAACTACACTCCATCTCCTGTTGTCAACGCAGGAAACACGCTTGTTTCATGTGAAAATAACGCAGCTGTAAATCTCAACGGTTCTGTGGCAATTGCCAATGGCGGAACATGGTCTGGCGGAAGCGGTACATTTGTACCGAATGCAAATGCATTAAACGCACAATACATTCCAAGTGCATCGGAGATAAATAATGGTGGTCTTGTTCTCACCTTGACTTCCACCGGAAATGGACTCTGCCTTCCAGAAACATCTTCTGTGATCATTGACATCGTTCCAGCTCCTGAAGTTAATGCAGGACTAGATCAAACCATCTGTGTGAGCAATCTCAACGTGCAGCTCAGCGGAAGCGTGAGCGGTACCTCAAACACGGGAGTATGGTCTACATCTGGCAGTGGAACATTTATTCCTAACAACACAGCTCTCAATGCCATCTATGAATGCAGCGCTGCAGACAGCCTCTTTGGCTCGGTTACGCTCACCCTTACTTCCACTTCTAATGGTACTTGCAATGCAGTCACCGATCAAATGAACATCGTCATTCTTCCCGCAGGTCTTGCAAATGCAGGAGCTAATCAAACAGTTTGCGGAAACAATGCTGTAATCAATATCAGCGGTATCATCGGTGGTGGAGCCACTTCTGGTCAGTGGGGCACCACTGGTACAGGAACATTCAATCCAAGCATCAACGCACTCAACGCCACATATACGCCTAGCGCTACAGACATCGCATCTGGTGAGGTATTCATTTTCCTCACAGCCAACAGTTGCAATCAGGCAGTGGATACATTGACATTAACCATCACACCAGCGCGCACTGTCAATGCAGGCGCCAATCAAACCATCTGTGCTGATCAAACCTCTATTCAATTAGAGGGTCAAATCACAGGCGGTATACCTACTGGTGTATGGACCACAAGTGGCTCAGGTTCTTTCAGCCCTAACAACACTGCCCTTAATGCCACCTACACTCCTTCGCCAGCAGATGTAGCGTCACAAATTATCACGCTTACACTCACTACTACCAACAACGGATCCTGCGCTGCAGTATCCGATCAAATGACATTAAATATTTTCAATATTGGGGGTGCGAATGCAGGACCCAATCAAACCGTCTGTGGTAATAATGCCAATGTTCAGCTTGCTGGTTCTCTAACTGGCGCTGCCACGACAGGTGTTTGGACGAGCTCGGGCACGGGTGTCTTCTCGCCTTCAAGCACTGCTCCAAACGCCATCTATCAAGCGTCTGAACAAGACGTCATCAATGGAAACGTGACTCTTACTTGGTCTGCAACTAATAGCTGTAATAGCGCAAGTGACGACATGACCATCAACTTCACACCTGCACCCACAGTAAATGCTGGGGTCGACCAATTTGTTTGTGGAGAAAATCCTGTGTTCAACTTATCAGCAAACTTCACGAATGCGACAGGCATTGTGTGGAGCGGCGGAAGCGGTTCTTTCACTCCAAACGCCACTAGTGCGAATGTTACCTATGCTCCAACACAAACCGAACAATCACTCGGTTCCGTCAGTCTCACAATCACCACGACTGGTATTGGCAACTGTTTGCCTGTTTCTGATGTTGTTACTTTGACAATGTCTTCGGGCATTGCAGTAAACGCGGGACAAGATCAAACGGTGTGTATCTCAGCGGATGTTACACAATTGCAAGGGCTCATCGCCAACGGCACTACAACAGGTGTTTGGACTACAACAGGTTCTGGTAATTTCATTCCTGATGCAAACGCCCTCAACGCCATTTACGAATTTAGCGAAGCTGACCGCCTATCCGGAAGCCTAACATTTACACTTACTCCAACCAACACCGGAAACTGCCCTGTGGTGACGGATGAAATGACAATTACCTTCAGCTCAAGTGTATTTGTTCAGGCGGGCAATGATGCGCAAATCTGTGCTTCACAAGATGAAATCAATCTTTCTGGAATCGTTACTGGTGGCGCCACTCAAGGCAATTGGACTACCAATGGTAGTGGTGCCTTCTCAAACAATTCTGATCTCAATGCAATCTATTCACTTTCAGAAACCGATCGTTTGCTCGGTTCACTCAGCTTCTATTTAGTAAGCACCAACAATGGTAGCTGTGAGCCTGGATACGATACACTTCTCGTCAGCATCACGCCTGTATCAAGCGTTTCTGCTGGAAATAACTTGACGGTGTGTAGCACTCAAGAAGAAATAAATCTTGCTGGTAATATTGGCGGTGCTTCTACTACTGGTGCCTGGTCCACACTTGGAACTGGAACATTCGGCCCGTCAAGCATATTTGGCGAAACGCAATTCTATGCCCCATCTGCGGGTGATATTCAAAATGGATTCGTTGAGCTCGTACTCTCAGCTAACAATACTGGACTATGCGCTCCTGCCAACGACACACTTCGAATAGACATCAATACACTTGCTGTTGTCAATGCGGGCGCTGACCAAACGATCTGCGCGGCAGAAACTGCGGTAACCATTATTGGTAATGTAATCAGCTCCTCTGGAAGTGCAAGTTGGAACGCCTCTGGAACGGGTTCATTTACCAACGCGAACACGACACTAAACAATACCTACAACATTTCAGCATCGGATATCTCAACGGGCTCTGTTACACTAACCCTCTCGAGCAACTCCAACGGAGCGTGTCCTGTTGTATCGGATGAGTTAGTGATTACCATTATTCCTACTACAGTCGTAAACGCAGGACCAGACAGAGTTATCTGCGGTGATCAAACAGAAATTGATCTTTCCGGAATCATTACGGGCTCTGTATCCACTGGTATTTGGAATACGACCGGAACGGGTGCTTTTGCTTTCAGTGCGGATGAGTTAATAAACACATACATCCTAAGTGCATCTGACTTGGCTATCGGCACAATTGAGCTTTCACTTACTTCTACCAACAATCAGCAATGTCCAGAAGCGACAGACGCCATCACTATCATTGTAGAGGCAGTTCCAACTGCCGCCTTCTCTAGTCTTTCAGACGATGAGCTCAATGTAGTATTCACTGACGAATCGGTTGGCGCCGCGTCGTGGAATTGGTCATTTGAAAACGGAGCTACCAGTTCTTCTCAGAATCCAACAGTTACTTTCCCTGCCGAAGGTCAATATGGAGTGACGCTGGTTGTAACGAATACCGCCGGGTGTAGCGATACCATCGTATCGGTTATTCAGGCGCTTTCAAAGGCCATCGAGCCAATCGCTGTTCCTACCGGATTCAGTCCAAATGGTGATGGCGGTAATGATGTACTTCGAGTGCTGGGCGGACCTTTCGAATCTGTTGAATTCAAAATATTCAACGGCTGGGGCAATCTCATCTTCTCCACCAATGATCCAAAAGGCTTCTGGGACGGCACTTATCAAGGCACCGCCCAACCCGTGGGTGTCTATGTCTACACCGTCTCCGGTAAATCCATCGATGGAAAGAACATCAAAATGTCAGGCAACGTAACCCTAATCAGATAATTCACCTCAACAACCAACATCATGAAAAAGAATTTTATCCTTACCGTTATTGTCTTGATGTTCTCGTTGGTGGGAATATCTATCAAAGCACAAGACTTTCACTTATCTCAATTTGATATGTTGCCTTTGTATTACAATCCTGCTCAAACAGGAATGTATTCTGCCAAAGACAACATCAAATATCGCTTCGCTGGTACTTATCGTTCGCAGTGGCAAAAGCTCAATGGTAAGCCGTACAGCGCCGTAGGCGCGGGTTACGACATGAAGATGAAACGCTTCGGAGCGGGTTTACTTTTGATGAATCACATCGCGGGAGCTTCCAACTTTGATACATTTTCAATGGCAGCTTCTGGCGCCTATCAAATCACCGATCCAAAAAGTAAAGACCACTTTTTGTCAACGGGATTTCAAATCGGATTGTATCAGAAGAAATTTTCGCAAAGAGATTTATTATTCGAAAATCAATACAATTCAGCCTTTGGTTTAGATCCTACACTTCCCAATGGAGAAGATCTTCCAGACATGAGCATCCTCAAATTCGACGCGAGTTTTGGTATTTTTTACAAATACACCGATAAGAAAAAGCGCTTCGATCCTTCTATTGGATTGTCGTTGTATCACATCAACAGACCAAACGAATCATTTACCGGACAAACCGCCCGCTTGCCGATGCGCTTCAATGGTATTTTCAATTGTGATGTGTACTTAGGAGAATACATCACAGTGACGCCTTCTGTGCTATACATGAGTCAGGCAAAGGCGCGTGAAATAAATGCTGGAATCATTACTGCTTACAAGTTGCAAAATACAGGCTATAGTGTTCTCGGAGGTGCTGCCGTACGCGTACAAGACAGCGTGGTGTTGCACTTGGGAATGCGTCACAAAAACAATACATTCCGTATCAGTTATGACATTGTAACCAGTGATTTGATGAGATACAGTGGACGCCGTGGAGGTTTTGAAATGGGCTTTATCTACTGCGGAAAATAAGACTTAGTCCAGTCTTACTTCGTGATAAAAATCATTCGTTCCGTATTTTGCAGAAAGCTCCGAAAGGAGCTTTTTGCAATTTCGAATATACGCTTCATCTAATTTCTTGCTCTTCGTATATCGCAACACATAACGTTTTCCATTGCGTCCATCGGGAATAAGTTCAAAGCCATATTTACCAGCAATCTCTAATACTCTTTCCGAGTTCAACTCAGTGTAAACCGTGAGAAAATGTGAATTAAAATAGGTATCCACATTTCCCAAAACATCAAATAGTACCACGGATACAAAGGCCACTTTCTCATTTGCAGATATGGCCCTCAACACTTCAGTTGTATACTCTTTTTTCTTTCCAAGAAAATTCAATCTTACGTCCCGATCAGTATTGAATAATACCACCCCTTTGTATTGTGCAGACCATGACGCTACTTGCTTATTCCAATCATCATTCGATCGGCACGTCACAAAATCTCTTACAATGACATAAGATTCTTTATCGACGCGCATAGGAAGGTTCAAGAATCCGTGACGAATTTGTAAATGAGGTTTTTCAGTAAAAAAAACATTGAACGCGCGCGAAGATCCCTGCATCATTTCATAATCATGATAGTACACCGCTTTCTTCGTTCGCGCATAAAACCAAAGTGTATCGGCCTCTTCAGGAGTGTTTATTTTTCCCTGACCATTTTCATTCAAATCAAATCCTGGTAAAAATTCGCGAGTTCCATTTGTCCAAATCACCACACTATCGAGGCGGTCTAGTTTTTTATTTAATAGTTTCTCGTAGCTGTATTGCTGACCACCTCCTTCGAAAGAATGGATCGTTACTGTTTCCTTTTCATCCACCCATTCGAAAATCGGATTGTAAGTTATCAATCGCTGCGCTGCTGATTCCACGTGAAAAAGCAGAGCTAGTAAAGGAAGAAAGAAGTGTTTCATTTTTATCATTTCTTAAACCATGAGCTGTACATTACATAGTTGTTTGAAATGCGTTCAATTTCTCCCTCAAATAATTCTTTCGAAACTTCTTTGACTTTTTTCGCCGGCACTCCCGCAAAGATGCTGCCCGACGGAACATGGGTTCCCTCTAGCAACACAGCGCCCGCCGCGATGATGCTATTGCTTTCCACCACACAATTATCCATCACAATCGCACCCATTCCAATCAGCACATTGTCATGAATCGTACATCCATGCACAATAGCGCGGTGACCGATGGAAACATTATTCCCAATCGTTGTCGGCGCTTTCTGATACGTGCAATGAATCACCGCTCCATCTTGTACGTTGACTTTATTGCCCATCTTGATGTAATGCACATCTCCGCGCACTACAGCATTGAACCAAAAAGAACATTGATTACCCGCCTCTACCTCACCAACGATAGTAGCGTTTTCGGCGATATAACAATCATCACCAAACTTCGGCGCAATGCCGCGAACAGGAAGTATCATAGTACAAAGATAAATCTAAACAGCGACGGAGCGACAGAGGGACAAAGCGACGGAGGAAGGACGAAACGATTAGTCTTTGCGATTTGTGGATTCGAAAAACTCACTTTTTTCGCATAAGATGCAGGTTTTTGTTAAAACGTTTTTTTTTTCATTTTAATTTTTATTCTTTTGGCTTACTAAAATTAAAAATAACATGAAAACAATCCAACAATCCAGAAATGCAACAATTGCAAATCTAAAATTGGCATCGCCTCAATTTCATTCCTTCTTATTTGTGTGCCACTACTCTATACCTCTTGTTCAAAGAGCGAAGAAGAACGAAACTCGAAGTTAGGTAGCTTCGAAAATAATCGACACCAAAAATCTAATAGCGCTTCTACAAGCTTTGAATCGTTTGGGATTGAACACAATCTCTTTTTGGATTACATCTCTGAAATGCCAGATTTTAATACTAAAACAGGAAAAGACATTTTCGATTGGGGTAGTTTATACAACTTCCAAGTTTTAACCAATTCGGCGATGCAGAATAACTGGAGCGAATTTCAAGCTGCATACGCTTACAATGAATCCATCTTGGCAAAAAGTCCGAATAGCGCTGTGATGCAGTTGGTCACAGATCAGAGAATTAGCAGGGACTTCTATTTCACTGCTCTTGAAATATTCGAAACCCTCACAAAATCCAATGACCTAGCCGATTTTCACAGTAGACTAGACAAAATAGAGGCAAACATTCACAATAAATATAAAGTAGTTTACAACGAAAACACCTTTGAAGGGAATGAGGCTGCGCTTTTTCTAGGGGCGGTGGCGATAGCTAGAGCCAGCGGACAATATTGGAACGATGTCGAATCAGATCCAACCCACAAATGGCACACTAAACTCATGAACTTATCTCATAATCCATCCGACAATAGTCCAGCCATCAACAGCCTTCGACTTCCCCGCTGGATAAGAGCTGCTGGAAAAGACATTGGAGCTTTTTTCACATCCGGTCACTGCTGGGTTCCAAACCAAGACCCGTTCACACCGCCTGGACCGAACTATACTTGGCAAGTAGATTGCTCGTTTGACTATGCTTCAAGAATGTCTGCGGCAGTTGAGTAGCAAGATGCGTAACAGCCAAATATTATTGTCCTGCTTATTCCTTTGGCTAATACCCTCGTTCCTCTGCGGACAATCAATTAACTGCTTTGATAAAGAAGAACCCTCTTTTCAAATTAAGTCTTTCGACGTATTTTCTGCGTCGAAAGACTCTTTTTCTGTTGGAAAGAAAATTAATCTTCATGAGCTAAATCTCTATGTAGATTCCATTGTTTGCGTGCGATCTTTCGGGTACATTGAAAGTTGTTTCTGTTTACAAAGTGGTCAAAACTTCATCGGTCTGACTTTAAGACCTAATGATATGAGTGAAATTGAAATTAGTCCAACTCAAAACTACCGCTTGGAATTTATAAACGCGATAAATAAATACATAGGGAAACAAAAAAAAAGTACTAATCCAGATTACCTCTACTATCAATTATCTGCAAGTTTCAGTCACCAGAGCTCCTGCTATTCAGAGAAAATAACTTGCTTATTAAGAATAAAAACCAATAGATTCAACAATAAGAAAACGCTTCATTCATTTGAATACGTTGATTTACTTTTTTTAGAAAAGCCCGATTCAAACTTTGACATAAAGATTCTTGATACGCTTTCAATATTGAGTACTATATACTGTAATCTTAATGAGAGCTTTTGGAATTATAAAAAAGACTGGAGTCTAATTAGGAAGAACATTTCTAACAACAAAGACAAAATAACAACGGTACATTCAGGCTCAGATTACTTGCGTTCATTCTGTCTATCACGAGAGGGATTATTTTGGCCGCTGAACCAATACAAAAAAGCAAGATTTTTATATCATTTCAAAGATGACTTTACCTTAACCAAAATTAGCGGAATTTCTTTTGGATTAATAAATGCTTATAACAGGTTACTTCTTGGCGCCAAAAGATTCGATATCAACTATACCATAGAATATTCCGAATTTAGCGGATACTATCCTTCTCATATCTCTATAACCAATTGCCTGACTTCTACTGATGAATACTTATTGCATATTGAACTAAGCCTGCTTGAAACCCGTTCTAATACTTCTAAGTTTAGCAAGACAAATGTCCTCCCAATAAACTGGCCGCATAGCACCAAAGCGTGGCTAAAATCTCAAGGCATTCCTGTCAATACCATTGAATAATCATATACTCAAGCAAACGACACCCATAGCAGCTCCAACTCCCGAATTGCAAATCATGAATTAAACAAAAAACCCCGGGAATCCCGGGGCTTTTACTATTGAATATTTCCAAAAATTGACATGAATAAAGTGCCCCAAATCAGCATGTAAATTATAGTCCATATAAAATACATACCGCTGATACAGAGACCTATAATAGACATAATCCAACCCGCGTGTAAACTTCCATACCCAGTATAACCTGATGGATTTTTTGAATAAAGTTTTCTGGATTTATTTCCTAGGACAATACCTATGATTCCGAGCACCCAACCAAAAAAACAAAAGAGTACTAGAGAAAGTATACCTAATACTAAAACTGTGGTAGCATTAGGTAAATGTGGTTTTTCTTCAATATCTATTTGCATCACATCATACTGCTAATAGCCGCAAAATATGCTGCTCCAAAAACAACAATTAGGATAATATAAAGGGCGCTTAAACACAAGCCTATAATGGACATAATCCAACCTGCGTTTAAGTTACCATATCCCAAGTAAACTTCGGGATTGCTTCGGTAAAGCTTCTTTCCTTTGTTGCCCAATACGACACCAATAATTCCTAAGACCAGTCCTAGTCCATAAAAACAAGTTAAAACCAATGATAAGATTCCCAAAACCAAGACTGCTGTAGCATTTGGTAATTGTTGTTTTTGTTCCATATATGTAAAGATTTAATGAAGTCCAAAACTAAAAAATTATCGACGAAATCAAAGTATTTCGCTTACTAATTTAATATCAATTATTTCGTCTTGAATTTGTCAATTTTTCGAAAGTCGAACATTGTTTGAAGAACTATTGTTTCCTTTGCGCAAATTATGAAAAAGAGAGCCATACTATTAGTAAATCTGGGTAGTCCAGATAGTCCTGCACCGAAAGATGTCTATCGTTATCTGACCGAGTTTCTCAACGATCCTCGCGTCATAGATATCAACGCGATTGGTAGAGCCATTCTTGTAAATGGTATTATAGTACCATTCCGCCACCGCAAAAGCGCCGCGGTTTACAAAAAACTATGGACAGAAAACGGCTCTCCACTCATCCACTCTGGGCGACAAGTGCAGCAACTCCTACAAGAAAGATTCGATAAAAATCATACACGCATCTTCTTGGCGATGCGCTATCAAAACCCATCACTGGATTCGGTGCTCAGCACCATTCAAGAATGGGAACCTGAAGAGTTGGTCGTATTGCCCATGTTCCCGCAGTATGCCAGTGCCAGCACAGGATCGGTCATCGACAAGGTGATGAAAATTGTAAAAGATTGGTGGGTGTTTCCACACATCAAAATCATCAGCCAATTTTACGATCACCCTCTCTACATCAAAGCATTTATCGAGCGCGGTCAAGCTTTCGATTGGAAAGAATACGATCACGTACTGTTCAGCTACCACGGCCTTCCAGAACGTCAACTAGACAAAATTTATAAAGACAATAAGTGCCGCAATCATAGCTGCGAGCACGAAATCAATGATGAGAATAAACTCTGTTATAAGGCTACATGTTATGCCACCACGCGCAGTGTGGCCGCTGGCCTAGGAATTCCAGAGGACAAATACACCGTTTGTTTTCAAAGCCGCCTCGGCCGCGGTTGGATCGAACCTTTTAGCGATGAAGTCATTGAAGAATTAGGAAAAAAAGGTGCGAAGAAATTATTGGTATTCTCCCCCGCATTCGTTGCAGACTGCCTCGAAACTACCATCGAAATCGGAGAGGAATATCAAGAGTTATTCGAAGAACACGGCGGCGAACACGTTCAACTCGTGCCCAGCCTCAACGAGTCCAAAACCTGGATCGACTGCCTCGAAGATTTAGTAAAATAAATGTCACCTTCTCTAGTCACTAGTCGTTAGTATCTAGTCGTTAGTATCTAGTCGTTAGTATCTAGTCACTAGTATCTAGATTTCATTTTTCCTCAAACTCATTCACCACATCGACACGCAGCTTCGTCGGACGATTGGCTACTTCCCAAGCAGTGTGGAAAATGAGCTTGGCTATCTTCGACATTTTCTCATACATGATTTTTTCGGGGTCATCACCCGGCTGATGATAATCCTCATGAACTCCGCTGAAATAGAAGATTACAGGAATTCCATGCTTCGCGAAATTGTAATGATCGCTGCGATAGTAAAAACGATTTGGATCCTTTGGATCATTATAAGTATAGTCTAATTCCAATGACGTGTATGTCTTGTTTGCCGCCTCACTCAAGATGTGCAGCTCTGTACTCAATTTATCTGAACCAATAATATAAACATAATTTGGATCGTCTTTGTGAGCGTCATCCACCCTTCCAATCATGTCGATATTCAAATCACACACTGTTTTTTCCAATGGATAAATAGGAAATTCTGAATACCATTCACTTCCCAAAAGTCCTTTTTCTTCGCCACTTACGTGCAAAATCAAAATGCTGCGCTTTGGTCCTTTACCTTCGAGTTTCGCTAGTTGAAAAGCTTGTCCAATCTCCATAGCGCTCACAGTGCCTGATCCATCGTCATCAGCTCCGTTATAAATCTTTCCTTGCATTTCACCCACGTGATCGTAGTGCGCAGATATCACCACTACTTCATCTTTGAGAATTGGATCACTGCCTTCAATAAAAGCCAACACATTATCAGCTTTAAAACGCTCCACTTCCATCTTCATGCTCATCTTCATTCCACCTTTCAAGGCAACTGAGCTGGGTCTCTTTTTCTTTTGAATTCTTTTTTTATAAAAATCAATACCTTTTTTCTTTCCCGATTTCATGAGCCCTTCAGCCATTGAAGGCGAGATGAAATAATATGGCAACACACTCTCTTCTTGAACAGTAGTAGGATATTCGAGCGACATGCGCGGTTCATCTAAAAAATAACTGATGCGCTTGAGTATGTAATCAAAATTTTCTTCAATGATAAGGATCGCTTTCGCACCTCTCTTAGCTGCCGCGTCACGCTTAATTCTGAAATCATCACTCCATTCGCTGCGAGAATTGTTCCCCGTGAAAATAGAGTTTCCTGCCTTATCCACCGGTTCGCCATTCATTACTATCACCACCGCATCTTTAACATCGATATTTGAATAATCATTGTATGTTTTAGAATCGATTCCATATCCTGCAAAAACTACTTTCTCCAATTTCAATTCATCAATAGTGAATCCTCCGAAAGAATAAAAGTCCTTTTTAAAGGCATAACTCGTTCCTTGAAAATCAATATTCGCTGAGGCTACCTTCTCTCGCTTCAGCGGATAATTTTGAAAATATGAAGAACCATTAATACCTGGAGTCACGCCCAAAGATTGATAGTATTGGGCCAGATAATCTGCCGCCTTTCTCAACTCGGGCGATCCTGTATCCCTTCCCTTATAATCATCTCCGGCCAGTATGTACAAATGCTTAGAGAGCTCTTCTGGTGTAATAGAATTAGCAAACCTCACGGCCACGCTATCTTTTTGAGATAAAACTTGTTCCCCGTGAAAAACGAGGCCCAACGCCAATATCAGAATATTTAGTTTTTTCATTTTAGCAGTCAATTTTAGATACGCGTCTTTCATGCCTTCCGCCTTCAAAAGCTGTCGTTAAAAATACATCCACCATTTCAAACGCTTCTAGCTCAGAAACAAAACGAGCTGGTATACAAATGATATTCGCATTATTATGAGCTCGTGCCAATGATGCCACTTCCTTATTCCAACAAAGTGCCGCTCTTATACCTTGGTGTTTGTTGGCGGTCATACAAACTCCATTTGCAGAACCGCAAATCAAAATTCCAAATTCCTCCATTTCAAATACAGCTGAGGCAGTTTGATGAGCATAATCTGGATAATCAGTACTCTCTTCCGAAAAAGTGCCGTAATCCTTTATTTCATGGCCTTGTTGTTGTAATCTTGCCTTTACTTGCTCTTTAAGGGCATATCCGGCATGGTCAGCTCCGATATGAATCGTCATAAATAGTTGATTTATATATGGCAAAAGTAAAATAGACTTCCACGTGAAAATACAACTTCTTCAACCGATTATTAGACCCATAAAGTTTCGACAGAAACCTAATAACCATATACTTAATACGGTTATTCACAAGACCAAGCCCTCATTTGTTCATTCTCGTGTAAAACTTTCTGAGAAAAAAATTTGCAAAATTGCCCTCCTACTTGACATAAAAAAAGGAATGAACAATCGACACTTTGCTTTCATTTTTATTGGAGTAATTGCTAACGATGCATTGAACATTTTACACAGTCTTAACAATTACGGTTTATCAAAACACCTTAAATTAACACAATTGTTCATATCCAACCTAACCCACTCACTGACATCATTTTCAACTTCTGAAAACATGTTTACAAAATCAAACCGAATGTGTATAGATTATATTTACAAGCAAAACACCATAAACTTTTACAACAAATGAACAGCTCTTACTAAAGACTACTATTTTTCTTTAAAAAGATATTTATATAATTCTTTGTAAAAAAGACGTTACACGTGAAAATATGAAGTGCATCTTTGCCACATGGTTATTTCTTCTTCTCGCCTCGCTTTCTTCGCATGCCCAGTTCACTCAATACTTCTATTCAAATGGAAAAGTTTCGAGCGAAGGAACCATGAAGGACGGCAAGCCCGATGGTTACTGGCGAACTTACTATGAAGACGGAGGCCTCAAATCAGAGGGCTATCGATTAAATTTTGAACTCGATTCCACTTGGAAATTCTATAGAAGCGATTCTACACTGGAAAGGGTAATCACTTATAAAAACAATTTAAAAACAGGTCCAGAACAAACCTATGATGCCAAAGGAAGATTGGCGGAAGAGTTTATGAATGTAAACAACATCAAAAATGGTGAAGCCAAGTACTTCTATGAGAGTGGTGTTTTAAGGAAAACCATTCCTTTTTCAAACAATAAAGAAGAAGGTAGGGGTTTTGAGTATGGTGAAGACGGAAGAATTATCACCGTTACAATGTATAGAAATGGGTTCATTTACGCGGAAGAAATCATAAATAGATACAACGCACAAGGAAATAGAACTGGTATCTGGAAAGATCTATATCCAATGGGAAGTGTAAAAGAAGAAGGCAATTGGAGTAACGGAAAAAGAAATGGAGTCTTTAAGTTTTTCGATAAAAATGGAAAGCTTATTAAGATGGAAAAATACGACATGGGTGAGCTGGTGGTAGATTCTGATCAAAGTGCGATTATCGATATTCGAAAGGAATTTTACGATGATGGTTCTTTGAAAATGGAAGGAAGTTATTCAGGAGGAAAGAAAAACGGAACCTTTCGAGAATATGATCAAAGCGGAAAGCAAGTATCAGCATACATCTATGAAAATGATATTGTCACAGGAATAGGGATGATTGACTCTATAGGAAGAAGACAAGGACCATGGAAATTATTATTTATCGACGGTAAGGTTAGAGCAGAAGGATCATATAAAGATGGTAAAAAAGATGGCAACTGGACCTTCTACTTTTCTTCTGGAAAGGTTGAACAAAAAGGTGTGTATAAAGATGACCTACCAACAGGAGCATGGAAATGGTTTCACACAAATGGTTCCACGTGGAGAGAAGAGCTTTACAGAAAAGGAAAAGAGGATGGCCATGCTGTGGAATATGATAGCATAGGAAATGTAATTTGTGAAGGAGACTTTGTGGATGGATTGAAAACTGGTCCTTGGAAATGTCTAGTAAACAACCATACCGAAGAAGGAGAATACCTTGATGGGGAATTGAATGGGGAATGGATTTGGAAATATGCCAATGGTGAAAAAGCATTTCAAGGCGAATTTCAAAGTGGAGTGCCAGTTGGAAAGCACAAATATTGGTATGACAACGGTGTACCAAAAATGAGAGGCGGTTATGAGGGAGGAGAATTGAACGGAAAGTGGGAATATTATCGCGAAGATGGAACCTTGGATTTAGAAATAGAGTATGAAGCAGGCCTGGCTGTCAGAATTAATGGACAGAAAATAAAACTGCCAGAACCAATAGACGAGTAACCACCCTATGAATCACCCGCAGCTTGCGGACATATTGAACCACCCTTACGACATCCTTGCTGTGATCAGCTTGGATGATTTTTCTATTGTAGCATGCAATCCAGCCTTTAGAGAATACTACAGCAATGCAGTTAGCTACGAAAACAGGGCCGTAGGCCAAGTCATCAACCACGAAATTTCACTAGAGAAAAAGAAGGAAATATTTGAAGCAATTCACAATTTAGGCTATTACTCAAAGTCCGACTGTCTCCCAAATGAAGTGTTGAGTCTTACTAAAATTGATTTGAGTGATAAGCCCTTTGTTCTCATGAGGGTCACGCCACACAGAGAGAAGAGCATGATTAATCAATACAAACTGCTCTTTGAAAAAAACGTTGCCGGTGTTTACAGGACTTATTTTGAAGGTGCAATCATCAGTTGCAATTTAGCATTTGCGCAAATGTTGGGATATGAAAATGAAGAGGAATTACTTGCCAAGAACGCCTATTCGCATTATCCCTCAGCAGAAGATAGAGATTTATTCCTTCAAAAAATTAAGGAAAATCCTGTTTTGGTCAACTATGAATTACAGTTGAAAAAGAAAGATGGTCAAATCATCACCTGCCTTGAAAATACGTTTATGGAAGTAGACAATCAAGGTCAAAAGATTATCAGCGGTACCATCATCGATATTACAGAGCAAAAGCAAGCAGAGCGAGCACTTCAAGAAAGTGAACAACGCTTTAAGACCCTCGCAAACGTTTCACATGAAAGTGTAGTATTTGTTGATTCAAAACGGGTGATCATTGATGTAAATGATCAGTTTGCTGTCTTGTACGGCTATTTTTCTAGAATAGATATTTTGGGTAAAAAAATTACTGACTTCATCGCACCGGTCGATTTAGACCGTGTGGAGTCGTCATTAATGATATCATCAGCGAATAAAAGTGAAATACGAACCTTCGATAGAAATGGTAGGCCTATTTTTCTAGAAGTTACTGGAACGGAACTAACATACAAAGGCGAGAAGGTAAATGTACTCGTGCTCCACGATATAACCGCCAAGAAAAAAGCGGAGTTTACATTGGAACAAACAGCAGTAAGATTCAAAAATCTTCTGGAGAATTCTCCAACCGCTGTGATTATCCTAACGGATGATAAGATCAAATATGTGAACTCTAGCGCCATCGAACTTCTAGGTGTTGAAGACGAAGATGAAGTTTATGACGATTATTTTGCAGACTACATCGTTGATGAATATCGAATCGATATCAAAAACGATCTCGCCGCTGTGCGCGAAGGAGAAGAGTTAGACTACAAGGAAGTCAGAATTAGAAATCAAAATGGTCAGGAGATTGATGTCGGAATTTTATCAACGCTCACCATTTACGAGAGCAAACCGTCCATTCAAATTTCTTTGAACAACATCAGCGAGCGTATGCAGCTGGTGCAAGAACAAATGCGCGTGCGCATCATTGAGGAAATTAACAACGTCCTCAAAAAGGAAATCGAAGAACATAAACTTACTCAAAGAAAACTGGAGGAGCAAAAAAACTATAACAGGAACATCATTGAGTCTTCTCTCGACATGATCATCGCTTGCGATGAGAATGGAAATCTAATTGAATTCAACAAGGCGTCGCAGCTTCAATTTGGCTACGAAGCAGAAGAAGTTTTGGGAAAACCACTAGAAGTTTTGTACATTGACAAGGAATCTCTTTTCGAAGTTATGGACACACTTGCCTGGCAAGGATCTTATTCAGGAGAGGTACAAAATATTACCAAAGCCGGAAAAGTATTTACAAGCTATCTATCGGCTTCGCTGATCGTTAACGACAAAGGAGATGTGGTAGGATCTATGGGCGTATCGCGCGATATCACAGAGATTCGTGCAAACGAAAGAAAAGCCCTTGAACAAAAAGCAAAGCTCGAATCGATATTCAATAGTACAGAGAACATGATGATCTGGACAATGAATAAAGAGCGGTGTATCACCTCACTCAACAACAACCTCGTGAAGTGGGCGAAGTCAGAGCTCAAAGAGGATTTAAGAATCACAACCAATATTCAGAAGATATTTGAGCGTCACCTTGAAATGGATTTTTATCAAGGACAACTTACTTATTTTGACGATGCCTTCAAAGGAAAGCCTCGCCAATTCGAGATTCCGCTGCGAAGCAAAGACAACAGAGTTATTTGGCTGCAAGCATTCCTCAACCCCGTTTACCTCGACGAAAAATTAGAAGAAGTTTCTTGCCTCTTCTATGACAACACAGAGAGAAAAGAGATTGATAGAAAAATCAGAGACTCCCTCAAGGAAAAAGAAGTGCTACTCCAAGAGGTGCATCACCGCGTAAAGAATAATCTTCAAGTGATTTCCAGCATTCTAAACTTACAAACTTCTTACGTCAATGACCCCGGAACACTCGAGATTTTAAAGGAAAGCCAAAACAGAATCAAGAGCATGTCCTTCATTCACGAGACGCTGTACCGAACCACAGACTTTTCGAGCATTAATTTTTCTGAGTATATCAAGAGCTTGAGTTACAATCTTATTCAAAGCTATCGACTACAAAACTGTCATGTGGACTTTGTTGCCGATGTCGACGAGGTAGAAATGAGCATTGACCAGGCCATTCCTTGCGGATTGATAGTGAATGAGCTGGTGAGCAATGCGTTGAAATACGCCTACGCTGGCCGATCTAAGGGAAAGCTTGCAATCTCGTTGAAAGAAAAAAGCAACAGAATTTTCCTCCAAATTGCAGATGATGGCATCGGACTTCCAGAAAACTTCAAGTTTGAAAAGACCGATTCGCTTGGAGTCCAATTGGTTTATTCACTCACAGAACAGCTTGATGGAACAATTGAAGTCGACGCGTCAGAGGGAACTTCTTTTTTAATTATTTTTGATAAACGTTTGTGATCCTTTCTTAAGATTGCACCCTCTTTAAAGATCACTTTAATACCGAATTTAGATGGCTACCAATATACTAATTGTAGAAGACGAAAGCATTGTTAGAAAGGACATTGAGCGCAGTTTGACTAAGCTTGGTTACAATGTGATTGCTCAGGCAGATAATGGCCTAAAGGCCATAGAAATGGCCCTTGAACATAAGCCCGAGATTGCACTGATGGATATCATGCTCAAAGGCGATATGACAGGAATAGAGGCCGCTGCGAAAATCAAAGAAGCCATAAACATCCCGGTGATTTTCCTTACAGCCTACGCAGATGAGGCAACTTTGAATAAGGCAAAAATTACAGAGCCACACGGTTATATACTTAAACCATTCAAGGAAATTGACTTGCACACCACCATTGAGATGGCGCTGCATAAGCATAAAAAAGAGCAAGAGTTAAGAGTCGAAAATGATCTGCTCAAGTCGCTGAGTCAGTTCAAATCTGAGGCAGAACACCTTTTCGTTAAGCATCAGTCGCGTCTGGTGAAATTAAACACCTCAGATATTTATTTCGTAGAAGCGCTAAAAGACTACGTGCAAGTGATTACAAAAGATCACAAATACACGATTCACGCGACAATGAAGGATGTCGAGAAAAAGATGCCCTCAAAAATGTTTCAGCGCGTTCACCGATCTTTTATTGTGAATATGGACAAGATTGAAGCGATTCTTGGCGGCAACGTTATTATGCAAGATCTACATAAAGAGATTCCAGTGGGCGGCAACTACAGAGATGAATTGGGAGCCCGCATAAACGTTTTATAGCCCTAATTTTCAAACAAAAGCTTCTTTGCGCGCTCAAGGTCCTTCCTGAAGAAAAAGAGGGTTAAAAGGACAGATAATAAAGCCGCGCCAGATGTTGAAGCCACATATCCAATATGTGATTCGCTCACAAATGAGGCAATAAGCACCATAGCCACCAACGCAGGATATGCAATCATTTTTTGATAGTTGATATCCAAATCAACTCGCGCACGCAACTGCCAATACAAGAAAATCAAGGAAAACACTTTTCCCAATGTCACCGATAGCACCGCTCCTAAAAGACCATATTTTGGAACGAGCACCACTAGCAGGAAGACGTGTATGATAGAGCTATAAAACAAGGCATAAACTAGGCGCGATGGTTCTTTGCGCAACATCAGAATACCCATATACAAACTGAATAGCGTGCGTGTAAAAAAGGAAATCCCGATAATTCCGAGTAGAG
The DNA here is from genome assembly GCA_046309775.1 of Flavobacteriales bacterium. Taxonomy (GTDB): domain Bacteria; phylum Bacteroidota; class Bacteroidia; order Flavobacteriales_D; family Sanyastnellaceae; genus JAIXWP01. The sequence goes on from JBKCOM010000062.1 coordinate 35,699, forward strand.
AAAAAGATTGATAGAGCTCCGGGTTCTTTACAAACCAAGGCGCGATAATAGGAATTCCTACCATACAAGCAATCACACCAAAGACAGAGGCCACAAGATAAGAATGAAGCAAGGTTTTGGCCTTCGACATTGGCGGCTGCATGTAGTCACCACCCCAGCTAGAATATATTTTAGGCAAAATAAATCCCCCAAGGCCCATTAATAAAAACTCCACAGGCGAAAGGCATTTGGCGGCGAAATCATATATCGCAACGTCTGTCATCGTGCATTCGTTGGTGATAATGAAACGATCCACATAATTCAGCAGCCACATCAAAAAGGTGTATCCAAACATCGTTGAGCTAATCACCACAATTTCTTTACTACCCTTGAAGTCAACGCGCGGAAGCGAATCTTTCGATTGAAAATAAAGAGCCAAAAGGAATATTAATACACCGCTTACCAACCGCCCCATCAGCGGTCCCATCACATTTTTTCCAAAAAGATAGAGAAATAAAATCGATAGCGCTACAGTGAAAATGAAATTGAAAATGTTTGAAAAGTAAAACTTGCTGCGTTCTTGTTGATAGGTTTGATGAGTCGTTTGTGTTCTAAAATATCCATTGAAAAACCCCGTGGCGATACTCATCAATCCGAAGGGCCAAAAGGATAGAGTCTCCGCGGGAAACACCGATTGGAAGGCGGCCTTGCCAATAATAAAAAACACACCAATAATCACTAAGCCAGCGATCAATTGAAGGCCCAATGCTCGAGAGTAATAGAGTTTTTTCGAGTCGCTATTTTTCGTTGAATCATTCAACAATATTGGAACATATTGCTCCACTCCCACACTCGTGATTACTTGAAATAATAAAGAAATGCTGATATAAACATTCAGTCGCCCGAAGTCTTCGGTACTGAGATTATTGCTGTAAAAGGGCAACAAAACCAGCGCACTCATAAAGGGCAAGGAGCTCACAACTGTGAAAATCAAAGATTCAATTACGCGCTTGCTGAGCATCATGCTTTGTTCACCTAAATTTGCCAATATCTAATGCGACCAAAGCTATTATACATATACCCATCTCGCTCCACATTCGTCATAAAAGATTTAAAGAGTCTTTCGTTAGAATATGATGTAGTCGAACTTCTGTTTGCCCCAAAAGCCAAATGGAGGCTTCCATTGGTGTGGCTAGGCTTGTTTTTTCGCTTATTGTTGGAAAGAAATTACCGCTATATCGTTTGTCAATTCGGGGGTTATCAGTCTTTAATTCCTGCTCTCTTTAAAAGATTTTTTGGAAAAAAGCTAGTGATTGTTGTTGGTGGCTTCGACGCCGTTTCAATTCCATCCATTGGATATGGAGGGTTTCAAAACAAATGGATGAGTCGCGCATTGTCTTTTTCCTATAAAAACGCCGATGTCATCATTCCCGTGCACCGTTCACTAATAAAAAGCGAACAAAGCTATTGTAGTGAGGTTCCAAAATTTCAGGGCATTCAGCACTTTATCGAAAATTTGACAACACCATTCGTCGAAATCCCCAACGGTTATGACCATCAAAAATGGCCTCTTACTAATCACAACCTACGTGACCGAGTGTGTATCACTGTAGCTGGTGGTCTTGAGGAAGAAAGAAGATTCATTCTAAAAGGTATTGATCTCATAGCAGAAGTAGCCGCTCTCCTTCCCGACTTCAAATTTATCGTGATTGGAGGAAGCAAGACAACAGAGCTTAACAACTTGGCTTATTTGCCAGAAGTAAAGAATACGGAGCTATCAGAATATTACAATTCGGCGATGATTTACTTGCAGCTATCACTGTCAGAAGGGTTTCCTAATGCCCTTTGTGAGGCAATGCTCTGCGGCTGTATTCCAGTGGTTTCAGCAGTAGCTGCTATGCCCGACATTGTCGGTCAAGAGGGATGCATTCTTCAATCTAAGAATGTTCTAGAGCTTAAATCAATACTGGAACGCATACCGAATGGACATTCGGTTGAAAAAATGGAAGCAGTCAGAAATAGAATAGAATCCCTTTACACAGAGGAGGCTCGAGCTAAAAAACTTCTAGATACTATCGCAAAAGTGTAACACTACCTTGCTGTATAGCCAGAATGGGGTCATCGGTGCTTCTGTATTTCATTATCCAGTTATACACACCGTCTTGAGCTTCTACTCCCTTGATAGAGCCGTCCCAACATCCCTCAACATCTGTTGTGGTGAACACAATCTTTCCCCAGCGATCAAAGATGGTGAACTCATATTGGAGCACATCACTTCCATAAAAAGAAGGCTTGAAAACATCGTTGTTGCCGTTACCATCAGGCGTAAAAGCATTGGGAAAATAAAATAATAATTCTGGATCTACTGTAACGTTGCGATAAGTAGTGTCAGCACATCCGAAGGTATTGGCTACAATTTGGGTAATGACGTAATCGCCCCAAACATCGTATTCGTGCGGCCCTTCACTGTAACTGCTGAGATTGCCATCGCCAAAGTCGTACAACCAAGCAGTCACATCCAAACTCGATGCGTTTTCAATCACAACCACTGGCTGTAACATAGTCACTTCGTTATTAGCGATGTTGAAACCCGCAACAGGCTTAGGGTGAATCTGAACATGCTGCTGCATGGTGCTGTCAGAAGTGCATCCGTGATTTGACGTGGCGCGCAACGTTATGTCCCAAAGACCAGCTTGGTTGAAGTAGAATGAGGCATTTTGAGAATTGTCCACCTCTTGGTCACCAACAAACCACTGCCACGCCACAATGCTGCTTGGAATATCAATGGATGACAAGTCGATGGTTTCAATCAATTCTCCTTCACAATAAGTATTTCGATCAACAACAAAATCAATTTCGGGATTGGGATAAACGTTGAGTACACCTTGAGCGAAACCCGCGCAACCCAAATTGGTCAACGCTTCCAGAGATATGTTATACTGTCCTGGATTTTCGAATAAATGTTCTGCGTTGTGAGTGTTTGGTTCTTCTATCTCCACATCAAATTCCCAATTGAAATCCGTAATGATTCCCGCGCCCAAAGTGATATCTGGATTGAAATAAGCTACTTGACCGGCACAAATAGGCTCCAAGTTGAGTTCAATATCTGGTGTAGGATGCACAGTTACAAACTGAGTGAGTGTATCGCTGCAACCGATTTCGCTCGTTACTACTAGTGTCGCAGGAAGTACGCCCCAATCGGTAAATGAATAAAGTATGGTCGCATCATCGATAATGGAGTTATTTTGGAAAATCCACTCCCACCCTACGATCTCTCCCTCAGTAATAGTGGAAGTGGATTGAAATGTCAATTGAGTTTGTTCACATCCATCCTCAAGGGTAAAGCTAGAAACAGGAACATGAAACACTTGGATCAAGGTATCATAGTCAATGCTGCATCCATGCTCTGAAGTGAAGGTGGCGTGAATGGTTTTTTGTCCTGGACTATCGAAATATACTCCTGTTGGTGTGAATGAAAAAGATATTGGACCGTCTTCAAACTGCCAGAAAGATTCAGTGACAACTCCATCACTCACTGAAGTAAGGTTGCCGATAGGAAGCGCAATATTTTGACAAACATCATTCAAAATAACATGTGCGATGGGTAGCGCATGAATTACAAGTGGTGTGGAGGCTTGGTTAGTACATCCAAAACTATCAGAGTAGACATAGGTTGCGCTATGATTTCCCGCGCCAACGGATGTATCGAAATGTGTGCTTTGTGTCCCATTAAACTCATAATGACCACCCAAAGGCAATCCACCCGAAAAGAGAAGGGCACCGGCGTCTTCGCATACGGGATTGATAGGCGCAAGTGTTACCTCAGGCAAAGCTCTAATCAAAACGTCTGATGTAATCTCGCTGCTACATCCATTACCATCAGTATACTCATAACGTACACTCTTAATTCCAGGATCTAGTGATGCGTTGAAAAAGTTGGTCGGAATGTCATCCACAAAATATGCTCCTCCTGATGGTAAACCTGTCACTAACTCGAAGCCTTCTGATTGATGACAAACATATTCAGGTAGTTCTAATGCTAGCACCGGTAACGGATTTACAGTTACGGTAATAACTTCTGTTGTGACACAGTCGTCAAGTGTTCCTGTTACTGTATATTGGGTTGTTGTAGCGGGATGGAGTAAGTACAAATTAGAGATTTCATCGTAGGTTACAGGGCCACCACTCCATTCATAGTTATCTGCATTTTGAATTTGAATGGTTGCAGTTTCGCCAGCACAAATGGCAGCGGGTTGTTCAAACGCCAAGGTGAGATTCTCGACAACAATTGGGTTTTGACACTCTACGAATACCTGACATCCATTTTGATCGGTCATGATCAACTGTGGACAGTAAGTTCCAGCTTGTTTATAGTCGTGAGATACTTGTGTGTTACCAGTTGGATCTCCGTTACCATCATTGAAGTCCCAGAAATAACTAAATGAATTATCGTTGATATTATAGGCGGCCAAATTCACGTGGAACGGTGCACACGGTGTTTCGTCAAGGTCCATACTAAAAGGCCCGATGACATCACCGAAATTCAGAATGTCTGGAACCACCAAGGTTGCGGAGCACCCGAGGATATTAGTAACAGTGAGTGATACATCATAAACGCCCAGTGGATATGTGTGAAATGTTGTGGCGCCTGTTCCAACTTGATTGTCTCCGAAATCCCATACGAATGCGGTGTTATTTCCAGGTGTAGTGTTTTCAAATGACACACCCATCAAGCAGTTATTGAAGTTGGAGTTGTAGGTGAATGAAACGGCAGGATTCGCTATTTCTACCCCATCGTTCATGCAATAGGTGCGTTCGCATCCGTTAGCAGATGTCACCGTTAGACACACCTCATAAATTCCATTCGCAGAAAAAGCATGTTCTGGATTAGTGAGATTGGATGTATTGCTCGAGCCTGAACCAGGATCAACAAAGTTCCAAGAGGAAGAGATAAAATTGCCTTGTGAAGTGTTCGTGAAAGCAATGGGAGAGTTTTGGCAAAACGGACCTGCTGGCACCGTAAATGAAGGAATAGCGGGAAGGTCCGTGGCCACCGTTTGGGTCACTTCTGAGATACATCCAAGCGAGTTGGTGGCTACCACAGTGGCGGTGATTCCGTTGGTGTAATCAAACGGAGGCAAGAAAGAGTGCGTTGGTGAAATATCGTTGGATGTTCCCCCATCACTGAAGGTCCAAGATGCTGATGTAATGTTGTTTGCATTCGGAATTAGCGTGTATGACACATCCTCACATAGATCCACAGCCGCTATGGTGAAGGAGGCAAAGTCAAAGCTAGAAGTTACACATACTGCATCTTCGTAAAAAGCATTGCTTGAGCAGCCATAGGCATTAAGTGCATTGATAGTGAAATCATAGCAGCCCTCATACCAAAAACGCATTTCGGGCCAGAAGTTGCCGCCATAGGCGACATAACTCGTGTCTATTTCGCCATCATGGATGTATACGGTCTGCCACTGTTCTTCATCAAGCAAATAGTCAACATGTATTTCATAGCCATTGCTCACAACTACGTCCCAATGGCTATTCCATTGGGTACTTTGAATAAACACAGGCAAAGGACCGCATCCAGTATTAGTGCTGAAAGTGACATCGCTGGTGGGCACGGCAAGGTTGACCGTGTGAGTTTTATCATCTGGACAACTCATCGTTGAGCTTGTGGCCGTGAGAGTTATTTCGTAGTCTCCAAAAGTGCTGTAGGTATGCGTATACTCAGTAACATTGGAAACAGGCGCACTTCCGTCACCAAAATCCCATGATAATCCTTCTGCGCCAATGCTCATGTCGGCGACACTTACTGTAAGCATGTCTCCACAACTCACGTTGAACTCGAAAAGAGCCACAGGAGGCTCTATGTAGATGTAATTCGGTAGCGTGTCAATGAGGTTGCACGCACCGCTTATGATGCTAAGACTTAGATCGAAATAGCCCGTGTCTTCGTAAATATGTTCTATACAAGTTTCATCCTCAGCCATAGTAATCCAACCACTTTCGTCGTGAAAATTCCAACTGTATTGATTTCCATCAAGAGCGGGTATACAGAATTGAATTCCCTCCCCAGCGCAGCTTACGGTGTTGCTTGCGCTGAATGTTGGAATGATGGGGGCTTGCACAGCGATAGGCTGCGGAACAGTAAATGTGGATGTGCATCCGTTTGATGTGGTTACCGTCACTGTTGGACTGAATAATCCATGTGAGGTGTAGCTGTACGAAGGACTAGCTTCATTGGAGTCCTCTATACCGTCATCGTTAAAATCCCAGCTATAAGAAGCAACAGTTGCACCTCCTGAAATAGTAAAATTTTCTGGGATAAAGGGCTCATCGAAACATAGTATTGTTGGCGCTTCGAAACTTACAGACGGCGTCTGAACAGTAATGAAATTACTTTGTGATAGTGCCGCGCTGCATCCAGTGGAAGAAGTTATTTGAACCGCGACGCCGAATGAGCCGGTGTTGGTAAAGGTGTGGTTGATAGTCTGTGTGTTGCCGACACTTTGTCCACCAATAATCCAGTTATAGGTGAAAGTACCAGAACCCGACACGTTAGCTGTAAGTGAAGTGGTAAATGGCGCAGTACACCCGCTTGTGGTAGAGGCAGAGATGGTTGCTGTAAGAGAATTTTGAACGTTGATAGTGATACTATTTGCAAGAGTAGCTGTGCAGCCAGGACCGTATGAAACCGTGAGAGAGGGTTGATAACTGCCGCTTCCGGCATAAATGAAGGAAGGATTAGCAGCCTGAGAATCGATGGTACCATTGCCATCAAAATCCCATGCAAATGATGTTGGAGCTGGAGTCGTGGTGTTTGTAAAAGTAACACCTTGTCCTGCACATATCGTTGTTGCAGAAACGTTGAATTGAGGGTTGGGTGTACTGAGTAATTGGACATCGTGGCACACCTCTGAGCTACAATTTTCGGCATCCATTACTGTGAGACAAACAGGATATGTACCTACCGCTGTGTATGTTTGAGAAGTAGCGGCAGTACCGGCAACTGTTTGTTGTTGTCCATTTCCGAAATCCCACAATGAGGTTAACGCTCCGTTTCCCGTGGAACTATTTTGAAAATTGAATGTAGCAGGTGATGTGCAGCTTGCGAATGATGTTGATGTAAACGCGGCGGTTGGGAAGTTATCGGTGATTTGTATCCCTCCGCTCATGAGGAAAGTGTCGAAGCAGCCGTTCTCGTCGGTGATGTTCAATACCGGTGAGTAGTTGCCCTCGGTGGTGTAGCAATGATTGGCAGTGCTCCCGTTTCCCGTGGAACCATTTCCGAAATCCCAATTGATTTGTGTGATTGCTCCCGATCCAGCGACGGAAGTGTTTGTAAACTCGACGCAATGGGGATAGCACCCAGAAGGATCGTCAACGCTAAATGTAGCCTCGGGTCTGGAGTAAACGGTGATGTAATCATTCAGAGTTTGATTCTGATTTCCGTTTATGGTGAGACTTACGTCGTAAGTTCCAGGGGTGTTGAAGATAGAAACATATTGAGCGTTGGAGGCGGTGAGTTGTGTACCAGAAGGAGTGGTAATTACCCAAGAATAGGAAGTAATTCCAGATGTAGGAGCTGTAACGTTAATCACGACTCCAAAAGGTGCGCAGCCGCTTGTTTGAACGGCTTGGAAAGTAACTTGCCCATGGGTCAGCGCTGTCGCTAGGAGTGCGGTTACTAAGGCTATGAGTCGTGGTGTTTTCAACAATCTTTGGGTATATAGGGGTCACCCTTTTACTCAAAGGCTGTTGAAAGGTTACGACTCTTTTATCTGCCAATATAAATCATGAGTATCGAAATGTCACTCGGATTTACTCCACTTATTCGGCTTGCCTGTCCCAAAGTCTCAGGACGAATTTTTTCTAGTTTCAATCTGGCTTCGGTACTTAGGCTATTCACTTTGCTGTAATCGAAATTGATGGGCAGCGGAACGTGGTCGAGACGGCTTATTTTATCTGCGAGTTCGCGCTCTTTTGCGAGATATCCCTCGTATTTGATTTGAATTTCAGCTTGTTCAATGATTTCTGGTGCCAGGTCGGCATACTTGTCTGTCACGGAGACGCTAGGGGGAATGGTCTTAGCAATTTCTTCCAGTGAGATTTGGGGTCTGCTAACTAAAGTCGATAATTTGACCTTTTGGTTGATTTCAGCGGACCCATTAGAAGCCAATAGGGCGTTTATCTCGTTAGGCTCTATGGTGTACGACCCCAAGTGCTTAATGAGTTCGTTTTTGCCCACTAATTTTTGATTTATGCGTTCGAGGCGCTCGTCTGAAGCGAGTCCTATGGCATGTGCGAGTGGGGTGAGGCGCTCATCGGCATTGTCTTGACGCAAGAGGGTGCGATATTCTGCGCGTGATGTGAACATGCGGTACGGTTCATCCGTGCCCTTCGTAATGAGATCATCAATCAAGACGCCGATGTATGCTTGGTCGCGACGAAGAACGAATGGCGCTTCATTTCGAACGGTTAATGCGGCATTAATTCCTGCAATTAGGCCTTGGCAAGCCGCCTCTTCGTAGCCTGTGGTACCGTTGATTTGACCAGCGAAAAATAAGTAAGAGATATCCTTGGATTCGAGTGTGTGTTTGAGCTGATCTGGCGGAAAGAAGTCATATTCGATGGCATATCCAGGTCTAAACATAAGAGCGTTTTCGAAACCCGGAATCATTCGGAGTGCCTTGTATTGAACATCATCGGGAAGGCTTGTGGAGAAGCCGTTGACGTATATCTCTACTGTTTTCCAACCTTCTGGTTCTACGAATATTTGATGGCGATCCTTATCAGCGAATCGATTGATTTTGTCTTCTATTGACGGACAATAACGAGGTCCCGCGCCTTGAATCCGCCCAGTAAACATGGGACTTTTCTCAAATCCTGTTTGTAAAATTTCATGAACGTTCTGGTTGGTGTATGTTATCCAGCAGCTTCGCTGGTGCTCTAGTGGCTTGCTGGAAGCGAGATAGGAGAATTTAACGGGTAGCTCATCACCTTTCTGCTCTTCCATTTTGCTGTAATCGAGGGATCTGCCGTCTATTCGGGGAGGGGTTCCTGTTTTGAGGCGGCCTGAGCGGAATCCCAGTGAAATAAGCTGTTCTGTAAGACCTTCTGCTCTGTTTTCTCCTATTCTTCCACCGCCAAACTGTTTCTCACCGATATGAATTACACCGTTAAGGAAGGTGCCATTGGTTAGAACAACAGACTTAGCTTTAAAGGTGATGCCCATTCCAGTCACGACCCCCGTCACCCTGTTATTCTCGACGATGATTTGTTTTACCATGTCCTGCCAGAAGTCTAGGTCAGGTACTGATTCTAGCGCCAGTCTCCACTCTTCTGCGAATAACATTCGATCGTTTTGTGTACGGGGGCTCCACATAGCAGGACCCTTACTTCTATTGAGCATTCTGAACTGTATTGCGCTCTTGTCAGATACAATACCGCTCCAACCACCGAGAGCATCTATTTCTCTGACTATCTGTCCTTTAGCGATTCCGCCCATGGCAGGATTACAGCTCATTTGACCAATTTTGGTCATGTCCATTGTAATTAGAAGTGTGCGCATTCCGAGGCGTGCGGAAGCCGCGGAAGCTTCGTTTCCGGCATGGCCGGCACCAACAACTATGACATCGTAGTCTGGATACATATTTTAAAGTGTTCCACGTGAAACATTCGTTTTTATCATTTTAGAGGGAACGACAGGAGGGCTTTTTCCTCCATTTTACGCATCATTTCAACCTCGTTTTTTTTCTTATCTTTAAAACCACAAAGATGTAGAACTCCATGAATTACAACACGTTGCAATTCATTTCGCAAAGATACACCATTTTTCAAAGCGTTCTCTTTGACCCTCGGAATACTTATAAAAAGATCTCCACTAACCTCGTTGTCATGTGAATAATCGAAGGTGATAATATCCGTGTAGTAATCATGCTGGAGATAGGCCTTGTTCATTTCCAACAAGTACTCATCACTACAAAAGACATAAGTGAGCTCGCCCACTGTCTTACCATGGGAAAGCGCTATTTGTTCAATCCACTGCTTGTGAAGCCTCTTTTGAGGGAGAACAAAGGCAATATCTTCGTTATGAAAGCTTATTCGGGCCATATTGACCCCAAAGGTCGCCTGATAAGGTTGAGTTAATTTAAACACCTCAGAAATCAATCAAAAGGGAGTTGTTCAAAACGGAAATGCCTCCGAAGGGAGGCTAATATTGAAAATCGTAAATGAATTAAAGCGACTAGGCTACAATCTTCTGTTCCAGAACAGCAAAACGAAGAATGCAAATGCGACCGTCGTCTTCAAAAGAACACTGGTCGGCGAGATTGCGCATAAGGAATACTCCGCGCCCGTGAGGCTTCTCGATATTCTCGGGAGCAGTTGGGTCTGGCAGATTTGTGTAATCGAATCCAGGCCCTTCATCCTCTACTCGGAATACCATGTCTTGACCATCAATTGTAAATGTGACACTCACCTGCTTCGATGCATCCAATTTGTTACCGTGTACAATCGCATTGTTTACGGCTTCTGTCATCGCGATCAACAACTCGCCGTAAAAATCTTCTTTAACACGATATTCTGCGAAGACGTCATCGATAAGACGCTCCACTAAGGTAATGTTTTCAATTACGGATGGGAATTGTAAGGTTCTTTGATGCGCTGACATATTCTTGGATTTATGTACGTTACACTCTGTACGCAAATTACACCCGCAAGTTTAAGAGTTTTTTGAATTGATACCTAACTTTTCTAACGGGGTTATTCACATGGATAGTGACACCCCTGGAATAAGCTCGTACATCTTACCCGGCAAAGAGCGTACGGCCCCTTTAAACTCCATTTCGAGAAGTAGTTGGTTGGTAAAGGAAAGGTTATGCCCCGACTCGAGGCACAGTACATCAATTGAAATCCGTCCGCGCTCTTGCATGATTTTCCCGATTTTTTCTTCTTCGGCGCTCAACGAAATGAAAAGCTCTGGCTGATGCCCTCGTTTCTTTTTTTGGTCGTCTTGCTTTTCACCCCAGTTCATGTATTCCAACAAGTCGTCAGGGGAAGTAATGATTGCAGCAATATTCTTTCGAATGAGATTGTTACAGCCAGAACTATGCTTGTCAATAGATCTGCCTGGAAAGGCGAAAACTTCTCTTCCGTAGGAATTTGCAATATGAGCAGTGATAATACTACCACCGCTCATGTCCGTTTCGACCACGATGGTGCAATCTCCAAGCCCTGCGATGATGCGATTGCGCGCAGGAAATAACTCGCGATCAGGGTTAGTGCCGCTAGGGAATTCAGTGAGTAGGCCTCCATTCGTGAGCATGTCTTTGGCCACCGATGTATGGAGAGGAGGGTATATGCGATCAAGACCATGTGCTAGGCAAGCCACGGTCGGCAAGGATAGCTTGAGCGCATTGCGATGGGCCGCTATATCTATCCCATAAGCGAGTCCGCTTACAACAAGAGGTTTTATTTCATGAAGCCCCTCCAAAAGCTCTTGAACCATTTGCTTTCCATAAGATGTTGCTGCTCGCGTTCCAACCACACTAATGCTGTATGTCGGGTTCAAATCTACTTGTCCCTTCTTGAATAGATAAACGGGAGAATCATCACACGACTTAAGGCGCTGTGGATAAAGTGAGGAAGTATAAAGAAGAACGTCAATCCCAAAGCGTTGCGCGAACTCGAACTCTTTGCGCGCCTGATCGCTGAAATCGTGGCTTTTAACCGCCTGAACGGTAAAGGGTCCGATGTCTGGAATCTTCATAAGGGCGCTTTTTTTCTCATGGAAAATTGCTCGCGCACTCCCACAAAAGGCAATGAGATTTTTGGCCTTGGATGGACCAATTCCTGGTATTAGCGTGAGTGCCATCATGCATATAGCTTCGTCAAATTCATCTTGCATGAGGCAAATAAAAAAAGGAAAGCAAAAAAAAAGGCCCGTATACATACGGGCCGAATATGCAGGAATAAAAAAACTTATTTGTTCTCCAAAATATACTGCTCAATTGCCATGCTCATGGATGGAGCTTTAGGGTTTGGTGCCATCACATCAATGCGCAATTTCGCGTCTTCCACAGCTTTTGCCGTTGTTGATCCAAAGACAGAAATGCGTGTGGTGTTCTGTTTGAAATCGGGAAAATTCTTGAATAAAGATTCTATATCTGAAGGAGAGAAAAAGACGAGCATATCGTACTTCACATCTGCCAAATCGCTAAGATCACTGCACACAGTGCGATACATAATAGCTTTGGTGTAGTCGATTTTATCCTTCTCCAACGCTTCTGGAATGCTTGGTTTAAGAATATCTGAGCAAGGCAACAAAAACTTTTCGCCCTTGTGCTTCTTGATGGATTCCATCAGCTCAGTAAAGGTGCTGTGACCAAAGAAAATTTTGCGCTTGCGAAACTGAATATACTTCTGCAAATAGTAAGCAATGGCTTCAGACATACAGAAATACTTCATCGTTTCAGGAATGGTCAAACGCATTTCTTTCGCCAATCTGAAATAATGATCCACAGCATTGCGGCTTGTGAAAATAACCGCAGAGTGTTCCAAAGGGTCAACTCTTTGTTGACGAAACTCAAGTGATTCTAGGCCTTCAACATGAATGAATGGGCGGTAATCAATCTTGAGCTTGTACTTTTTAGCCAACTCAGTGTAGGGATTCTTCTCCGCGCCCGGATCTTGCTGCGTGATCAGAATGGTCTTGATTTTTTCACCCATAATCTTGTTCTCCTAATCTGTTTTCTCCGGCTCTCCCTTTAGTACTGCGGGTTTCGAAACAATACTAACTTGGCCAAAACCAATAAGGGGAGAATTTCGAGGGTGCAAATGTAAAAAAAGATATAGAACGCTCCGACGTTTGAACGCAAAGCATTTATTAACCCCATGATAATTCTGTATGAAAATGATAACATGAGCACGCCAAAAGAAGCATATAACACAACCAAAGCGCTTTGAACGGGAAGGTAACACGCCAACAACACCAAGGGAAGTAAGATGATACCAACAAAACGATTGACCAAAAAAGTGATATATCGGTATTCACTCAGCGAAAAATCTCCGTGGGCAAGCCATTGAACAACACTCATGACAATCGCCTTGACAGGATAAAGAATCAAAATTACACCAACGATGGCCGCATAAAGAGGGAAACCAGTGAGCCAATTGAACTTGAGCAATTTAAAGCCACAATAGACCGCTAAACCAGCGACAAGCGCAAATTGCAACGCGAGTAGCAAATATTCTTTAGGCGGATTAGACTCTTCTCGGATCACCTGGCGCATGTATCGCATACTGAAAGTGCTGCGCCAAGTATGCTTCAGCCTGGCAGGACTTTGATAACGCAAATAGGCAAGAATGCTTAGGCAAAAGACGAATACGAGAAACATCCATTCCTCTGATAATTGAGAAGCAGGTCTTTCAACGATTTCTCCCATTCGAGCAACTATCGAATCATTTTTAAGAAACTAACCTCTTTCTCGGTAAGGTGGCGGTAGCGTCCGCGGGCCAGATCCTTTTTTGTCAAACCAGCATACATCACGCGGTCAATCTTCTTTACAGTGTAACCAAGATGTTCAAACATCTTTTTTACAATTTGATTTTTTTCTTTGTGAATACGCACTCCGATTTGCCGGGGGTCATCGTTTACGAACTCTGCTTCTTCAGCATTGATATATCCCTCTTCAAGCTTCACGCCTTCTCGGATCTTTTGAAGATCTGTAGACTTAACCTTTTCTACGGTTTCTACATGATATAACTTGGGAAAGCCATGTTTGGGGCTAGTAAGTCGTTTTGCCATTTCGCCATCATTGGTGAATAACAAAAGCCCCGTAGTATTGCGATCGAGACGACCTACAGGATAGACGCGCTCTCTGCATGCATCCAAAACAAGTGTCATAACCGTTTTTCTCTCCATTGGATCCTCAGTGGTGGTAAGGTAGTCTTTTGGCTTATTCAACAACACATAGCGCAGAGCCTCAGGACGAAGAACGCGATCGTCGTATTTCACCACATCAACGCGAGGGTCAACTTTGGCGCCGAGCTCTGTTACCACTTTGCCATTGATGCTCACAAGCCCAAGCTCGATAAGCTTATCCGCTTCGCGACGTGAGGCGATTCCGGCGTTGGATAAAAAACGATTTAATCGCATAAGTCCCGCCTGCTCGGTCTTCGACACATAAGACTTTTTAGGAGTAAATGGCTTATTGAGTTTAGAATCTTTGGCGATTGCAGGTTTTCTTTTAGCCGCCTGATTTTTCGACCTTGGATTGGGTTTGCTTGATGAAGCCATTGTATTGTGAATTTCGGCGCAAAGGTACTGGTATTATGCCATCGGCCAAAAAGCATCTTCAAAGTGATCGATCTTCAGCTCATTATTGGGAAAATTAATAATGGAGACTATATCAAATCTTGGCTCCATTTGGTTGGTCATTTTTCGAATGTAGTAATGTGCCGCTCGAAGAATGTGTTGTTGCTTTTTACGGTTTACGGCCTCCCAAGGCTCTGCGAATGCATTACTGTGTCTTGTCTTGACCTCAATAAAAACAACATATTTACCAGAAGTGGCAATGATGTCAATTTCAAGCTTACCAGCAACCCAATTCCGCTCAAGAATTTTGTAGCCTTTTTTGACAAGAAAATCTACCGCCTCTTCCTCACCTTTGGCTCCTTTAATTTTGTTTTCTGTTTTATTATGCATGTCAAAAGATTTGAAGCAAAAGAACGCATACTGAAAATCATATCTTATGCCTTCTTATTCGTTCCTATGTTGGGAATATGTCAGGATGAAGAACGCAAATCGCCGTTAGATTTATTGGGTAATCGTGAAGGACAAATGTTCTTTACTTGGGGATATAATCGCGCTTTTTACGATGAGTCAGATATTCACTTTAAAGGCGATGGTTTTGATTTTACTCTTTACGAAGTGGATGCAGAGGACATGCCCGAAACCTTCAAACCATCGGTTTACTTTGACCCTACGAAACTCACTATTCCACAATTTAATTTTCGCCTCGGATATTATATAAAAAAGAGCACAGCGATATCGCTTGGATGGGATCACATGAAGTATCACGTGATTACGACCCAAAGGGTAAAGATGTCTGGTTATGTGGATGAACGATTCAACCCTGGAGGAGATATGGTAGGCACATTCAATGACGAATGGGTTGTGATTACCCCCAATTTTGTTGACCTTCACCATAGCGATGGATTCAATTTTGTACGATTTGCAATTGAACAGAGACTGCCACTTTGGATGAGCAAGAATGGAAAACACATGCTAGCGGCGAATGGTGCGGCGAGTGTTGGTTTTATGCTGCCTTGGACAGATTTTACATTTTTCGGCGTGCATTATCGCAACAAACCTCACGTAGCAGGTTATGGCTACAGCTTGGCAATGGGAATGAGGTTTGAATTTTTCAAGCACTTCTTCATTCAAGGAAACATGCAACTGGGAAAGACCAACCTTGTTGACATTATGCTACAAGATCATTTAGATAGCAGGGCCTCTCAGAAGATAGATTTTTTCGAACGAAGCTGGGCTTTTGGATGTTATTTCCCAATTGTAAAAAAATAAAAAGGCCACTTTGCAAAAGCAAAATGGCCTTGTATCTTTTTCTAAATCCAGACTATTTTAGTACCAAATCGCTTTGACCGATAAGGTTGTTTGATTCGTAGGTAAATATTTTATAATTGCCTTTTTTCAATTCACCTTTTGCCTCATAAAACACGCAAACGTCTGTGTCTTGATTTTGGTAGTCGATTTCACGGGAAACGCTTGCCACCTCTTCCTTTCCGTCCACAGTAACTGAACCTGCATTGGCACCAGGAAGCACCTTGCCGTCTGGACCTACGATGAGAAGGTAAATGCGCTTTGTGCCTGGTTTTACGATTGCATTTTTGCGAACAGTGAAGCACGATTTAATCATCTCTGCGCGGCTCGCGCGATCGGTTTCTGTTTGTTTTCCACTGTTGCGTAGGTTGATTCCTGTATTTGCATACTCACCAGTCGAAAGTACCGAACCCTTGCTCACCATCTCTTTGGTCACATTCAAGTCGCCTTCAAGCGATTTGCTGCGCTCCTCGGCTTGATTCGCGCGGCTAGCTTCTGCTTCCTTTTCAGCATATAATCTATCGTTGGCTTGTTGCAATGAGTCGATCTGATGAATGTAACCTTTCATGATTGATCTCAAAGTTTCGGCTTCAGCCTTGAGTTTTGAGATGTCATAATCTTTGTTTTTGGCTTTTTTAATCAAACTCTCGATTTGAGATTGTTGCTCTGCAATTTTAGAGGCCATCTCAGCATTATCCGTTTGAAGGGTGTCATAGCCCATGCGCATTTGTTCAAGCTCTACGGCCAACACATCGCGCTCGTCCATGATAGTGTTCTTTTCACGGTCGATGTAAACGATTTTTTCATTTACGTTTTTTACCTGAATCCCGAGGTAAATGCACAATACCGCAAGCACAGCGATAATTCCGATATATACTTTGTTGCTCATAATGAATTGGTTTTAATTTCCTTGCATTGGCAAAATTATCATTTTGACCTGCTTGCGTAACGAAGAAATTTGATTTTTATTAAAAACGATTTGTGTTTATTCTTTGTTGGCAATACAAATCGGTTATATTTGCAGCCTCAAAAATGTGGTCCTGTGGCCGAGCGGCTAGGCAGAGGTCTGCAAAACCTCGTACAGCGGTTCGAATCCGCTCGGGACCTCCAAAAAGCTTCACCTTGTGTGAGGCTTTTTTTATTTCCGAGTGCTTTAACAAAGAATCTCATATCGCCGCCACCAACGTAGCCATTTTCTCATTTATCTTTGCCATCCAATTTTATAATCATGAAAGAGGTAGCGAATACAGAGCTCGTGGCTGGCACAATCGGACCGATGCAAATTGTCCTCATCCTAGTAATCGTCTTATTGCTTTTTGGCGGAAAGAAGATTCCAGAACTAATGCGCGGTCTTGGTCAAGGAATGAAGGAATTTAAAGACGCAAGCAAAGGCGAAACGAAAGAAAACGACAAGGTCGAAAAGAACTAAGTTCTAGCTCTGTGAAAAAATACGCATCAATACTCGAGGTTCAAAATGATCTTCGCGGTGGAATATTAGCCATCCCAGGTCTAGTATCTTACTACCTAAAAAATATTGATGATAAGAAGCACCTCAATGCCTTTTTGGAGGTATGGGGCGAAGAAGCTCTTAATCGCGCTGCGAAAATTCAAGAAAAATTTCAATCAGGAACCGCAGGTCGCCTCGCGGGCATGGTCATCGCCCTTAAGGACAATATTTGTTACGAGGGTCACAAGGTTTCTGGATCATCGAAGATTTTAGAAGGATTTACTTCTCTTTTTAATAGCACGGTTGTCGAGCGCTTATTAGCAGAGGATGCGATTTTTATTGGTCGCGTGAATTGTGATGAATTCGCTATGGGCTCCTCGAACGAAAACAGCGCCTATGGCGCGGTTTTGAATCCATTGGATGAAACGCTTGTGCCCGGTGGATCCTCTGGTGGTTCAGCAGCGGCTGTAGCGGCGGACTTGTGCCTTGCGGCCCTTGGAAGCGACACAGGAGGCTCAATCCGTCAGCCGGCATCGCTCACAGGCATTGTTGGTTTAAAGCCTACGTATGGCAGAATATCACGCCACGGCCTGCTCGCATATGCTTCGAGTTTCGACCAAATAGGCCCAATGACCCGAAGCGTTTATGATGCCGCATTACTACTCGAAATAATGGCGGGTGCGGATGACTTCGACAGCACGGCATCTAAATCCAAAATCGATAAATACGCTTCATTCGAAAACAATTCTTCCAAAAGGAAAATAGCATTTTTCAAAGAGTGTATCGAAAGTCCTGGCCTCAACAATGAAGTAAAAGAACGCATTGTTGAAGTTATTCAAAAACTTAAAGATGAAGGCCACACCGTCGAGGCAGTTGATTTTCCTTACCTCAAATACCTCGTGCCCGCATACTATGTATTGACTACAGCGGAGGCCAGCTCCAATTTAGCACGATACGACGGCATTCACTTTGGGTACAGAAGTAATGAGGCCAAAGGAATTGATAACACCTACAAAAAAAGCCGCAGCGAGGGATTTGGAAAGGAAGTAAAGCGACGCATCATGCTCGGCACCTTCGTTTTGAGCTCTGGATATTATGACGCTTACTACGGAAGAGCGCAGCAAGTAAGAAGACTTCTCAGAGATAAGACAGCTCAGGTTCTTGAGCAATATGATTTTATTTTACTACCAACATCTACCAACGAAGCATTTAAGCTGGGAGAAAACACCAAAGATCCCATTGCCATGTACCTTGAAGATATCTTCACCGTACAAGCTAACCTAGTAGGAATTCCAGCTATTTCATTGCCTTTGGGAACTAAAAAGTCTGGCCTGCCGTTCGGAATTCAGGTTATGGGAAAAAGCTTTGATGAGAAAAATCTCTTAAGTTTTTCTAATTACTTGATGAACTTCTAGTTCAAAGTGTTGTAACTGCTTTTGTTTTATTTACTTTTGAATATCGCCTAGTCTAAAGTCGATGGGAGGAATTATGCGCGTAAACGGATATGATGAGTTAATAGGTAAACTGGATCAATTCACCAGAAAGTATTACAAAAACAAAATGCTTCGCGGCGCAATCTATTGCGTGGCGTTGATTATGGGCGCGTATCTACTTGTCACACTGCTAGAGTACTTCGGGCGGTTCTCCATTTTAATGAGAACAATTCTTTTCTACGCATTTGTGTTATCAGCGCTGGCTATAATCGTACGCAACATCGTGATTCCGCTATTTAAAATTTTCAGACTTGGAAAGGTGATTTCACACGATCAGGCAGCGGAGATTATTGGAAAGCACTTTCCGCAAGTTCAAGACAAATTACTCAACACGCTACAATTAAAGGCGCTTGCGGATAAAGACCAAGACAACTCATTGCTTTATGCGGGGATTGAACAGAAGATCAAGCAGCTTCGCCCTGTTCCGTTTTCGAGTGCAATTGACTTTAGAGAGAATAGAAAGTACTTGAAATTTGCCATTCCTCCCGTGGCGGTCTTTTTAATCATTCTTTTTGCTGCACCAAGCATTTTGACCAAGCCCACAGAACGACTAATTAAACACGGCCAACTCATTGTTGAAGAAGCACCGTTCAAAATAACTGTCGACAACGAGGAGCTAAAAGCAGCGCAGAACCAGGACTTTACGATTGACATTACACTCAAGGGAAAAGAAATTCCTGAAAAGGTTTATTTGGTGTTGAACGACCAACAATACCTCATGGAAAGAAAAGATGCTTTCCACTTTTCTTATACTATGAGAAATGTCAAAGAGACAGCCGCTTTCAACTTTTATGCTTCAGGATTTTACAGTGACATGTACGAGCTTGAAGTATTTCCTGTACCTGCATTGGTTGATTTTGCTCTTGCACTGAATTATCCGGTGTATACTAAAAAAATAAACGAAACAATTCGGAATACGGGCGACGTGACAGTACCAGTTGGAACACGCATCAACTGGGACTTTAATACAAAAAACACCGAGGTATTGAGCATTCGTTATGGCGACAGCACATACGTACTGAACAACAGCAACGATCTATTTAAATTTTCGAAAACAGCACTAGCCAATACGGAATACGTAGTACACGCCGCAAATCAATATATCAGTGGCGCGGATAGCGTGTTGTATAGGATACAAGTAATCCCAGATTTATATCCCAACATTAACGTAAATGAAGAGCGCGACAGCATGTCACTCAAACAGCTTTATTTTACTGGTGATGTAAAAGACGACTATGGTTTTAAAAAACTGACATTTAACTATCAATTGAGAAAATCTGATGGTGATGAAGGCGCTTCTTGGGTGGTGAAGGAAATTGGGGTTTCCAATCAAATGAGCACAGACAATTTCTTTTTCACGTGGAATTTGAACGAACTCAATGTTCAGCCAGGAAATGTGCTGAATTATTATTTTGAGATTTGGGATAATGATGGTGTAAACGGAAGCAAAGCAACAAAAAGCGCTACACTGGAATATAAGCTGCCATCTGAGGATGAATTAGAGGCAATGGTGGAACAAAAGAATGAAGATATCAAGTCAAAACTAGAAGAGAGTTTGAAGGATTCGAAAAAGCTGGAGAAAGAGTTGGAAGACTTGCAGCGTCAGCTTTTAGAGAAAAAGGAGATGACTTGGCAAGACAAGAAAAAAATGGAGGATATTCTCAAGAGACAGCAAGAATTGCAAAAGCAAATCCAGGATATTCAAAAAGAAAACAAGGAGAAGAATAATCAGCAGAACGAGTTTCAACAACAAGAGAACCTCTTGGAAAAACAACAGCAGCTTGAAAAATTGATGGATGAAATTATGAATCCCGAGCTGGAAAAGTTGATGGAAGAGATTCGTAAAATGATGGAAGAGCTCGACAAAAATGAAATCCAAAAAGAGCTCGATAAGATGCAGATGAATGCTGAGGATATGGAGAAAGAGCTTGATCGCGCATTAGAACAGTTTAAGCAACTGGAGTTTGAACAGAAGTTCGAACAAACCATGGATAAGTTGGAGAAACTGGCGGAGAAACAAGAAGAATTAAGCAAAGAAAGCGAGCAAAAGGATGCGAATTCAGAAGAGTTGAAGGAGAAACAGGACGAGCTGAACAAGGAGTTTGAGGATGTGAAGAAAGACATGGAAGATTTGGAGAAAAAGAATCAGGAGTTAGAGAGTCCGAATCCGATGCCAGATACAGAGCAGCAAGAACAGGAGATTCAGAAAGATCAGAAAGAAAGTTCGGATCAGCTTCAGAAGAATAAAAAAAGCGGTGCGAGCAAATCGCAGAAATCTGCAGCGGATAAAATGAAGCAGATGCAGCAGCAAATGGAAATGGCGATGCAGGGCGCAGAACAAGAACAGCAGCAGGAAGATATGGACGCATTGCGAGCATTGTTGGAGAATATCATTACGCTGAGTTTTGATCAAGAAGCGTTGATGAATCGCTTTAAGAAAACCGACATGAGGGATCCGCAATATATCAAGCTGGGTCAAATACAGCGGAAGCTCAAGGATGATGCGAAAATGGTCGAGGACTCATTGTTTGCATTGAGCAAACGGGTGCCGCAAATATCAGCTGCCGTGAATCGAGAGATCAATCAGATCAATGATAATATGCAAACGGCGCTTGAGGGAGTTCCAGATAAGCGCACGCCGGAGATCACCACCGCGCAGCAATATGCAATGACATCATTCAATAATTTGGCGTTGATGCTTGATGAGGCCTTAAAACAAATGCAGCAGCAACAATCACAAAGCAAACCCGGTCAAGGCAATTGTGAAAAGCCAGGAGGAAGCGGAAGCAAGCCGAAACCGAGTGCTGGAGATATTAAAAAAATGCAAGAAGCTCTATCGAAGCAGTTAGAAGAAATGAAGAAGAAGGGTCAAAACAAAGGGGACAACAAGGGCGGGCAAGGCCAAATGAGCAAGCAGCTTGCTGAAATGGCAGCGAAGCAAGCGGCCATTCGAAAAATGATGGAGGATAAAGCTGCAGAGATGAATCAAGACGGCAGTGGCCAAGGCAACGAGATGAAGCAAATAGCTAAAGACATGGAGCAGTTGCAAAAGGACATCGTCAATAATAAAATTGATGAAAACACTTTGCGCAGGCAGCAAGACATTATGATTCGATTGCTGAAGGCGGAAGAAGCAGAGCGCACTAGAGACCAAGACAACCAAAGGAAATCGAATGAGTCTCGTGATTTTCCAGTGAGCAATCCGCAGAAGTACGAAGAGTACATTCGTAAAAAGCAGCAAGAAACGGAGCTACTGCGCACCGTGCCGCCGGATTTGAAACCCTACTACAAAGACAAGGTCAACAACTATTTCAATAAAATTGGAAGTTAAAGAGAAGATTCGGCGGCTTATATTGCCGCCGAAATCTTTTGTGATATGTCGAAATCAAACAAGTTAACCGCGTGGATTTTTGTTGCTCTTGTTCTGGGGGTTCTTGCGGGCGCATTACTCAATGCTAATTATCCGGCCTTACCGGCTAAGTCTTATGAAACGGCAATTGCAGATGTGGCTGATGCTCTTCAAAAAGAGGAGGCTCAAGGCTCGCTAAAGCAGCAACTTCAACGCATTTCAGAAGATAGCACGCTCGCGGTAAAAGAGCGCTGGGAGCAAATTGCGGCAACGATTACTTCGGAAAAGAAAAAGACCGCCTTTGCTGAAAGAGCAGCTAAAGCAGCCTCTCGAGAAGAGGTTATGAATCCTACATTGAAGAGCATTTTGGAGATTATCAGCATCTTCACAGATATCTTTTTAAGACTGATAAAAATGATAATCGCCCCGTTGGTATTTTCGACACTTGTGGTCGGAGTGGCCAAATTAGGCGATTTGAAGGCCGTAGGACGAATCGGAGGCAAAACGATGCTGTGGTTTATATCCGCATCATTTGTGTCGCTTTTATTGGGCTGTTTGCTAGTCAATATTTTCGAACCCGGTCGTATGATGAATTTGGAGCCACCTAGCGCATTGTTAGATTCTGGAGTAGACAAAGGCTCAATGACGCTGAAGGGCTTTATTACTCACATAATTCCAAGTAGCGTGGTGGAGTCAATGGCCACGAATGAGATTCTTCAGATTGTAGTCTTTTCTCTTTTGTTTGGTGTTGCCACGGCAGCTATTGGGGTAAAGGGCGAGCCAATAATAAAGGCATTGGACTCCGTAGGTCACGTAATGCTCAAGGTGACGAGTATGGTGATGTATGTGGCGCCATTTGCGGTTTTTGCCGCGATGGCTTCGGTTGTTGCCAAAAAGGGACTTGGAGTTTTAGGAACTTATGCAATATTCATCGGTGAGTTTTACGCAGGTCTGCTAGTTCTTTGGTTGATTCTTATTGGAGTGGGTTATTTATTAATCAAAAAGCGCATTGTGACGCTTTTTGGAAGACTCAAGGAGGCTTTGTTGTTGGCGTTTTCTACGGCCTCTAGCGAAGCCGCATATCCAAAAATGATGGAAGAGTTGGAGCGATTTGGATGCAACAATCGAATCGTAAGCTTTACACTGCCGCTTGGATATAGCTTCAACCTGGATGGAAGCATGATGTATATGACTTTTGCGAGCTTGTTCATAGCGCAGAGCTACGGGATTGAGATGTCGATCGGTGACCAAATGCTGATGCTATTGACCTTGATGGTAACGAGCAAAGGAATAGCGGGAGTACCTAGAGCCTCTTTGGTGGTGATAGCTGGAACTTTAGCAACATTTGGTATTCCAGAAGCTGGTTTGCTTTTGTTGCTCGGCGTAGATCACGTGCTCGACATGGGACGCAGTGCCACCAATGTTGTCGGTAATGCTGTTGCTACCGTTGCAGTAAGCAAGTGGGAGAAGTCCTTGAAGGATTGATGTTGAGAGACCTTCTAAAATACCCAACACACTGAGTAAATTCGGAAAGAAGTCGAAAATATAAAAAACTGGACTGTCGATTTTGACACAAGAGTGGGTGGTTTTTCTGTAATAAAAATCTTTCGAATTGATAAACAAGTGAATAAAGGTTTTCAACTGTTGGAAATAGGCCACGAATTTGTGATTCAGTGTATTAAAGTTCATTTTGTTGTTCCTTAAAACAATATCGAACATAAAGAAATCTCATTTTTGTAGTATGCAAAATGAGGTAGCGCCAGAAAAAGCTTTTTTAAAAGCCGTTGGGGAAAATATTCGCAAGTATCGAAAGGCGAAGGGATATACACTTGAAGCCTTGGGAATGGACATTGGCCTTGACAAGTCCAATACGTATCGCATTGAACAAGGCAAGAATATTACACTACTTACATTACTAAAAATTTCTCTTTTCTTGGATGTGCCGGCATGTGAGCTTTTGAAAACCGATGTTCAAATTAATATCGAGGACGCGGAGAAGTACATTGCAAATAAGAAGCTTCGCCGCAAGAAGGTTGTAGCTTAGAATAATATCGTTTTATAGTTCTGGAGAAGCGAATGATATATCATTCGCTTTTTAATTTTCCGTAGATTTTTTAGTATCAAATTTTAGAGCAAACCCAAAATTTAAATAATACAAATCCAAAGTTTGGGACTCAAGCGGGTTTTTGGATGGGGAAGTTATGTGGATGAGACTTCTCATCCCAATATTTGTGGTGACGAAAAAATTTTTAACTACCGCGTATCTGAGTCCAACATCGAATGTATGGTGCATCTCGGAAAAGTCAAATCGCTCTTGCATGCCGTAGGATTTGAATTCACTGAATATCCGCAGGTAAGAATAGTTTAACCACATTAACGACGAACACATGTAGAGCTGAACGTTACTGATGTCCAAGGTAATATCTCCCTGTATTGAAGCGGAATTGTACTGATAATAGCAAAAGTTAGTTATTCTATTATTACCGTTCAAGGGCGCAGTCGAATATGGAAGATCATGCAATCCTGTTTCTAAATTTTGATAAAAGAATTTATGGTACCCGACAAAACTCCGGAAGCCGATAACACATTCTTTTTTTACTTGTCTGACAACACCCAACCCAACAGTTTGATTAAATTTGGAAGCGTTGTGTTGCATAGAGCCAAAATTAGTTGTTGCATGTATCACAACGTTATTGAAGGGAGCATATGCGGCAGTTATTTCACAAAATGAAATGGGTATATTGACGGAGGTATAAACTTCTCCTTTTTGTGAAATATTAGGAGAGCTCAAGCTAAGCTGCTCAAAGCTATTATACTGTGATAAGCCACTTAAAGTAGCAAATAAAAATGTGGTGAAAACCCCGATTGGACCAAGCTTTTTCATGGTTATTTTCTCAATGTAAATATTAGTGAGTTACTAATAAAAAACCGGTCAAAAGAGTGACGAAAACCTTCTGTTGGATTAATCGCAGGGTTTGCTATTGAAGTGGTAGTGTAGCAAGTGTAGAATGATACAAAATTTGATAGCTTGAGTTGGATACCGGCGCTGGTTTGAATGAAGTTAGTACTAAAGTTTTCCCTTTCATGATTATACAAAAACGGGCCATTAGGATAAAGATATAACTCAGAGCTTTCTCTCATAAAAGCTCTGATATAGTTTGCCCTCGAAAACTGAGAACCAAAGCAGAAATTGAAGTTTTTGAACTTTAGAGTATAATCTAACTGAAAACCAAAAGTTCTATATCGATAGTCGTTAAAGTAGGAGATAAAACGGTTGTTACTTTTATCTGTATATATCTTATCGTCAAAGAAACCTTCATTACCACTATAAATAGCTCTAAAGCCCAATTGTTGGTTGGCCCCAAGTGGCATTACATATCCTAAGCCGAGGGATCTTGAAACTCTATTTCCTGTTGAGCCCCGAGTCCAGGTGAAGAATGAGCCTTGTAAAACCAACCTATCGACAGGAGCAAAAGCAGCTTGCACTTCTAAATGCCTTAGTCCCATTGTACCCAAAAACGAAACCTCACCTTTTTTTGCTGGCTCAGGAATTTGCATGGTGGTGGGCTGATAACTGATAGGTTTGTAGGAGCACGAGTGCATGAGAAATCCCAAGCAAATGATAAAGGGTAGTTGTTTCAGTGATTTTGTCATTTAGCTTTTTTTCGTGTTTGAATAGTAAATGCAATTCCGTTGCTCCACAGCTCATTTCGATAATTATGCGTAAAGGCACCTGACGGATGAGAAATTCCACCTTTGGACCCAGGGAGCAGCTGAATAAATGAATAGCTTGAAAAGAAGGAGATTTCCTTGGTGATTTGAATATTAACTCCAAAAGCGGTGGAAAGAAACCTGTCCGAGAAATTTTCTCGCACCTCATTCAACGAATAATCTGACCCAACAACAGAAATCATTCTAGCATGGCGATAGTCTGCTTGTGCTAGTTTGACACCGACAAAAAACCAGGCTCTATTTAGCTTAAAAGCATAGTCGCCTTGGAGCGACCAGCTATTGAAAACATAATTGAATTCATCGAGTGCACCAGGGAAATCATTGCCACAGCGCTCGGCCGGTGGATCATAAAAGCGATGATTGCTGTGGTGATAGCCCCACAATCCGCGTATGCCTATAGAGTGCCTGTGATGAGGAACCAAAAGATACCCGATACCAAACTCTTGAGAAATTTTTTGTCCTAGCCTTTGTGTATATTTCTCACTACGAGTGGAAATTCCACCAATGAAGGTAGCGCTTTGTATTACCAGTTTTGGAAGCGGAGCGTATGCTACCTGTCCTTCAACATGGCTAAATCCCATGGTACCGAAAGCGGAAACCTCTCCTTTTTCCTTAGCCTCAGGAATAAACATGGTTGTGGGATGATAACTAAATTTTTCCGGTAGGGTACAAGATGAGATAATGAGTGCTAGAAAGGCAAAGAGCCCGTAGCGAAGTCGGCAATAAGTCATTTGGTTTTGGTTTTAGTATTTCAAATATAGCAGTTTAAACGAAATTCACAAGTTTTGCGCAAAAAAAAAGCGCACCCAACTGGGTGCGCTATAAGTATTTTGATAATTGGATTACTGGGCAGTTTGAGTCTTAAACTCGGCACATCCAGTTTCAACAGCCGCTGCAATATCTTTATCAGTCAAGGCAATCGCAGCTTTTTCATTAGCAGCATCGAGCACTTGAACTGACAACCAAGCTGCCTTGGAACAAGCAAAGTTTTGCTTGGTGTAATAGAAGAATCCGAGATATGAATAGGATTCAATCAAGTTCTTTTTATTTGCTTGCACCGCAGCCGCGTCACCGCCAACAAGTTCGATAAACTTAGTGAAGTGAGGAGTAGCAAGTCCTTCAGGAGTTTCCTGATTGTCAAGTTTGAAATTGCAGCGACCTCTCCAGAAGTTGGCATCAGGATATTTGGAAGATGCCTTTTCGAATGCAGCGTCTGCTTTTGCATATTCCTTTGCGAAATATTGAGCTTGACCTAGGTAGTAGAAATCAAGTGCTGTGGCTTTGTCTCCAGCAGCATTGATTTTTTTCTCATAGTAGATAGCCGCGTCAGCGTATCTCTTCGCTTTGCTGTATATACCTGCGATATCAGAGTAACCATCGATATATTCTGGATCCAACTCAATAGCGCGCAGTATAGTGGCGATACCAAGAGAATCCTGTCCAGACTTTGCCAACAACTTTCCCTTGTAGGCGTAATCACTGCCTAGGATTTTTGGGCTGCCTTTGGCGGTAGCCATGTCCATGAATTTATTGATGTTTTCTAACCCTTTGGCAAAGTCACCTGTTTCAAAGTCACTGTAACCAAGCAGGCGATACATAAAAGGATTTTGGTTGTTGCAAGGAAGAGCTTTTTCCAACTCAGTAACCGCTTTCTTGTAATCCTTTGTTTCGAAAACGAAGCTCGCATAACGTTGTTGGACGCGACAAGAATTGTTTAACTCCAGATACTTCCCGTAGTTTTCAACTGCTTGAGGGAATCGACCCGCTTTGTATAGTAGCTCGGCTTTTTCGCGGTAAGCGGGGGCGTAGTTGGGGTCAATTGCAATAGCATCGTTGAAGAATTTGAGTGCATCTTCCCAGTTGCGAGCGGGAACAAGGAGTTTTCCTTGTGCCAATAAAGCGCGGGTGTACTTAGGATTAAGTTGAGCGGCCTTAGAATACTGAGACTGCGCAAGGCTTAGATTGAGCATACCTGTTTTACCATTTTTCTCAAGTTCTGATTGGAAGTAGTAGTCACCGAGCTGCACGTACATCTCTGGGTCCTGATCGTTGAATTTGAGAGCTGTATTGAGGTATTCAATAGCTTTGTCAAATTTCTTTCTTTCGGCTTGCACGTATGTTTCAGCCATTTTCATGTAGGTAATAAGCTGAACATTTTTATCAATCTTGTTGCTTTTAGCAGACATGATTTCGATGGCCTTTTGATACTGAGCACTGTTGAGTGCGTCATTATTGTTCACCCAACCCACACGGCCAAGACCTGCATAGTTCATTGGATTTAAAGGAGCCACTTCGATTCCTTTTCTGAACATGATTTCTGCAGAGTCCAACACTCCCCAATAGAAGTAGTTATCACCAGCGTAGAAGTACATTTCGCCGTTGGCAGGATTTTGAGCGATAAGTTTTCGGAAGTCAGCCGCTGCTGATTCATAACGCTCATTAAGGGTTTTAATGACTGCTTCTTCGCGGGTTTGAGCAAATGCTATTGCTGAAACGAGAGCAAAAGAAGCGAGGGCAATTAACTTTTTCATATTTGGTTTAAAAAACTATTAATCTACTATTTTGACTTGTCTAACTGGTGATGTGGCTGCGACCATTCCCATTTTGTGAATGATAAGCTGTCCTTTTTCTCCGGCGAGGTGCGAGGCAAAGCCTGTGCCAAGAGAGCCTTTGAGCCCTGTGCGGATGTAATAAACATCACGACGCAAAGGATAACTTTGATCGAAAACATATGCCTGATAAGGTCTGCGAGCCAATGTTGGTCTATCCACATTTGTTGGATCCACGATACCAATGGGTCTAACTTTCGCAAGAATCTCTTGGCTTTTTGGATCATCGCGATCGCTGAACCAGCTTAAACTAATCACACCAATTGCCCCTGGATTTTCACTGACATATTTGATGACTTCGTCATTGCTATTTACAGCGAAACAATTAGGGGCAAAGGACTTGTCTTTTAGAAAGAACTCTTTGATAGTTCTGCCATTACAGCTCTTATTGTTATCAAAAACGATGTTGATTTTTCCGAGAGTCGAGGCGGGATTAACTTGCTTCCATGTAGTATCCATTCCATTGAAGATTCGCTGTAATTGTTCCATGGTCACAACAGAATCTTTGTTGTTGAGGTTGGTGACAAGAGCAACGCCATCAGTAGCGATTTTTAATGATTCAGGGAAACGTTGTTTTGACTTAAAAAAATTGAGCTCTTCCTCTGTGAGAGGACGGCTGATTACCGCGGCTTGAATAGAATCTTTTAGCAAAGCATCAATTACATCTCCCTCTGGCATATAGGTCGGCTGGATGTCTGCATATTTATAGTTTTGCTCGTAAACAAAGACCTGCGAGTCCATCATTAACGAGTAAGAATCATCAACACCAATTTTCAAGGTGCCCGACGAGATACCCTCGGTTCTTGGGTCATAGTTGCCACATGAAGCGAAAAGGAGGGATGAGCACAGAATGGCAAGGGTTATATTTTTCATCTTTCTTGTCTTTTTAAATCAAGTAACTGTTTTTTGATTCTCACAGCCCGAATGATTGCATACAGAATGAGGACGGTACCAAGGAGATATTTTTTTTGACCTTCGGCATACTGTGCAAATACCTCTGTGAAAAAGCTTAGGGCGGCCAAGAGCAGCAGCACCGCCACCATCACAAAACTGAGGTATAAAGACAAACGATTCATGGGAG
The DNA here is from genome assembly GCA_046309775.1 of Flavobacteriales bacterium. Taxonomy (GTDB): domain Bacteria; phylum Bacteroidota; class Bacteroidia; order Flavobacteriales_D; family Sanyastnellaceae; genus JAIXWP01. The sequence goes on from JBKCOM010000062.1 coordinate 65,014, forward strand.
TGCGAAATTAAGAACTTAATGTTATAGCACTATTATTTATTCGGCGAACTATCGTGTTTTAAACTTGATTGGCACTCTCATTCGTACCGAAACGTTTTTAGTTCCGTTTCTGCCGGGCTTCCAAAGGGGCATCTTTTCGAAAGCTTTGATGATAGACTTGTCTAGTCCTGACTCATTGGGAATGCCGCGAAGTATTTCGACCATGATAACCTTGCCTTCATGTGTAACAACGAAAGCAACGTAGACGGTGGCGTCAGCGTTAATCTCACGAAGTCTTTCAGGAAAAGGGATTTTGTCAGTGATGTATTCGTAGAGCTTTTCGTTTCCTCCGGGAAATTCGGGCATTACTTGGCTAAAATCTGGAATTTCAGGGGTCGTCTCTGTGGCAGGCTGATTACCACCTTCTCCGTTGCCAGCGGGCTCGTATGGGGCCTGAAAACCTTCGTCGGGGTCTCCATCAGGACTGCCGCCTGTGGTGAACAAGTGACCGCTGGGTTGTGGAGGGGTTTCTGTTACTACAACAGGTGTCGACAGTCCTGCGATAGGTTTACGAGTTGGGACTTTGGGCGGCGCGCCAACACATTTTTTTTCATTTACTTTTTCTTTGGGAATGGTTGGAAGGATGTCGCTTATGATGACAGGAGCACTAGGAAATTCGAATGATTTAGAAACGGGCTTCACAAAATGTAAGTACGAAAATCCAAATGTAGCGAGGAGGCCTGAGCTAAGCAAGAACGCGATAAACAGATTTCGAGGCTGTTCTTGCCGTTGCAGATACGCTCCGTATTCTTTGTGACGCGATTCGAATACGAGGTCATTTCTTTTTTGACTCAGAACGTTGCTCCAAGAGACGTCAGCAGTGAACAATGCAATTGCGAGTGCAGCGCAAATGATAATGGTAAGTAACATCATGACTTTTTTGTTTTAGTGAAAAGTCAACGCTGCGCTTCTTTCTGAGATTGCCAATTGACGGGCATTTCGGTGACAATAGAATTTCATTTTTTTACTAGTCCAAGAAAATATGTTGCAAAAAAAAGACCCTCCATTTGGAGGGTCTTTTTAAAGATATCTTCTGATTTTATCTCAAGATAAACTTGATTGGAACACGGTAGCGATAACGTACCGATTTACCATTCATTTTAGCTGGAGTGAAAGGCTTGAGTTTTTTCACAGCCTTTTCTGCTTCTTTGCTGAGGTTAGGTCCACCGTTTACACCACGGTCGATTTTAATATCTGTGATATTGCCCGTTTTTTCAACTACAAAAGACACATAAACAGTACCTTGAATGTTGTTTTCTTTTTCCATTTCTGGATAGGTAATGTTTTTGTAGATGTCCTCATAGAGTTTTTCGATACCACCTGGGTATTCAGGCTCTGCCTGCACGAATGCTACAATTTCTTCTTCTTCCTCTTGGATAACGGTTTGAACCGTGGGCTCTGTTGGAGCTTGAATCACATCGTCACCATCTTGGGTCTGAGTACTAATGTTCTCGTTTTTGAGATCATCCTCAGAAGGAGGAGGAGTTTCAATTTCTTCTTCCGTTACCTCGATCGTAGTAAATTGAATTTGCTTGATCGTGGGTGGTGGTGGTGGTGGCGGTGGTGGTGGCGGGGGAGGAGGAGGTTCGTTAGGATCGGTGGGAGGGGGCGCGAGCATTTCTACGTTTACCTCTGCAATCTCTTCTGAAGCCTCCTCTGCTTTGTCCGATAAGAGGACGGGAGCGAGGGTGACTGCAGTAGCGAGACTCACTACGGCAACGAGAGAAATGGCCAATACTCTACCATATCCTTTGCGAAGTTGGTAAGCGCCGTAGTCTTTGTATTTGTCTTCAAATACAAGGCTATTACGATTACCACTGAGCACATTGTTCCAGCCGCCTTCAAAGCCGACCAGAGCCACAATGGCTGCGATGATAATGATGATAATGAGGCCTGTCATAATTTTCTTTTTTAAAGATTTTGATGCTTGTACATTTTAAAAATGACTTCGTTCAAAATACTTGTTACTTTTTTAAACCGAGTTCAACGATTCTTTGGCGCATTGCGATGTTTTCGCTGTCTCCCATGTCTATGATAGCTCTCTTTTTGATGTTTGTGATGTTTAGTTCATCCATCACATTCACCACATTTCTGAACTTCGAAGTGGGGATTGTTTTTACGATTACAAATGGAGCCAATGAATCACCGACGATTTTCGAGTAGGCTACTTGATAGGTAGTATCATTGATGGTTTTGTTGGTGAGCTGTTCTTTAAGAGCAGTCACTTGATCATTGATACGTTTGTTTCTATCGAGTAATACTTTTCTGATTCCTTCTTTTGAATAGTCGGTATGAATAAGTACGGTTGAGTCGGGTTTGAATACGCCAGTGTAATAGAACACATGATCGTCTTCTTCACCCACCAAAACAGTTGTTGCTAACGCGTCATCTACTTTGGTTGTTTCATCTGGTTTATCTACCTCTTTTGGGTAGATGATTTCCATAGTTTTTGGCTTGCTGAGTGAAGTAGCAAGAATGAAGAAAGTGAGCAGAAGGAACGCGAGGTCAACCATGGGCGTCATGTCCAAGTGCACGTTACCTTTCTTGGCTTTTTTCTTCTGGTGTTTACCACCACCACCGCCGCCGCCGTCAATTATTTCTGCCATAATTTATTTTCTTTAATGGGGTTGTGGATTATTACTCTTCTACTACAGCGGGAGCATCGTCGATACCTTCGAGGCTCGTCACCATATTGAATTGGAAGATGTTTTTATCTCTAAAAATATCGATTACTTTCTCTACCTTTTCATAATCGGTGTCTCCATCGGCCTTTATTGCGTAGCGAAGACCTTCTTTGTCTTTGAGCTGAGCAATAGTAAAACCTTTGGCCTGAGCATCGGTCATGAAAGCTTCATATCCTTCTTGGATCCAGTCACCTAATTGGTTGTTGAGAGAGTCGATTGGAATACCGGCATCTTTGCGATCGTCCATTGCTTTACGCAATTTTTCATCGCCTTTGATGTATTGTTCCATTCTTTCGATAGGCTGTCCGAAGGTGCCGAGCACCGCGAAGCGCTGAGCTACATCTTCAGAAACTTTCACTTGCGGGTATCTTTCGAGCATGCCCTGAAGCATAGCGCGTTTGATTTCTTTACCGCTAAGATCGAAGAACACACGTCCGTCTTTGTCAATTGTAACGAGCATTACTTTCTCTGGGAGAGCGATGCTCGAAGTAGACTTTGGAGTGTCGACTATAACAGGTTCATTAGGCCTAAACTTCGCCGTGAGGATGAAGAAAGTAACCAACAAGAAACCCAAGTCAACCATGGGCGTCATGTCCAGGCTGGGGGCGCTTTTTGGCATTTTTACTTTAGGCATAATTCACTTTTTTAATTT
>JBKCOM010000063.1:0-2158 GCA_046309775.1 Flavobacteriales bacterium
CAATGTTTTTTATCGCTGGTGTGTCGATCAGTTTGGCTCTATCTACGGAGATATTATCTCCCGCGCATTCAGACCAGGCCTCGCCTAGTCAGAATCCAAAAAACGAACATTCTTTATTAACCCCAAGTAGCCCGCTCTAGATAGCGGGCTTTTTTTGAACCTTTGCGTAAATACTTCCTCGGTCATTTCTACCCAATCATTTTTTTTCATTCCTAAAAAATCGTCTGAGGCTTCAAAACGCGACTCTTGGTGCGGTTTTGAAAAACGATTCCACGGACACACGTCTTGGCAGATGTCACAACCGAATGCCCATTCGGTCATTTTATTTTTAAATTCTAACGGAATAGCATCGCGCAATTCGATGGTGAGATATGAGATGCATTTACTTCCATCCACTACATAAGGTTCTACAATGGCGTCGGTAGGACAGGCGTCTATGCAGGCAGTACAGGTGCCGCAATAGTCTTTCACAGGACCGTCGGCATCCAGTTCGAGGTCGATGATCAATTCGGCAATGAAGAAAAAAGAACCGTGTCCTTTGTTGATGAGATTGGCATTTTTTCCAATCCATCCCAAACCGCTTTTTTTCGCCCACGCTTTATCCAATACAGGTGCGCTGTCCACAAAGGCACGGCCTTCCACGGCTCCTATTTCATCATTTATTTTTTGTAAAAAAAGATGGAGTTTATCTTTGACTACGTAGTGATAATCTTCGCCGAATGCGTATTTGCTCACTTTCGGAGCGTCAGGATTTTGTTTTTTTTCAGTATAATAATTAAACAACAATGACACCACTGACTTCGCACCGGGCACGAGCAATCGCGGATCGAGGCGCTTGTCAAAATGATTTTCCATATAACTCATCTTGCCGTGCATCCCTTGCTGGAGCCACGTTTCAAGGCGTGGTGCCTCTTCTTCTAAAAACTCTGCTTTCGAAATTCCACAAAAAGAAAAGCCAAGCTCTTTAGCGAATTGCTTTATTTTTTGTGCATTGGTCACAATCAATTATTTTGATTGAGATTCTTGTTCATCTTGACGCAAGTGATGCGCGCGGCCTTTGCGAAATACATTGCGCTCTGTCTTTTTACCTTTTCTTATCGCGCGTTGGTCTTCTTCCGGCAAGTGATAGATGTGCTGACATTCTTCAGAACAGCAATTATCATATTTCGTTTTGCATTCAGGACATTGAATGAAGAGAATATGACAGGCGAGATTTGCGCAGTTGGTGTGAACGTCGAAAGGCTTGCCGCACTGGTGACATGAAGCAATCACTTCATCGCCGATGCGTTCGGCCATGCGCTCGTCGAACACAAAATTGACTCCACGAAATTTATTCTGTAGTCCTTTTTCTTTGATGTCGCGCGCGTATTTGATGATGCCGCCTTCGAGGTGGTAAACGTTTTCAAAACCTTTGTACTTCATGTATGCAGAGGCTTTTTCACAACGAATTCCTCCTGTGCAATACATCAACACTTGTTTGTCTTTGTCTTTCGCAAGAATGTCTTCAACCACTTTTAACTCTTCGCGGAAGGTATCAACATCAGGTAGAATGGCTCCTTCGAAATGTCCGACCTCCGATTCATAATGGTTGCGCATATCGACTACCACTGTATTCGGGTCGGCCATTTTTGCGTTGAATTCTTCTGCGCTGAGATATTTTCCAGTATTGGATGGGTCGAATTCAGGATCTTCAATGCCATCAGCAACAATCTTTGCGCGCACTTTTAAGCGAAGCGCAAAAAAAGATTTTCCATTGTCTTCGACCGCAGTGTTGAGTCGGATGCCATTGAGAAATGGAATGGAGTAAAGATGTGATTTGAATTCTTCGAATCGATTGGTCGGCAGTGATATTTGGGCGTTGATACCTTCATGTGCCACGTAGGTGCGGCCTAGGACGCCCATTTCAGACCATTTTAAAAATAGCGTATCACGAAATTCTTGTGGATTTTCGATGTTGGCATACTGGTAAAAAGATACCGTAGTGCGTGGTTCGGTGCTTTGCGCAATGCGCTCCCGTAGGACGCGCTTGTCCACGGTGTTATATAATTTCTTCATAAGTATAAGCGTATATTATACTGATGCAAAGATATGAAAATGTTGTCTTATCTGCCTATCGGTTCATCATAGCCTCGATCTCTTCCGCTTCCAATGGGAAGTC
>JBKCOM010000064.1:0-2489 GCA_046309775.1 Flavobacteriales bacterium
TGTTATTAAAGGGACTAATAATCCTGCGACCGCTACTTATTTAGCCAACGTGATTGCGGTGCCGATTCCATTGATGACCAATGCAAGTTTAAGCTTGGCAATGGCGGATAATGCTAATCTCAATAACGTTTTGCTCTTTTCTGGTTTGTCAAGCGCCACGAATCTCATCATCGCCCCTGTGCAAGTCTACAACCGTATTGATGAAATAATTCCCACCTCAGAGTGCTGTGTATTTGAGACGAATTACAATGCTGAGGGCAATATTACGGTTACTTCAAATCAAATTTGGTCACCAGGAAACAATCCATTCAATAACTCTCAAGGGCCGATACACGTGAGCGGTGATATTGTTATTCAAGCTGGAAGAAGCTTAACCATAAACAATCTTGAAATCCGATTTGCGGAAAATTCGGATGTTGTGGTATCTGCTGGAGCTTATCTGAGGATTGAAAGTAATTCGAAACTTACAAGTTATAGCTGTGATGGAATGATGTGGAGGGGCATCGACTTATTGAGTTCACCGAATTTAAACCAAGCATTGTCTCCAACACCAGCCACTGGTATAGGAAGAGTTCAGATTAATAATTCAATAATTGAACATGCTTTAACTGCGATTCAAGTGGGCACGAACAATAGCAATGCCGGAGGCTTGATACGCACCATCGAAGCAACATTTCTTAATTGCCGCGTTGGAGTTGATTTTAAACCCTATGCCCTTGCTCAATTTAGTACTTTCGAAAATTCCAAATGGATAACCAATCAAAAGCTAAAGGATCCAGATCTGCTTTTGGGCTCAATGGTTCATTTGCAAGGAGTGAGTGGGACGGTTCGTTTTAAAAATTGTACTTTTGTTAATTCTGCCAGCTGGAGTCAATATAACATGAGTGTTCGTCAAGAAGGAATTCACTGCACAAACTCTTCTATCAAAGTGGAAAACTCAGGTAGCGCGACTTTGCCATATGTTAGTACGAGTGATCTAGGTCGCGCTTTTTATAGATTAAAGAGTGGTATAGTCTATTCTGGTACATCTACCTCTACTTTGTCCGTTACTAAAATGGCATTTGATGAGTGTAACACAGGCCTTGAGGTAACGAATGCCGTAGGGGTAATTATCAATGATAACTTATTTGATGTTCCAGTATCCGCGGCTATTGCGAACATTAAACCAAGAGGAAGCATTTTAACTGGATGTACTGGATTTAGTTATGAGCGAAATTCCCTTCAAGCCGCCTCGTTCAACGCTTTGACTCAAAATGTCGGTTCTATGTTTGTGAACTGTGGCGTTGACAATAATTTGAGTTATAGAAACACCTATTCCAACCTTTGGAAAGGACAAGAGGTACAAGGAAATAATGCAGATCCACTCGCCTCCATTGGATTGCAACTGAGATGTAATACTTATACCAATTGCCAATACGACCAATATTTAGGAGACGATGATTATTGGAGAAATAATCAAGGTGATGTTAATGCTATAGGTAATCTTGCAAATAACAAATTCAGCCTGCAATTCCCGAGTTGTGCGGCTAATAAATACGATATGTATATTTCTCCAATCAGAAATTACACCACGTGGTTTTTTGATTATTTCGTGCCCAATAGCGAATGGTATATCCCCAACTCCTTCGATGATACCTATGCAGATTGCTCCAGTCCGCATATTCAGGTGGTGGTACCAGGAGCATTTGAGGATAATACTAATCCGACGCATGTCAATATTTGCCCTACCGAACCATTGCCTCCCATAAATTCTAACGGTTTGTTGCTTTTACAAGAAAAACAAGACGCCGTTGTGGCAGCAAGAGAGAATTATCAGTTTATCGTCGATAAAAATGAAAAAGAGTATTTACTCAATAATATCAACTCGGCCTTCCCTTCAGAAAGTGGATTGATTAAGGATTTACTGCTCCAAAAAACGCCGCTTTCAGATGAGGTAATGAAGGCATTTATTGGCAAAATTGATGCGATGGATCCTTGGCATGTAACGCAAGTATTACTGGCCAACGCACCTTTGACCAAGGATGTATTATATGCTCTAGAAAACTCAGAGTCATTATCTGGATTCTTCATGAATTTCATCTATGAAGCACAAACCACAGGTGCCATCAATTTGAGAAAACTTTTGGAACTAGAAATTTCTGCTCGTGAGACAGATAAACACTTAACGTTTGTTCAACTCATGAGTCAGGTGGACTCATTGTTAGAATCAAGTGCATTGCAAACAGAATACGCAAGCCTGATGGAGAAATACGGAACAGATGACGCGAAAAAATGGCACTTGGAATATTTACGCTCGACGAATCCAACATTGAGTGCGGAAATTTTCACTTCTCTTGCTGATAAACCACAGCATAAAGATTGGGCGATGCTTAAAAATATCGAATGGTCGATCCCAGACAGCGTTGAAACACTTGACTCCATCACCGTTTCAGTAATTGAGGAAATTGCATTCAATCCCAAAAGCGATGGCTATTCGTTGGCGCTTGCGT
>JBKCOM010000065.1:0-90108 GCA_046309775.1 Flavobacteriales bacterium
AACATTCCTCGTGCCCACGAATGTAGGCTTCTACCAACTGACGATCTGTGTGTTCACTAAGACGCATAACGACCTCCTCTTTTTAATGAGTTCTACTTGATTTTGATTAGAACAAAGAGTAAAGTCTGTCTATAGGCGCAAATGTGTCTTAGTAGGATTTGTTTCGTAACGATGCAAATCCTGGGTTATTGTGTATCCCGAAATATTTTTTCGGTTATGACAAAAATACGATTTTTTTTCTAAATACCCTACCCTACCTCAATTATTTAAAACAAAACACTGATTAACAACACAGTACAACTAATGAACAACAGATAAAAAAAGTGGTTTCTCTTTCGACATTTGCACTCCCTCCCCTATAGTTGATAGCGATATGAAGAAAAAATCCCAAAACCTCGAAGATCCGAAGCAAAATATAATCATAAAAGGCGCGAGGGTTCATAACCTGAAAAATGTTTCGGTTACTATTCCCAGAAACAAACTCACCGTAATCACAGGGCTAAGCGGCAGTGGAAAATCCAGTCTTGCCTTCGACACTCTGTTTGCTGAAGGCCAAAGAAGATATGTAGAAAGTCTTTCCAGCTATGCCCGCCAATTCCTCGGTCGTTTGGATAAGCCGGAAGTGGACAGCATCATCGGAATTTCTCCTGCAGTGGCCATCGAACAGAAGGTAACCAGCAGAACCTCACGATCTACCGTTGGCACCACCACGGAGATTTACGATTATATGAAGTTGTTGTTCGCGCGGGTGGGACGAACATATTCACCCATTAGCGGAAAGGAAGTAGTAAGACACCGCGTAGAAGATGTGATTGATTTTATTTTTTCTCAAAAAGAAGAAGAAAGAATATATATCCTTTCTAAACTCGACTTGAGCAAGGAAAAGGATGCATTAAAAAAATTCGACATCCTCCAGCAACAAGGTTTCACACGCATAAAGTGGAATGATGATATACTAAAGCTCTCTGACATTACTGATAAGCCAAAAGCAAAAGACCAGCTATACATCCTAATAGACCGAGCAACAGCTTCACAAGATGATGAAAATCGAAGCCGACTTTCTGACTCCATTGGCTCTGCATTTTTTGAAGGTCATGGAGAGTGCTTTATTGAATTAGTGGATTCCAAAAAAATTCATCATTTCTCCAATCGTTTTGAGCTCGACGGGATTACGTTTGAAGAGCCTTCATTAAATCTTTTCAGTTTTAATAATCCCATCGGTGCTTGTAAAACCTGCGAGGGCTTCGGAAGTATAATTGGAATTGACGAAAATCTCGTAATTCCTAACAAATCCAAATCACTTTATGATGATGCGGTGGCGCCCTGGAAGGGTGAAAAAATGAGCGAGTGGAAGGATCAATTCATCATGGCCGCACGCAAAGTGGATTTTCCAATCCACAAGCCTTACAATGAGCTCAGTCAAAAGCATGTCGATATATTGTGGAACGGAACGCCCCATGCCTCGGGCATTCATGAATTTTTTAAATTCCTTGAAAGCGAGTCCTACAAAATTCAGTATAGAGTAATGCTCAGCCGCTACCGTGGTAAAACAAAATGCCCTGACTGCAAAGGAACAAGGCTTCGCAAAGATGCGAACTACGTGAAGGTAAATGGCAAAGGCATTAGCGATCTGGTCAATATGCCCGTTGGTGAGTGCTATGATTTTTTTCAGTCAATAAAATTAAGCGCCCACGACGAAAAGGTGGCTCAACGCATTCTAACTGAAATCCGAAATCGATTAAAATACCTCACAGAGGTAGGATTAGAATATTTGACGCTCAACAGACTATCCAATACGCTCTCTGGAGGCGAGTCACAACGCATCAACCTAGCAACGAGTCTCGGAAGCAGTCTCGTAGGATCTATGTATATCCTCGACGAACCAAGCATTGGCCTTCACCCAAGAGATACACAACGACTGATTTCTGTTTTAAAAGCACTTCGCGAACAAGGTAATACAGTAATCGTTGTGGAGCATGATGAAGAAATCATGCGCAACTCAGACATGATGGTAGATATGGGCCCTGAGGCAGGCACCAACGGTGGCAATGTAGTTTTCACAGGAGATATTGATGGGTTGATTAAAAAAGGAAACACCCTCACCGCTGAATACCTCAATGGAAAGAGAGAGATAAAAATCTCTAAAAAACACAAGCCAGGAAAAGACAAAATTGTTATTAAAGGCGCTAGAGAAAACAATCTTAAAAACATTGACGTGGAAATACCGCTTCATTGTTTCACTGTAATTAGCGGCGTTAGTGGTTCGGGCAAATCAAGCCTAGTGCGAGACATTCTTTATCCTGCGTTGAAAAAAGAGCTCGGCGGATTTGGAGATGCTCCCGGAGCATTCGACGGTTTAGAAGGCAGTATAAAATCCCTTAAATCTGTTGAGTTTGTGGATCAAAATCCAATTGGAAAAAGTAGTCGCTCCAACCCAGTGACATATGTAAAAGCTTGGGATGAGGTGCGCACGCTCTATGCCTCGCAAAGCCTTGCAAAGCAACGCGGATACAAACCCACTCACTTCAGCTTCAATGTAGATGGTGGCCGTTGCGAAGCTTGCGAAGGTGAAGGATATCAAACCATCGAAATGCAATTCATGGCAGATATCAAATTAATTTGCGAATCTTGTAAGGGAAAGCGCTTTAAAGAAGAAGTTCTTGAAGTTCATTACAAAGGAAAAAGCGTAAGTGATGTGTTGGATATGACCGTCGATGACGCCATCTTACTTTTTGAAGAAGAAAAAGATAAAACCATCAATAAAAATTTACTTTCCAAACTCTATCCACTTCAAAAGGTAGGACTAGGATATATTGGGCTTGGGCAGAGCTCAAGCAGCCTTAGTGGTGGTGAAGCGCAGCGCATCAAGCTCGCTACTTTCCTTACTCTAGGGGCTTCACAAAATCATACGCTATTCATCTTTGATGAACCAACTACTGGTCTTCACTTTCACGATGTGCAAAAATTGATGGAGAGTTTTTGCGCCCTCTTAGATAATGGACATAGCATTATCGCCGTGGAGCACAACCCCGACGTGATGAAGAGTGCTGATTGGCTCATTGACCTTGGGCCTGAAGGTGGAGAAAAAGGCGGGCAACTAGTTTACTCTGGTGAACCGTTGGGAATTAAAAAGGTTAAACATTCACACACTGCAAAGTTTTTATAGTATGGCAAAAATCATTAAATCCGATGAGGAGTGGAAGAAAGAACTCACTCCCGAGCAATATAGAATTCTAAGAGAAAAAGGAACAGAAAGAGCTTTTACGGGCGAATATTGGGATAATCATGAAGACGGCATCTATCTATGCGCAGGATGCGGTGAGCCTCTCTTCGATAGCAATACAAAATTCGATAGTGGCACTGGCTGGCCCAGCTACTATGCGAGTATGGATGCAAATAGTGTTGAAGAGCAGCGAGACTTAAGCTTCGGAATGATACGTACCGAGGTGCATTGTGCTAAATGCGGAGGTCACCTCGGTCACCTTTTTGACGATGGCCCTAAACCTACAGGTATGCGCTATTGCATCAATAGCGGGTCATTAAAATTTCAAAAGAAATAAATTATCTCTTCTTTGCTTTGGTATCAAAAGTCACGGTGTGCTGTTGAAAGACAGCCCCCGTCTTATCGCGCCCCATCACGTTGAAGGTTCCACTGATGTCTCCTTCTGTTGTGAATTGAGCGACGAGCACGCGCTTGTCAGCACCAGCGTAGCCAAGCTTAGACCCCGGTAAGCAATACCATGCACCATCAGATGTAGAAATGGCTCCCCCTTTGTCAAACTGCTCCGTATTCAAGAGGGTTTCGGTGTTGTTATCGTAATTATCCTCTGCGCCAATCGTGATATACGAATCGTAGCGAACTTCTGCTTTTTCCTTGGCCAATTTTCGACCTATTTGCTTTGATGTTGTGCCACCTAAAGGAGATTGAAAAAATGGCTTCGTGCTTTTGATTTCCATTGGATGCGCTGGCTCACCATAAATCATGTGCACCTGATCACTATCATTGGCAAGAACAATATAGATCCGATAAGTACGACCAGCTACTGCGCCACCGTTATCTACTTGTTCTACTTCCACTCGTTGAAATTGAGCTACCATTCCGAGCGCACTCAATAACAACACAAATAGGGATATTATCTTTTTCATTAGTTCACCACTTTGCTTCTTTCAAGACGGCGCGGACCCAGACTAGAGTTGCGGAATTTACCCTTCTTTTTAGGCATATAATATCCCAATAAAATCTCGTGTGTGTGAGGACTCAAAACACGAGCTCCTGTGGTGGTAATATCATAACTATATCCTAATGTGAAGTCTTTCCAAATTCCACCAATCATGATTGCAACAGCGTCGTTGGTGCGGTAGGTAATACCTGCCCAAGCAGAGCCCGCATAGTTTGCACGTACATTTATATCCAACTGCGCAGGGGTTTGTTCGGTAAAGCGCATAAAGCCGCTTCCCTGCACATCCCAAGTTTCATTGACATAATAACGGTAGCTACCCATCAATTGATAGTGGCGGATATTTCGATTATCAGATGGGCTTCCATCGCTGCTCAAGCGTAAGCGACTTTGCACCAGTTGAGGAATTGAAAATCCTGCATAATATTTTTCACCGTGAATAAGCATTCCGAATGTGGCGTCAACGTTAAAATGAGATTCCGCCTGAAAATCATTCAGTGCGACATCCGTCTGATCAACAACAATGAGTTTAGAGTTGTCGAAACGATACTGCGCGCCATTTAAGCTCAAACCGAAGCTAACCTGATCTTGATTATTCAAATCAATGTTGTAAGCTCCAGTAAGCTCAAACCCCGATTCAGAAATTGCACCTCCCATATCATCACTATAAATAATCGCTCCCCCGCCGAGACCATGTCCGAATGAAGTATGCGCGCTGGCCATAATAGTGGTAGGCGCTCCTTCAAACCCAGCCCATTGATTGCGATAACTCACAAAAATGGGTGAATAGCGTTGAGTGCCTGCAACCGCAGGATTGACCATGAAGGTATTGATTGGAAACTGAGTCCTTCTCGATATTTGCTGTGCACCCGCATTGATTACTAATACGGTGACAAAAATTACTATGATGAAAAATCTAGATTTCATGAGTCCCAAGTATTAGTATTTAATTGTGAGTGTCCCTACGATTGGATCTTTCGACTTATCGTATTCAATGACGAAATAATAATCTGCTACAGGAAGAAGCTGTCCTCTAAACTGTCCATCCCATGGAGCAGCATAACCGGTAGATTGGAATACCTGCTGACCCCACCTGTTGAAGACCTCAATATTCGCTTCGGGGAAAAACTCTAGTCCACCTAAAATCCATGTGTCGTTAGCTCCATCACCATTTGGAGTAATCGCATTGGTGATGAAGAAACACCCAATGGTTGGCTCAACAAAAACCGTTGTAGTAAGTGTACATCCGATATCATCCGTCACACGAACAGTGTAAGTATCATTTGAGCCCAACCCAATAGCCGTTGGAGTAGTTTGCATCTCTGAATCAAACCACTGATATGAAATGGGAAGGTTTCCATTCTGAACAGCCACAGTAGCAGTTCCATCTTGTGTATTCCAACAACTTTCTGGCGAAGAGAAAGTAGTGAGCACCATATCGGTGATGATGTCTGGAATTACTTCTAACTCCAACTCTTCAACACAACCCACAGCATCTTCCAAAACTATATTCAGAGTCAATTCTCCTAAATCATTGATTGTATAAAGATTATTTCCTTCCTCAGTTATATCGAGTGATGCTGGCAGAAATTCTACACTCAAAAGACCAGTACCGCCTTGAACAATCACTGCGGCTTCACCATCAGTCATACCTGTACAAGTAGGAGCGTCAAGATCTAAAAGGATTTCCAATGGCGCTGGCTCATTGATGGTCACATCTTGCGAGGCCTCACAATCGTTGAGGTCTCGAATTACCAATTGAAATACACCCGCACAAATATTGCCTATAATACCACTAGAGGCCGCCTCCACTCCATCGGGCAACAGTTGATAAGTATATGGTGTGGTACCTCCAGACACTGTGTATGTAATTCTACCGTCACATTCGCCTCCACATGTAACATCATCTATGTCTGTAATAACATATTGCAGCAACGGGGGCTCAGTGATGATGACATCATCGCTCGACTCGCAACCATTCTCATCGGAAACTGTGAAGGTAAAAGTGCCTGGAGCAAGGTCACCCACCGTTTGTGGCAATGGGAGATTGGTAGGCAAAAGCGTGAGTGCTCCTGTTCCTCCCGTGGCTGTGATGGCCGCCTCACCATTTGCGAAGCCAAAACATGTAACATTCGTTGGCGCTATCGTAAGTACAATTGCCTGAGGTGAAGCTACCACAACATTGTTGGTCTGAACACTACAGCCTGTTTGGTCTGTAACAGTAATAGTATAAGTTCCCGCACAAACACTGCTAAAATTGGCGCTGTTGCCACTGCAGGGAGCGTCGCAAGAAAGTCCACCACTGGCACTAAAAGAATAGCCACCCTCGCCACCAGTAGCGTTAGTAACTGCTATTGATCCGTCGCATGATCCATTACAAAGCGTAGCTGTAGCAGCAGTATTATAAACAATCTGCGTTGGCTGACCAATGACAATATCGCCCGTTAGCGAGCATCCATTTGCATCAATGATATCATAGGAATAGTTTCCAGCACAAAGGGCATTGGCATCTTGGGCTTGATTGGCCCCATTTAAAACATTCTCGTCAAACGGCCCTGTTCCGCCTGAAATATCAAAAATGACACTACCGTCGCAGAATCCAAAACAAGATGCATCGGAAGTGGTAGGAGTAACAACTACTGGGTCCGGCTCAAAAATCGTGAAGTTGAAGGTATCTCCACAGCCATTTACGTCCTCTATGGTGAGCACATAATCACCTCCGTCTAGGTCGGTGAAATTGATGTTTAATGTTCCCGTGGCCGATTGCACTCCAATTTGATCAGCCCCTAAAGTGAGTGTTGCAGTGATAAGTCCCGTTCCACCAGTCACAGGGCCAGTAATAGTGCCATCATCGTAATCAAAGCAAACAACATCCGTTGAGTTTAAATTGTAAGTGATAACCGGAGGACATGGGATATTGATTATTTCCGAAGCTGTGCAATTATTATCGTCGGTAGCAACAATGATGTAATTACCACACGCCAAATTTGAAAGTGTTGTTCCGCATGCGTTATTGCCAGCACCATTGACAGAAAAATCTAAAGTACCTGTTCCACCTGAGCAAACAACTTCAATCTCACCTGTTGTATCGCCGAAGCAGTCTACGCCGTTCAATAATGTGGCATCAAATACAATTGGATCAGGATCAACAATCGTGAAAACAACTGAAGTATCGCGACACCCTGTAGCTTCAAGCATCGTGTAATAATAATCTCCTCCAGGAAGATTGTTTACTGAAAATCCTATATCGCTATTGGCAAACTCTTGAACCAGCGTTCCCGAACCAGGTGTGTTGCCATTATAAAGCGAATAAGTAACAGTGCTAAAACCACCATCTGCAACTACTACATTTGACTGATCTCCCACACATGCTGGGCTGGTAACAAGGGGTTGTGTATCTAGAGGAAAGTCTATACAAGGATGTGGCACCTGCATGCAGATGTCATTCACAGTCACCGCTTCGTCGTTAGGATTGCGATAGCTGATTGACAAACACCCGTCGAATCCACCACATGAGGTGAATTGGGCTATTTTTATTCTCAAATCATCGCCAACATAAGTGCTACTACAGGTTGGATCAAAAAGTGGTATCGAAAAAAGTGCATGAGAATCCCAAAAAAAGCTTCCGCCGTCAAAAGGATCTCCATTCACAGTACCTTCAAAATCTTGAAGCCAGTTGGGACAGTTGCCAATATCTGAAATAACCTCACAATTAGGATCAGAGCTACATTCCATGCCAAGAGCCATATATGAATCCCATTCATCCGCAGCAAATCCAGGGATACCAAACTGGTATAAACAATTGTTTGTATGCCCAAAAGCCGTCTCAGATTCACTTTGGAACAGCCCACAAGGAAAATTAAAATAGGTCACCTGAACAGGATCGAAGTTACAATCAGGTGCGGGATCCTCCTCTCCAAAAATAGCGAGCAGATAATTATCAGGGTTCTGGAACCTCAAGTAAACTTCATACGTAACATATCCCGTAAGATCTACACCGTCATAAGATCCATAGTGAATGGTATACTCTACCTCCCATGCAGGGTTGTCCAACTGGGCCCTGGATGAAAATGCTGTAGTCAACAATAGTAGAAAGAGTACACTGTACTTGTAGAATTGCTTCATGTTTTGGCTTTTGGCTATTTTAAGCAAGTCGGCTTCTCAGAGCCGAATGTTGCTTACGACTTTTGGTCGCGGTGCGAATTTAATAATAAAACCTCCGAAAAAAAAGCCCGCATTTGCTCTCGGAATAATGGATAAGTATTCAGATTTCCATGCTTTCCACCAACCAATGTTGTGAACCTTACATCCTTGATTTCGTGTACTTTACGAAACAAAGCAAGAGCACTATCATACTTAACAATGATATCCTTAGTGCCATGAAACATCTGAATGGGGCAGTCTACATGGGGCAGATGAAGGTCATTTCTGAACTTATATCGCAATAAAAACTTAACAGGTAGGAAGGGCAAATAAGAAGTAGCCACATCCAGTAAGTTGTAAAAAGGGGTCTCTAGCACCAACGCACTCGCTTTTCTTCTGCTGGCGAGGCGGCAGGCAAAGCCCGAACCCAAGGACCTTCCGTAAATAATTTTAACCGAATAGTCAAACTTCTCGGTGAGCCAATCATAGCAAAACTCAACATCTCTGTGCATTCGGGCCTCGCTGCGCGGGCCTCCACTGCGGCCATAGCCGCGATAATCCATCACAAAAACATCGAAGCCATAGCCACTTAATTCTTCAGCCATAAATTGCCATCGCTGCAAACTACCCGTATTTCCATGCAGATAAAATATCACACCTTTTGGATTCTCAACTTTAAGAAGTAAGGCATGAATCCTTCCCCGATGAGGAGTTTCGAGTAATACTTCCTCCGCAAGAGTTGAAAGCTTATTGTTAAACCCCTCTAAACTGAATGTGGGAACGAAGATGAACCGCTCTTGAAAAAGAAAATAGACAACGCATATACCACCGTAAATTAATATTATCAGTGATATGATACGGAGCGCTAATTCCATTTTAATAATTCATTAGACGTCGCAGTGCATCCTCCAATTTAGATGAAGCCAAGAAATTTTTCTCAAGATTCGCATTGAAAGGAACGGGAGTATCCATAGATGCGCATCGAATAACAGGTGCATCGAGGTATGAAAAACACTCCTCTGTGATTCTAGCAGCAATTTCACCACCTATGCCCCCAGTCAAGCAATCCTCGTGTAACACAAGGGCTCTACCTGTTTTTCTTACTGAGTTATAAATGGTTTCCATATCCAGTGGCGCTAGTGTGCGCAAATCAATGACTTCAATATCAGAAATACCATGATCATCCAAATGCTTCAGTGCCCAATGAACGCCGAGCCCATAGGTAATGATGCTCGCTTTTGTTCCCGAACGCAACACATTGGCAACCCCGAATGGTATCGTATAAAAACCTGAGGGTACCTCCCCTTCAATACTTCTATAAAGCGCCTTGTGCTCAAAAAAGAGCACCGGATTGGGATCTTCAAAAGCTTGACATAAGAGTCCCTTTGCGTCAGCAGGGAACGCTGGATATGCGATCTTCAAACCAGGAGTATGAAAAAACCAAGCTTCGTTGCTTTGGCTATGAAAAGGACCTGCGGCAACACCAGCACCCGTCGGCATGCGAACAACCACATCGGCATTCTCTTCCCAACGATAGTGTAGCTTGGCCAAATTATTTACGATCTGATTGAAACCACAGGTAACGAAATCAGCAAACTGCATCTCTACCATAGCCTTCCAGCCTTTGATACTCAATCCAAGCCCTGCGCCTATAATTGCAGACTCACAGAGTGGAGTGTTTCGCACTCTATCTGCACCAAATTCCTCAACGAAATTTTCTGTTACCTTAAATACACCGCCGTACTTCGCGATGTCTTGTCCCATCAAAATCAACTTAGGGTGACGCTTCATACTTTCTCTCAAACCATCACTCACTGCATCAATCAGACGCTTATTATCCGTCTGACTAGTGGTAGGCTTTATTTCACTATTAGAAAATTCCTTAAAAACGTCCTTCAGCTCACTTTCTGTATCAGGAGTAATGTCCGCAGTTTCGTAGGCAATTTTTAGCGCATCGTTAATTTCTTTCTTGATTGAATCTCTTGTTTCAAGAACCACATCTGGCGATATAATTTTTTGATCTAGTAGCCATAATTCGAAATTATCTACAGGATCCTTCTTCTCCCATTCATCAATTAATCCCTCAGGATAGTACTTTGTACCGCTCGCTTCCTCGTGACCTCGCAATCTAAAAGTCATAAACTCCATCAAAATAGGACGAGGATTTTTCCTGATGCTTTCTGCTGCTTCTTTAACTGCAAGATAGACATCAATAATATTATTTCCATCCACCTGAATAGCATCCGAAGATGGCATGCCATAACCAATCGCTTTGTCTATAAATTGTTTGCATCGGAATTGTTCTTTGCTAGGAGTAGATAAGCCCCATGCATTATTCTCAATACCAATGATCACGGGTAAATCCCAAACGGTGGCCACATTTAATGCCTCATGAAAATCACCTTCACTTGCTCCTCCATCTCCACTAAATACAATGGTAGCTTTTTGCTCTTTGGCAAGTTTATTTGCTAGTGCAATACCATCAGCAATGCCCAACTGAGGACCCAAGTGCGAAATCATTCCTACTAAATGATGCGCCTTTGTCCCAAAATGAAACGAGCGATCTCGACCTTTTGTAAAGCCAGCTTCTTTGCCCTGAAACTGTAAAAAAAGTTTATCCAGTGGAAGATTTCTTCCTGTAAAAATTCCAAGATTTCTGTGCATCGGAAGAATGAATTCATCCTCGTGCATCGCCAAAGCTACACCGACAGAAATTGCCTCTTGACCGTAGCTACTGAACCATTTGCTAATCTTTCCCAAACGCAGTTGACTGAGCATTTTTTCTTCAATCAATCGAGGCTTCAATATTGACTTATACAAACGAATCAACTCTTGATCATTGAGACCATTTCGCTTGAATTTTATTACCGGTTTTGTAAGCGTTGACATTCTAAAAAAATATTGGATGCGAAAGTAGGCTTCAATTAAACAAAATCATTCACAAAATAATTTATATTTGCAAACAAATAAAAAGTTCTATGGCATCAAAAATCCTCAAGGACATTAAGTCCGAGATTTCAAAATTGGAGTCTCAAATCAAAACCCTTGTCAATGCGGCTAACTTAATTGCAGAAGCATCGCAAGGAAGAGGCAGAAAAACTAAAATCTCTTCATCCGTAGACTCTTTACTAAATCAACTGGGAAAAAAAGGAGCTATTGCTTCGGGAAAACGCGGCCGTCCTGCGGGTAGTAAAAACAAACCAGGAGCGAAAAAGCCAGGCCCTAAGCCAGTTGGTAAAGCACCTTCAAAAGCAACTACTGTTGCGAAAAAGGCAACAGGCAAGAAAAGAGGTAGACCTTCGAAAAAAGCTGCGGCTTCAACGAACTAATCTTTTCTGATAAACACCTTGTACCCTCTGCGTTTTGCAGAGGGTACTTTTTTTTAAGCACTTAATTTTCGGTTGAATAGACCTTCATTATGTCACAAACTTTTCAAATAACTGCGCTTCCTTCGGAAGTTTCTACTGATGCTGGTGTACGCCGTGCTCTTCAAAAGTCTGGAATAACTGTATCGGAAAATCATACTTTTAGAATTCTACGAAGAAGTATCGATGCTCGACAAAAACAAGTAAAATTTATACTAAAACTTGAACTGTTCGAGCCTAACGAGCCCCAACCTCCTTTCATAGAAGAAAAGAAATATCGCGATGTGTCAAGCGCTGATCTCGTAATTGTCATTGGCGCTGGTCCCGCCGGTTTGTTTGCCGCTCTTTCACTAATTGAAAAAGGCCTCCGGCCCATTGTTTTAGAACGTGGTTTTGATGTGCGCGCTCGCCGAAGAGACTTGGCCGCAATCAATAAAAACCACCTTGTTAACCCCGAGTCAAATTACTGCTTTGGCGAAGGAGGTGCAGGCACATACTCCGATGGGAAATTGTACACAAGAAGTACTAAGCGAGGCGATGTACAAAGCATTCTCGCTACACTCGTGCAATTTGGTGCTGATCCGATCATTCTCACAGACGCTCACCCCCATATCGGAACGAATAAACTTCCTGGCATCATTGCGGCTATGAGAGAAAAAATAATTGAATGTGGTGGTGAAGTCCGATTTGGAGCGAAGGTTACAGATATAATAGTAGAAAATAAATCGTTTAAGGGCGTTGTTATTAATGGCAATCAGCAACTTCTCTCAAAGCAATGCATCCTAGCCACCGGTCATAGTGCGCGAGATATATTTTTCATTTTGCATAAAAACGATATCGCCATTGAGTTCAAACCGTTTGCTCTTGGGGTAAGAGCCGAACACCCTCAGAATATAATTGATCGTATTCAATATCATTGCGATGACCGTGGCGAGTTCTTACCTCCAGCTTCATACAGCCTTGTGGAACAAGTCAACAACAAAGGGGTATATTCCTTCTGTATGTGCCCTGGCGGAATCATTGCGCCTTGCGCCACAGATAAAGAAGAAGTGGTCACCAACGGTTGGTCGCCTAGCAAACGAAACAATCCTTGGGCTAACTCGGGAATCGTCGTTTCCGTTGAATGGGATGACATTCCTGAATTCCACCACCACGGCGCCCTCGCAGGTTTGGAATTTCAAAAAATGGTCGAACATAATTGCTGGATTGCAGGTGGTAAAACTCAGACCGTACCAGCCCAAAGAATAAATGATTTTATTTTAAATAAAATCTCCAATGATTTGCCCGAATGTTCCTATCAACCGGGATTAAAAAGTGTAGATTTAAACAAAGTACTACCATCTTTCATCGCAAAAGCTCTTAGAGAAGGATTCAAAGCGTTTGGTAAAAAAATGAAGGGCTACCTTCATCCCGACGCAATCATTGTTGCCCCTGAATCCCGCACATCAAGCCCCGTTCGTATTCCTCGTGATAGGGAGAGCCTCGAGCACATTGAAGTATCTGGTCTATACCCTTGTGGGGAAGGCGCAGGATATGCAGGCGGCATCGTAAGTGCTGCAATTGATGGAGAAAAGTGCGCTCAAAAAATTGCTGAAAAAATTAATTTAATTCGATAAATCTGCAAGTTTTTTACCAATTAAATTACCTATTGCAATTCCCATACCTCCCATTCGCACTCCAACGTAAGTATGATCTGTTAGCCTTCTAACAATAGGCTCTTTGGTAATTCCAACACCTAGTATTCCCGACCAGCGATAATCGATGGATAAGGGTTCAGATGTTAAATACTGAGTAATAAAACTTTCTAACTGATGTTGAATCTTGTCAGTCAATCCAAAGTCACTTGTGGTTTCATTCTCCAAATCAGAATTTCTAAATCCCCCAATTAAAATTCTTCCATCAATTGGTCGGAAATAAACGAAACCCTCGTCCACATGATAGGTACAATTGGGCAAGCTCGACTTTAAAACACTCGTCACCAGTACTTGATTTCTAACAGCGGTAACCTCCAACTCAGGTAGCAGTGCTTTGGCAAATCCATTGATACAAACAAATAATCTCTCTGGCTGAAATGAAAAGCCGTTGCACAGTATAGTGGGCCTACTGCCCTCCCGATCAACACCCTGAACAATGAGTCCATTGAAAAACTCGATACCCGAGCGGGTGCAAAGTTCTTTAAGGCTTCTCATCATTGCTCCCGTGTGAATGCTACCTTCTCCATTATTAAAAACACTTCCTATAAAGGAATCTGCACCTTCGAAAGCAACTGAGCCTCTCACAGAATACGGGCGCAGACCTATGGCATTATAAAGAAGCTCATTGAGCATATCGATGGATGCGACACTCTTGTCAAATATTTCCTTGTCCTGAGAGCGAAAAAGCTCCAAGCCTCCACAAGGGGAATAACCGATATTGTTATCTCCTATGAGATTCCGTAATGATTGAAGACCCTCAAACCGGTATCTGACCAAACCAGCCACCTCATCACGAGACATTTTCTCCAGGTCGCTTAGAATCTCTGATGGGCTTCCATAACAGGCAAAACCAGCATTTTTCGTGCTTGCACCAGCCGAAAGCGGGTCTCGTTCGATGACGATAACTCTCCGTTTCGGATTCTTTTTCTTTAAAAAATAGGCAGTGCTGAGGCCAACAATCCCACCACCAAGAACGACATCGTGGATGTTTTTAAAGTAGGACTCAAACTCCCAGTAACTAATATTGCTCATTTGGGCGAACTTAATTACAATATTTTACGTATTTTTACGTCGCAAGGAATATTTTGAAACCATGAAGCTTTCGCTCAAATATATTTTGTTGTCTTTTTTCACCCTAATGAGCTCATTTCTAGTAGCTCAGGATGAGGTATTGATTCGCGGCCAGGTGAAAGACCAAGAGACAATGAAAAAACTAGATAACGTTACCGTGACCGTATTCAAAAACGGCACCCAATTCGACGTTATTGAAACTGGCGGAAGCGGTAAATACGAAATTCGTCTTCCCTTAGGCTTCACCTACGACATTAAATTCTCTAAAGATGCCTTCGTGCAGAAGATTGTACGTGTGGATACGCGCAATATCCCAGAAGAAGACCGCGCGGGTGGCTTTCAGTTGGATTTGCCAGGTGTATTGTTCAAATACGTCGAAGGTTTCAATACAGACATTTTAAAAGAACCGGTTGGTAAAATATTCTTCTCATCACAAGAGAATGCGCTTGATTTTGACGTGCCTTATGCCGACAAAATGAAAGAGAAGATCGCTGCCGAATTTAAACGCCTCGAAGCGCTTAATGCTGGTAAAGACAAAATGCAAGCAGACTTCGACAAGTTGATGCGTGAAGGTGATGATCGAATGATTGCCAAGAAGTACAAAGACGCGATGGATAAGTTTGGTGATGCGCTGAAAATCTTCCCTCAGGACGCAACCGCCAAGCAAAAATATGACGCAGCCAAAAAAGCTTATGATGATGAACAAGCTGCGGCCGCTGCTGATGCGAAATACAATGCTCTCATCAAAGAGGGTGATGACGCCATCAAATCTAAAAGTTGGGATGTGGCAAAAAAGAAATTTACGGAAGCTAAAAATATGAAGCCAAACGAAAAGCTTCCGAAAGAAAAACTCTATGAGATCGACCAAATGATGGCCAATCAAGAAAAGCAGGCGGAATACGATGCAATCATTGCAGACGCAGATAAGAAATTTAGTAGTCAAGATTACGCTATTTGCATAGAGCGATATCGCGCAGCTTCGGCACTTTTCCCGACAATTGCCTATCCAAAAGATCAAATAGCAAAAGCACAGGCAGCACTTGACAATATGCTCGCTGAGGAATCAAAGAAAAAGCAGCTCGAGGCGCGTTATAACGACTTGATGGGACTTGGTTTGAAAAATAAAAATGAAGGCAAATTCGAATCTGCAATAGCAAACTATCGAGAAGCTTCCAATCTCAAGCCCGAACAGGCAGAACCTAAAGATAGAATTAAAGAAATAGAAGACCTCATCGCTCAAGCTGAAAAAGACCGCATGAAGTCTGAAGCCGACGCCCTTGCAAATCGTGAAAAAGAAGAGAAAGAAAAGCTCTTTAATGACCTCGTGCAGCAAGCAGATAAATTATACACAGCAAAAAGCTGGTTAGAATCAAAAGCTAAGTATCAGGAAGCACTTGCTGTGAAAGAGGCCGCATATCCCCACTCAAGAATTCAATCCATTGACGAGATCTTAGCTGCAGAAGAGGCCAAGAAAAATAATGACGCACTGGCCGAAGCTAATCGCTTGAAAGAAGAGGAAAGAAAAAGAAAAGAGGCAGAACTCAAAGCAAAAATGGATGAGGAAGCCAGACTTGCTGAAGAAGCTCGTTTGAGAAGAATGCAAGAAGAAGAGGCCGAGCGTAAGAGAAGAGAAGAAGAGCTCGCTAAAAATCAAAAAACATCCACATTCAGCAACCAAGCGAATAGGGATGCCGAGGATGAAGTAGAAGCATATTACCGCGAAGCAAGAGCGCTTGAAGATAGTGCTAAGTATGCACAGATGCGCGCTGTGGCTGAAGCAAACCAACGCTTTATTGATTCAAGAAATCAAAGAAGTGACGATAAAATAAAAGAACAAAAAGAGGCCATTGCTAGCACCAAAGATGGAATGGAAGCGATGAATAATCGCGGCAGTGCATACATCGCGAGAAGTACTGCTGAAACAGAGAGAAAAAAACAAGAAAATCAAGACACCAACAACGACTATCAGAGTCGCGCAGAATCGAGAATAGATCGATCGATGGAAACGACGGATCAACAAAAAGAGGCACAAGAATCTATAGTTCAAAACGACCGTAATCGTCTTGCCTTGATGAATGAGCTTGATCAGAAAAAAAAGGAGTACGAACACAACAACAAGGGTTACGAAACTAAATCTGGAACGCTCAGAACCGACGCGGCTATGAAGATCGATAAGGAGAAACTGAACCGAGTGGAAATGGCGATGGAAGGCGAGGCTGTTCGCAAACAGAATGAAATCAATGCCGACGAGAAAAAGCAGCAATCAGAAGCAAAAATGAACGATACACGCACCGCTGCTGATGTGAGATTAGAAATGTCGCGCACTCAAATCGATGAAAAAAAGGCTCAATCTGAATCTATGAGCAGCGATGAAAGAAATAACACGAGTGCGGCAATGGCTGAAATCAACGAGAAGAAGCAACAAGCCGAACTCCTTCAAGTCAAAAAAGAAAACGAGGCTGCCGAAGATCGATACCAAGTGAGAAAAGAATTGTTCAACGTTAATAACGGCTCAACACCTACAGATAGACCAACCCCCGGATCTGAAAACATTCCTGACGGTGTCACCGAAAAATCTTACAAGTTGAACAACCAAATCATTACAGAACGCACCGTAAAAGAAAATGGCAAAGTCAATGTTTATCTGAAGTCCGTTTCGAAGACTGGCATTTACTATTTCAAAAATGGTAAGCCTATCACGAAGCAAATGTGGATTCAGGAAACACTCGAAACGGCGGAGTAATGCAAAAAAGATTTATTATCATTAATGGTCCAAATCTCAATCTGCTCGGAAAGAGAGAACCAACAATTTATGGTGATCAAGATTTCGAGAAGTTTTTTATTGCCTTGAGAACGAATTATGATGATATAAAACTCGACTACTTTCAATCGAATGTTGAAGGTGAGCTCATCAATAAACTCCACGAAGTCGGATTTTCGTTTGACGGCATAATCATCAATCCTGGAGGTTATTCTCACACAAGCGTGGCCCTCAGAGACGCTATTGCTGCAATTGAATCTCCCGTAATTGAAGTGCACATTAGCAACATCCACGCACGCGAAGAATTTCGACAACAGAGCTTGACCGCTGCTGCCTGCGTGGGTGTGATTACAGGATTTGGTTTGTGGTCTTATGAAATGGCGCTTCAGTTTTTTCTAGACCGAAACTGATTATTCTTTTCCAAACTCTCTCATTCCACTTTCAATAACACGGATAAGAAGCTCCGCATCTTTGATGTCTAACTGTTTGCCAAATCTAATCTTTGTTCCCGAGTGACTAAATCCAACCCTCTCGCCACCGATGATCCAGAAACTATCATCTAAAAATGCTAAAAAATTTCCAGGGTCCCGTTTGATTAAACCCAACTTGAAAATATTTCGAATCATAAAAGTCTCTGGTAATCCTCTTTTCCAAAAAGCATTTATAATTTCCACTTTACCTTTAGAAAGACGAATTATCTCTCTGCCTCCCTTGCGCCACATAAATACTTTGACAATTTTTATAAAGAAATAAAGCCAAAGAGAAGAGCAAATGATAAAGAAAATACGATCGCTCATTACCGTGGTCTGAATGGCGTATTTAATGAAAACTACTCCGCAAAAAGTCCATGCCATTAACCAACCAATGAGCAAGGCCTCTTGCCATCGTTGGATTTGTTGAGAGATCGTAATTACGATGTCTTCTTTTGATCTTTGAACACTTATTCTTTTTCCAATAAACTTAGGCGCCGACTGATTCATACTGTTTGCAAAACTGAATTGTATAGGTTTTCGTAAAGTGGTAAAATTTTCTCAATACCGAATTCCAAAGCTCTCTCTCTTGCTTTGAAACCAAATTTGGTAAGACGCGCTTCATCACTTAAAAGGTATTTGCCATTTTTCGCCATGACCTCCACGTCTCCGACATTGCTCATCATACCCGTCACGCCGTGGCGGTTTACTTCGGGCAAACCTCCCGTATTGGTGGATATTACAGGCACGCCGCACGCCATGGCTTCGAGCGCTGCAAGTCCAAAACTTTCAGACTCACTTGGTAATAAAAATAAATCAGCAACAGCCAGCGCTTCTGTGGGATTTTTTACATTCCCAAGAAAGATCACTTCTTCACACATTCCCTTTTCTCGACACAAGGCTTCGGCCTTAGAACGTTCAGGTCCATCGCCCACCAATATCAATTTGCTATCAATTTCTTCACGAATTCGGGCGAAAATCTCTATCACATCTATGATTCGTTTCACTGGACGGAAATTAGAAATGTGAACCAAAATTTTCTCACCGTTTGGCGCATACTCCTTTCTTATGGCTTCCCGATCGGGAAACTCAAATTTTTCAGTATTGATAAAGTTAGGAATCACCTCAATTTCGCGATTAATTCCAAAAAGTTTATACGTATCCAAACGTAGACTTTGAGATACCGCGGTCACTGCATCACTCTTATTGATTGCAAAAGAAATGACGGGCTCGAAAGAAGCATCCTTGCCAAGAAGCGTAATATCTGTGCCGTGAAGCGTAGTAATTACAGGAATATTAATGCCCTCGTCCGCCAACACCTGCTTTGCTGTAATGGCTGCCGAGGCATGTGGAATGGCGTAGTGTACGTGCAACAAATCCAGATTCTCGTACTTTACCACGTCCACCATCTTGCTTGCCAACACCAATTCGTAAGGAGGATAAAGAAATAAGGGATAATCACTGACATTGACCTCGTGATAGCGAATGTTTTTCTTCATCGCTCCCAATCGAACAGGTTGACTATAGGTGATAAAATGAATTTCGTGTCCCTTGTCAGCCAAGGCCTTTCCAAGTTCTGTCGCCACTACCCCACTCCCTCCATAGGTTGGATAACCTACTATTCCAATTTTTAATATTTGTGCCATGCCTGTAAAATAGGCAACGAAGGTCGGAAGTTCACGACGATAATAAAAGAAAACCTTTACTTAATTGCTGCCATAGCCAAGGACTCGATATGCCTCCTGTTGAATCTTCGTTCGAATATCCAACGCTTGGATTTTTTTATTCTCCGCGTCTGGATTTACACGATTGCTTAAGAAAACATAAACAATACCCGTCTCAGGGTCAGCCCAGCACATAGTGCCTGTAAAACCGGTGTGCCCAAAACTCGAAGGTGATGCTTCGGGACAAGTTGATCCTGTATTTCTTGTAAATGCTGGCTTATCGAAGCCCAAACCTCTCCTATTTCCTTGGAAATAGCGAGTATTGTACAAATTGATAGTTTGGGCACTTAAATAACGTTTACCACCATAAACACCACCATCCATCAACATTTGCATAATAGCCGCAAGGTCTTGCGCATTGGAGAAAAGTCCCGCATGTCCCGCAATACCTCCTTGCATAGCTGCACCCTGATCATGCACGAATCCTCTAATATGTTGTTGTCTAAATGTTTTATCATTTTCCGTTGGAGCAATCATGTCCCTTGTAAAACGCTCGGTTGGCTTATATCCAATAGTTGCAAGTGACATTGGCTCGTAATACTCTCTATTTACAAACTCTTCTAAACTAGTACCCGAAATCTCTTCTACTAAATGCTGAACAAAATAAAAAGCTAAATCGCTATACTTATATGTTTTGTCTGCACTGATAGGGGTTTCAAGGATTTGGTTAAAAATCTTCTGCTTGTAATCATCTCGAATATAGAGTTCCTCAGCGACCTGCGTCGTAAAGCCTGGCTCACTGATAGGTCGGTAAACATCAGGATCTGGCAGCCCATTCTTCAACGTCTTTGTATAAAAAGGAATCCATGCTGTAAATCCAGCGGTGTGAGCCAACATATCTTTGATGAGTACATTAGCGTAGGGATTATTTGCCGGAATCTTGAGATAATCCCCCAGCTTTTTATTCACGTCCAACAACCCCTTATCAGTAAGCTTCATGGCCGCTAAAGTTCCTGCTGCAACTTTAGTAATAGAAGCCAAATCATAAATAGTGTTTTGGGTGACAGGTTGACTCTCATCCCAGTTTAGGCTACCAAAAGATTTATCATATAGTACATTGCCATCCTTCGCCACCAGCACTCTGCAACCTGGATAGGCTCCTTCCAGGATACCTCTACGCGCAATAGAGTCGATTCGCGAAAATGATTTTTCTCCTAAAGAAAGAAGCATTCCTTCTTTATCATCCATCATGTCTTCTTCATAATCAGAAGCAGGGCTGCCTTTTACACCCGAATTCTCTTGCACAAGAACAAGAGAAGCGTTTTTAGCGGTCGGTAGATTCCATCGCAACTTTCCTCCACCTTCTATCGAACAACCAGAAAGGCATAGATAATCAGCGTTAGGAGATACTGGCAGTTTTCCTTCGGCACTATTCACTCCTGCTATTAATTCTGCACACGCTTTTCTTGTCTTAGAATCATCTTGGTACGCAACTACGAGAGACTTCACAAATCCCAAGTCTCTCATGGCTGCAATAGCGTAAGGATTCGCGAGAATGCAAAGAGCGACATTCGTTTTTTCAGCAATACCATTAATGATTCTCGCACTCTCATTGGTTACACCAAAGTTCTTAGAAGATTTGTTTGTGGTCCCTACCATGCAGGCCAATACCAGATCATATCCGCTGAGTTTATCAAACCACGACATAGCACTGTTGTAATCCGGGCTTTTTTCCATGCTGTAAACATCACATGGAAAATAGTTTGAAATTGTAGTTGCAAACTCCGTGGGCCCCGAAGATCCAATCTCGACAACAGCCACTTTTTTATACTCACGTATCTGAAGGGGTAGGAGTTCTGATTCATTTTTAACCACAGTCAAACTTGCTTCGATAAGTCTTTGTTGAAGGGATTGTGCTCCAAGAGAATTTAAGTCGTTGTATAAATTCCTGGTATCAATAGGTTCCCAATTATTCAGACCACACCACTCTTTTGCTCGAAGAATTCGCAAACACTTTTCGTTGATAGAAGCTTCAGAAATTTCTCCCGCGATGACTGCCGCCTTGATACGTTCTATGGCCAATGGGATATTCATAGAGAAAAGCAAAACATCATTTCCTGCCTTTATGGCTTGCAAATCCATTTCTCCAGCCTTCCAATACTTAGCCACACCTTGCATGTTGAGTGCATCAGTAAAAATCAATCCTTCGAATCCCAAATCTTTGCGCAAAGTACCATCGATGATAGCGGGGGATAATGTTGAAGGCAAATTTCTCGTTGTATCCAATGCAGGAACAAATAAATGCGCAATCATGCTCCCTGTAAGTCCTTTGGCTATTAATTCACGATATGGATAAAACTCTAGACTGTCCAATCGAGCGCGCGAATGCGGAATCACAGGCAAGTCTTTATGGCTATCTGTATCCGTATCTCCGTGTCCAGGAAAGTGTTTTGCTACGGCCATCACATGATGATCTTGTAATCCTTTCATGTACATCAATCCGCGACGTGTAACCAGCTCTCTATCCTCTCCAAAAGCTCGATTTGATATAACAGGATTTTTCGGATTATTATTGATATCTAGAACCGGAGAAAACGAAACATGAACACCCAAACGTTTGAGTTGGCGAGCCATTTCAACCCCAAATTCATAAGTCAACTCATCAGATGCCGCAGCACCAAGTGTCATTTGACGAGGAAAAGAAATGGTAGAATCCAAGCGCATGCCTAGTCCCCATTCTGCATCCATCGAAAGCAACAACGGAACACGAGATAGATTTTGATACTGATTGGTAAGCTGAGCTTGACGCACCGGACTCCCTTGCATAAAAATCAATCCTCCGATATTGTACTTCTCAATCAGCATGCGAATTCCCGCATTATCATAACTTTTATGATTCGGATCTGACCAAGCCGCTACCATAAAGAGCTGACCAATCTTTTGATCTAATGTCAAACTATTAAAAACTGAATCTGCCCAGGGTGTGGGCTTCTCGAGAAATAGAGCACGCTGCGCCTTTGCACCTTGTAGCGAAACTGAAAGAAGAATAGTAAGAATAAGTAGCCTGCTCATAATGCCTCCATGCTGTTTATACAAAACAAGGTCTTATACAACAACAATCGGGCTAAGGTTATTGCTTATTAGCAACAATCCAATGTGAAAATCCTAGATGCGTTCGGGGGCCGCAGTTTTCTTGAGCACGTGACTCATCACAAACTGAAACTGTTCTTCGATAGTAAGGTTTGTATTATCTATGATGATAGCATCCGGAGCCCTACGCAATGGGTCGTTTGCACGTGACGAGTCATATTCGTCTCTGCTATTCAAATTTGCCAAAACATCTTCAAGAGTCGTTTCTACACCCATCGACTTTAGCTCATCATATCTTCGTTGAGCGCGTACTCGATTATCTGCAGTCATAAAGAATTTGAGCTCTGCATCAGGCAGAACTACCGTTCCGATATCCCTTCCATCCATCACTACTCCATGGGTTTCAGCCATGCGTTTCTGTAATTTGACCAACTTTGCTCTAACCGACTTTACATCAGAAATTTTAGATACATGATTGCTTACTTGTAAAGAACGAATCTCCTTCTCCACGTTTACCCCATTGAGATAAGTTTCGTTTTGACCCAGTTCGAGATTGTATTTAAAATTAATCAAGACATGATCTAAAGCCTTTTCCAATCCTTCCGAATCAAGCTTTCCGTTGGACTGGATGAACCCATGCTGCAGCGCAAATAAAGCCATAGCTCTATACATCGCTCCTGTGTCGACATAGACATAATTGAGCTCCTTAGCTATTGCCTTGGCCATTGTGCTCTTACCGCACGATGAGTAACCGTCGATGGCTATATTGATTTTGCTTTTCACTGTAGTGGCTGGTGTTAGAATTCATGCGAAAATAAGAAAACCTCGGCCAACATACAACGGGCACTTCCTCCACCGGCAGTTTCTATTGCTTCAATACTCACTATCAGAGGCTCAGCGTATGTTATTAATTGCGGTAAATAAGAGTTTAAAGCCTTTGCAGCGGTGGACGACATTATTAACCATTTCTTTTCTTTCAAATTTTCTACCTCCAATATATTCCCACCAAATCCATCCATTGCGTCCTCTGATATATCAATAACCTTCCTAAACTGAGAAAGCGATTCCATTACCTTGGCGCGTTCTACGGGGTCGTCGATCGCACTGCCGCAGACCACGCTCCATTCACTGCCAATAGACATGACCACATTGGTATGATACACAGGCTTACGACCGTCAACTGTCCGTTGAAAAGCTCCGAAAACAATTAGCTTGTATCCTGTGGCTTTGGACCATGCCTCCAAGACCTCCAGTGAGGTTCGCTCAGACCGCGCAGCATAGGCTATCTTATTCACCCTATCTAAAACTAAACTGCCCGTTCCTTCTAAATAATGCCCCTTTTGCTCCCAATCTTCAAAACTCAGTCTTTTTGTTATGTCAAATCGAAGTTTTAAATCCTCTATGATATCATTCCTTCTTTCTAATCTTCTATTTGGAGCAAACATGGGATATGTTACAAGCGTGTTACCATGGAATGAAATCCAATTGTTGGGGAAAATGCTGTCTGGAGTGTCCAAAGATTCTAAATCCTCATAAAGCACTACCTCTATCTCCCTAGCCCTCAATGCATCGACGAAGGAATCAAACTCCTTGAGCCAAACGGATTCTTGGGAAAGCACAGCCTCTGAATGGTGCTGATAATAGTTATTCACGGCCGTTTGCTCATTCATTCGGAAGTGCCTCGGTCGAATCATCAACACCTTATTGGTAATTTGATTTAACATTTAAATTGTTTAATTTCAATTCGTAGCGTAATATTGCCCCGAAACCTTAATCATTCGAGATATCACTTGACAGCACGAAGATACTTTTTCCTATTCAGTTTCCTAGCATTGGCATCTGCCTCATGTGATAATGGACCTATTTTTTTATTGAAAAATGAGGGCACTATCACTTATGACGTTAGTTTCCCCTACGAAGAAAATACGCTAATGCTTGAGCTCTATCCGAAAGAGATGACCTTCGATTTCAACAAGCATTATATGCGGTCTTCCATTCGCAGCGCTTGGGGTGTGATGACGACGGATTTGATTATCGATAACCAACAGCGTAAATATTCTCAGCTCCTTAAATCTTTCTCTGATAAATACTATATGACGCTGGATGAAAACAGCATTGGAGAATGGTTGGCTTATCAACCTGAAATTCGTATCGAAAAAACTGAAGATACGCTCACCATCGCTGGCTATTTGTGCAAAAAAAGCATCGCACGATTTTCGAATGACTCGCTACCGGCTATTGAGCTCTTTTATACAAATGATATACGAATTGATGAGTCTAACTGGTGGAACCAATTCGCGGGTGTTGAAGGCTTCTTATTGGGGTACGAATTAGAGCAATACGGGAAAAGAATGCGTCTCCGTGCTCGTGAAGTACGCTTTCAACCTGTCGCACCAGAACAATTCGTTGTTCCGGCGGACTACATTCCGCTGGATGCCAGAACCATGAAAAGTCAAATCGAAAAGGTAGTGGACGAGTTTATGTCTAACGAATAAATTCTACTCCTTTTTAGTAACCTCTAGCCCACTCAACTCCAAGTCAAAATCTCCTTTCTCGATATCGTCATTAGATAGCTTCGTCGGCTTGAACATGATTCCATTCAAACGGCCTGTAATCCTCTTGCCACCTGCTAGTTCAAAATCCTCCTCCGGGAAAGACTCCAACAGAACTGTATTCTTAAAAATTTCAGCCCCAAGAGTATATTTCACAGCATAACTATTTTTATTCTGCACACGAATACTGAGCACTTTCGGACTATTTCTCTTGTACCATTTTTCTTTTACCCACCTCGTTGAAAATACAACTCCATCCACCTCTTTATATACCTGATACTGCGCACTTACTTCGTTTTTGAATCCCATTACTAACAGTACCACCAACAACCCAAAAAATATTTTTTTCATAGCTATACTATTATTTATCCGCGAAAATATGTAACCATGACAAAAACGAAGCGTACATAGACACGAATAAACTTCTAAAAAATCCCAAAATGTGGCGAACAAACGTAGAGAACTTGCGAGCCACATTTTTTTTTGAACCAAAATGATTGTGTCATGTACAGCGGTGAAATTTCACACCAATGACACTTCGAAAAAACTTGGAATATCTTGCATCTGATGGCAGACATTTCCAAATCCTAGCTCAAGTTACATTCCTCTCGTTCGGTGTTCTCATCCTTGATTGGGATGCACACATCATGAATTATATAGCCACAGCCACTGGTGCGCTTGGAATACAGCTTCTATTTATACATCATCTTAAGCTTCCCCTACATAGTATCAAAAGTGCTATGATCACCACACTAGGACTATGCCTACTGCTCAAAGCAAATAGTCCTATTATATTTTTCCTGGCGGCTGTATTGGCTATTGCTCAGAAATTTGTGTTCAGAATAAATCATAAGCATCTCTGGAATCCCGCGAACTTCGGAATTATTGCGGCAATTGTCCTTAGTGATAACGCTTGGGTTTCTCCTGGACAATGGGGCACAGAGGCGCTCATAGTTCTCGCCGTTTCAACGCTTGGATTTGCTGTGCTTACTAAAGTAAAGCGCCTCGATACTGGTCTTATTTTCCTCTCTTCCGTGGCCATTTTAGAATTTGCAAGAACCGTTCTCTATATGAATTGGAACATCGAAGTATGGCTTCACAAAATGAGTTCTGGCAGTATTTGGCTTTTTGCCTTTTTCATGATCACTGATCCGATGACCACACCTGACAATAAAAAGGCGAGAATGATATGGACCATCCTTGTGGCAAGCATCTCCTTCTACCTCACAAATTTCTACTTTATCAACTCATCCTTTCAATGGGTGCTATTCTTCGCAACACCACTGACACCGCTCATCGATAGATTTATGAAATCAGAAAGATTTCAATGGACCTCTTCACAACTACTTATTCACTCAAAAAAATTTCTCAGTATGAAAACAATGATTAAAATCTTCATTCTCGGTCTATTATTTCTACATACCGAACGTTCATTCGGTTTTTGTGGATTTTATGTTGCAAAGGCCGACGCCACACTCTTCAACAACAAAAGTGAAGTAATTCTCGTAAGAGATGGACGAAAAACAGTCATTACCATGAGCAATGATTTTAGCGGCGACTTCAAGGACTTCGCCATGGTAGTGCCGGTGCCTGTTGTCTTACAACGTGATCAAATAAAAGTGGTAAGACGCGATGTTTTCGAATATCTCGATGCCTACTCTGCTCCTCGTCTTGTCGAATATCATGATCAAAACCCTTGTTACATCCCCATTTCCACATGCGATAATATGAGCGTGGAAATGCTGGGATCTGTTAACATGAAATCTGTGAAAAGGAGTGAAGCTACATCTAATAATTATGTAAAAATTGAAGCACGCTATCAAGTAGGAGAATATGACATACTGCTGCTCTCGGCAAGCCAAAGCACAGGCTTGAGAGATTGGTTGATCGCTAATGGATATAAAATCCCAGCAACAGCGGATGAAGTGCTAGAGCCATATATTAAAAGTAAAATGAAATTTTTTGTTGCGAAAGTGAATTTGAAAGAAGTTTCAAAAAGCAAATTCGAATACCTCAGTCCCATACAAATTTCATTTGACCATGAGAAGTTCATGTTACCCATTCGTCTGGGAATGGCAAATAGTCAAGGAAGTCAAGATATGATTGTATACGCCTTCACAAAAACAGGTCGGATTGAATGTACCAACTATAGAACCATTAAAATGCCCACAGACCGCAATGTTCCTCTTTATGTAAAAGAAGAATTTGGTACTTTCTATAAAAATCTCTTTCAAAAGACATGGAAAAATGAAAATAGGAATGGTGTCTTTTTGGAGTATGCTTGGGACGTCACTCCAAATTGGGGAATGAAATGTGATCCATGCGTTGGTCCTCCTCCATTGAATCAAGAATTTGCGGATGCTGGTGTTTGGTGGGCGAATAATCTAACAGGAGAACGTACATTTTTTACGAGACTTCATGTTCGCTATGAAAAATCAAAATTCCCGTCCGATTTAAACTTTCAAGTAACTCCAAATAATGAGCAATATCAAGCCCGGTATGTCCTGACAAACCCCGCTACTGGTGAGTTTGATTGTGAAGAAGGACAAGTTTATATAGAGCAGCTAATTGAAAGAAGAAAATTAGAAGTTGATGAGTACGCCGCATTGACTGGGAGAGTTAATCCAAAAAGTAGTGCCTATATAAATGAATATCAGAAGTACAAAAAACCTGGCGCGAAGAAGAATGATACTGCGATTCCATTTATTCGAGGATTTAAAACTCCATGGAATAAAATACTGATGATTCTAGCGCTTGCTGCTTTGACAATATGGGTATTGCAAAATAAAAAGAACCCTGCACTAACATGAGGTGTTGCCCCCCCGACTGCGTCGGGGGGGCCCCTCCTTTTATTGCTTTATAAAATTCATCGAACGCATCTTATTCATTCCTCTAAACTGAATGAAATACATACCGCTCGATAAATTACTCGGTAATTCCAAAACGTACACTACACTTCCTGTCAATGAAACGTTTTCAGTCTTCAAAATTCTGCCAAAAGAATCCAATAAGACTACATCAGTGATTTTTTCGTCACCCCAATCAGCTCTGACGGTCACCATATCAGTTGCTGGATTAGGATACAATTCTGCGTTGACATTATCAATAAACAGAGCGCGATAACTCGGATCATTGCCACATGATACAAATACCAAAGTATTTGGATCGTAAATAGTAGTTCCGAAATAATAATTGCTAGAGTTCATTTCTGTCGCCTCAGGATAATCAGCCACGGAAATCTCCGTAGATATCGAATCCAATGCAAAACCTTGCGATAATTGACTATTTAGTGAAATGCAACGCTCTGCTTCTTCTCTCCATTTGTTTAAAGAAACCTGCTCCAAAGAGTCAACACTGCATGCATTTAGGTTGACAAAAATTTCTCTTGCCAATTCAGGTCTTGAAAGTGTAATGAATAGCTGTCCTTTCAATAGCTCAAGTTCAAACTGACGTCGATAAGTGCTAGTGGTCAATAGTGTATCGGTACACATATTCAAGACATCTACGTATGATTGAACAGGCGCTTCAAACGAGGTGCTATTAGCACTAGGACTTAACTCCCCAGTGAAAAACATTCCTTCAATCCCATTCTTCATCATATTAACACCCCAGTCCAGCAGTTCTCGTGTGTACAAGTCTTGTCTATCCAAATCACTGGATATGATTTCATAAAATAGTGCAACTGCTTCAGCATCATTTCCAGTACTATCATAAAGTTCTAGATGAGACGCAGCAAAAGTCAAAGCGCTATCGAGTGCGATATTATTGAAGTGTTCGGTAATTAAAACGGGAACATCACTATCGTTGCGATAGGATGGATCTTCATTTGTCCACGACTCATTTAAATCGCTTTGCGAAAGCACGCTGTTTTTTCTTGAAGGTGGCTTGACAGTTGGCTTTTCCGTTGGACACGCATTGCTCGTAGCAGGACTTGGATCCCAAAATCTCAACTCATAATTCGAGCTCACATAAGACCCTGAATAGCAATAATAGCCTGTTTCGGTTGGGTCTAAATTAGAAACATGATAATCATTCTCTACGGTCCAAATATTCGAACTCGCTGGAATATCCAAAAATTCACCTTCAAAAGGAATGAGAGAGGTTGTCCAAATATTACAAGCATTAAATGGCTCAAAAGAATTAAAGCCTTTGTCTAGATTGTAGGTCAACATTTGGTTAGCCTCTATATTGATGTCATTATCAAAAAAGTTGTTGTAACCCGCGCTGGTTGTGGCGCTCATATTGAGAGCTGCCGCTTCAAGAAAAACTCCTACAAAACAACTACTGTATTCAGAACATCTCGAAGAGAAACTACCTCCAACCTTAAAAACACCGTATCCATAGTTTTTAAAAGAACAATTCGAAACGAGAATCTCCACCAAGCTCTGATCATTCACCCCATAATCCATTACATGCTCTGGATTATGTAAAAATTCCGATTGAGAAATAGTGCTATTGCTCTCTAGTTTCCTTGAAAAAACGCCACTGTCATAGAATTTCGAACGTGTAACGCGATAACTTCCTCCTTCCAAATCTATTAGTGATTGAGCACCAAAAAAATTGGATGATGTAACACTTACGGAAGAACCGTAACCCTTAAATCCTACATTATTAAAATCAGAGTAACCAAGTATAGAATGGTTACCCCAACAGTCCAATGAGCCGCTAAAACCATTATTACCATCATCAAAAGCATTGACATTATTCAACTCCAAACGATGGCCGCACCATATTTTACCCCCATTAGTCAAATCGATACCTGCATTCGAAATAAATAACTTTCCATTATTGCCTGGAAGCCAAAATTCAGAACCATCATTGATTTGGAGCATTGGGTAATTCTTAGAACGACCGTTAATACGCAAAACAGAATTCTGGTACATGAAGACGTCCTCATTCGAATTGCCGCGTACTGTAATTTTTCCGTTAACCAACGAAGAAGGAGAGTGAAATAAAAGCTCCGAATTGTCTGTAATCTGAATGATGCTATTGAAAAGATCCAATTGCGACTCCTCTCCATTGAGCTCGATGATACCATTGGTCGCAAATAATCTCGAGTCAGCATTATCAATAACGGCATTCTCTTGATAACCCTGTCTGAGATTAAGTTTGCTATTGTTGAGTTTTACTGTTGAATTATTCAGGTGTAGATCAGAATTAAAATAAAGAAATGCATCCTGATTATCTAAAGTCAACACCGAGTGAATGAGATCTATTTGTGATTTATAAGCACGACACTCCCCATTGCCAAAACGTAAATGACTATTAACAGCAGTCACTTCCACGTTATCATTTAAAATAAAATAGCCCGGTGAGATATCAATAGTAGAACCATTCGCATCGAAATGTGCCCCATTAAAAACATTCAACACCACGTTATTCTGGCTTGGATTATTAATGGTAGAATTGGTAACTTCCATTCGGGCATTTTCTCCAACAACCTCAATCAAACAATTGTCGCAGCCGTTACTAAAGTTGACCTCACTATCATTTACTATAAATTTACCTCCGTCTTCAACTATTACTTTCAACCGAACATAAGGATTAAACGTTGCGCCATCCCTGATTTCGAGTTTAGCACCATTCTTAATTCTAATCCAAGATGCATTATCTTCAAGAATATCTTCGAGTGGGTAGATTCCTGCATAGAATTGTGCGCCATCTTCTATGATTACTGAGCTGTTTGAGTTAATATTCATCTCGTAACCAGCATAGAGCTTAAGTATTGCATTACCTTGAACGACGAGTTCAGTTGATGTTCCCTCTGGGCTGCAAATCACCAGGTCATTTTTGACATCTACCACTCCATCTCCAAATACCGTTAGATCATGAGATAAATACGACGGTGCATTGATGGAGTAATCGTCGTAAAACTGGAATTTAGGCTCAACCAACAGTGGCAAATTAAGATTCGACGTCTCAGTCATTTCTTCCAAACATTCACAGCCACTATCACTGAAAAAAGAAGGAAGTTCCTCATTCCATAAACAATGATATAGGTTGTGATAAACCATATAGTCTATCCCTGAAAACTCACCTCTAAAACTTCTGTCTGGAATACCCAACGATGCATCAGAAGGATGAAACAACCGGTTTGCTGCTCTCCAACCTTCGGTGGTATTCGCTGTAGGCAAATTCAATGTTTGCGGGTCATCCCATGGACCTTCGCAGGGCGCTGTATTGAGGTATAAATTCTCAATTGTTGACTTTGATAAATTGGCTATTGGCGTCGAACCTGGATACAAAACGCTTCTCAACATTCCAATCCAGTGCATTCCACTTTGATCTGCAATCCACTGAAAATACTGGGGATTCCACGCATTTGCAACAGCAGACAGCTCGCAAAATATATGAACATTATCGTCATTGATGCGCGCGCGAACGGAATTTCCATTTTCGTCGTTAGGAAGACAGAAGTATCCATTTTCCAAACCAAAAATTTGCTCCAATGCAAGAGGCCCCCAAAATGCAACATTGTTTAGGATTAAATGCTCGGCCAGCAGCGTTCTCAAATTAAGATTATCACAAAGGATACCTTCCACGTCAAAGTTAAAACTCTCTAACAGGGTACCCAGTTCTGATCCAATAGTCATACAAGGCTGTCCGCCAACTGAAAAGTCTACCCATTGACTTTGTACATTTTCATACAAATAAAACAAAGGAGCGTATTCAATTGTGGCTACTGTTATTGGCATCTTCGTTGCCAATTTTTCCTCAGCTAGATCTAAAAGCGGATTGTGACAAAATAAGCCAAAGGCCAAACCTGGAGAGTCCGTTCCATTTATAAGATCTATAACTTCCTGTGGATGCACTTGAATCGCCAATTTCATATCATGCACATCATTACTTTGTACTTTTTGCACCCAAAGAGGATGATCGAAATTATATGCGATATTGATAAGAAAAGGAGCTTCAAAAGTGAGCTCATAGCCAGCTGGTCGAAAAATATCATTTGGGTGATAAATATTGAATGAATAACAATTGTCACCACAGCCTTCAACTGGCTTTATAACATAATCAATAATTTTCAGAGCGATGTTTCTAGCTTCAGCCTTTAAGTTCAATGCAGTAAATTCAGCATTGGGCTGCACCATTTCTGAACCCACCAAGCGATAAACGGCCATCAAGCCTGTGAACATACTTGTGATTTGATCCAGACTCATCACATTGCCGCCATTATTAGGATTCACCTGCCCAGCGTTCGGCCCCCACATTTCGATGGGGTGGGCGTCAGAGTGTGTCAAAATAAAATCTGCATTTCGATCGAAAATTTCACTGTAATCCTCTTCATAAAACTCGTGATGGTAACTTTTAACATCATCCCTACTATGAATACCAGTGTTTTCAAATCCCACAGACATTGGAGTCGTCTGTATAAAATAATCGCCTAGTCTATCGATTGCATTCAGCGCGAAATAAATTTCACTTCGAGTACCTTTGAGCTTACTCAATGCCGCAGAGTATTCACTACTATTTGAAGTCGTGCTCAGAATGTGCTGCAAAAGTTGGTACTCCGTGGCTAAAGTCAATAAATAATGTCCTTGGTAAATTGTCGCATCTTGGAAGTAAATGCGACTGGGCTTCAAGCCATCGTCATTCAGTGGTGCACCATCATAGGCAAAGCCTATAGATCGAGCAGAAATCACTAGACTATTTCCTTCAAATTCTCCGACTTTGACAAAGTCCTTAACCAATCTTTCGCGGTACCTCCAATATTTTTGAAGGTTCTCCTCCACGCTTTGTGCACTTCCTGAAATCCACCCCACGCACAAAAGGGTCCATAAAATTTTTTTCATTTGAAAAGGTTTTAAGTTGAACTACATGCCATGATGCGTTCTCCCAAACCTTATGATAGTAGTAGTATCCTATTGCTGAACATTGTGATGCACGAGCATCCAAATCTCATTGCGATCTATAAAATCAAAACGCACAGGACCAAGATTTTTTTTCCACCATATGCGAGACTCCGACCAATCAGCCCTTACATCATAGCTGATATGAACCCTTACAAGATCTGTATAAACAGAACCCATGAATTCAAGTCGGTCATTAACGCTTTCAACTTGATTATATCTAGGCTCTTCTCCGATAGGTACCATAGACATGAACCTTTGCCCAGAGAAATGAAAATAAGGCAAAATGAGTGTTGAACCCTGCGGCTCCCCTGACTCAGCGTTTCCAATATGAATGCTCTTGCAAGTACAAGGCTCTCCAGCGTCACAGTCGATTATCCCACCTGAGTCATAGCCCCAATAGTAGCCGCCTTCTTCCCCAGAAGTTCGAAGTAGATTTATAAAGCTTGGCTCCCCCCAATGATCAATATAAAAATAAGACTGATCCACGAACATGGTTTTTGTTCTTCCTGAGACTAGGTCTCGATAGACCCAAGTAGATCCTTGTTTAAAAAAAGCCCATTCTGCGAGGCCCGCCAATGAAGTGTCAAGGTTGCAGTAATTTATTCCTGGTTCTGCTGACGCTTCCTTCTTACAAGATGACAAAATGAGGCATACACTTAATAAAACAAGTGAAAATAACAGAAGTGCCTTTGTGGTTTTCATAGTAGTGATTTGTGTGACAAAGTAAAACTACTGCAACCGAATTTAATAAATATATCTTATTCGACTTATTCGAATAAATTATATGAAAAAGCCCCCATCCTAACGGATGGGGGCCCCTATTTTACCCTAAAAACTGAAAATCTGAATTACTTCTTATCCGCATCCATCAGTTTATTCATACCCATCATCTGCTTCAATGTCTGTTGCATTCCCTCAGGACTGCCATCCAAGAAGATAATATTGCCTTCGCCATATTCAGCAAAATTCTTAATCGCCTCTGTCCACATTGAGAACATAATGACAGAGGTATCCAAATTTGCCTGCTGCATCTCACGCGCAGCATTATTCATACCTCGAGCCACTTCTTCTCTAAACAACGCCACACCTTGACCACGAAGTTGAGCTGCTTCTCTTTCAGCTTCAGCGGCAATCTTAATTGCATTACCTTCTGCCTCCGCAGCTTTCGTTTTAGTAATCAATAATGCTTGCCCTTCGTTCTCAGCGGCTGCTTTCAAATTATGTGAAGCCACCACCTGACTCATAGAACGCATAATGGCTTCATCGAAAGTGATGTCGTTGATTTGCAAATCCAATAAATGATATCCCCACTCTTCCAAATGAACGTCAATTTGCTCCTTTACGTGCTCTACAATCTCCCTTCTCAGCGTCAATACTTCCGCTTGCTTCTTGGTGGCCACGTAAGAGCGAATTGAACCTTCAATGGTGCGTATGAGCGCTTGCATCAAGTTCTTTTCATCAATAAATTTAAATGCTACTTTTTTAATTGTTTCTTCTTCTGAATCCATTACTGCAAAAAGCAACATCGACTTAAAATAAACATTCGCTTGGTCAATAGTTACGGCTTGAAACTCCAATTCCACCGATCTATTCTGAGTAGAAACTCTCTTAAATACTACTTCAATAAACGGAATGGTAAGATTAAGTCCGGGATTAAGAATTCTTCGGTACTTTCCGAAGATGGTTACCACGCCAATGGTGCCTTGTTGCACTGTCCTGAAGGACTTAAAAAGTAAGAAGGCAACAAAAATTACAATGATCAAATTACCTGAAATGTATTCGTCTAACATAATTTTAAATTTTTCGTGAAGGTAAATGAATTTGACCAACAAAAAAAAGCCTTTCCTCGAAAGGAAAGGCTTTAATGTAAGCGGTGTTAATTACTGATTAATAATAAATATTACGTCTAACCTTGGCTACATACTTCGCAAGTCGAATAACTTGCTTAGTGTATCCAAACTCATTGTCATACCAAACATACAAAACAACTCCTTTACCATCTGCACTCACAATGGTTGCTTGTGAGTCAAATACCGAACAACACTCGTTTCCTATAATGTCACTAGATACCAATTCTTCACTGATGCTGTAGTAAATCTGATTCACCAAATCCCCCTCTAATGCTTGCTTTCGGATAATTGCATTCACTTCATCCTTCGTAGTCGGCTTTTCTACATATGCATGAATGATAGCGAGTGATCCATTTGGCGTTGGAACACGTACTGCATTTGCCGTCAATTTATCTGCTAACTCTGGAATAACTTTCGTTACAGCCTTACCAGCACCAGTTTCAGTGATTACCATATTTACGGCAGCACTTCTTCCTCTACGGCTCTTCTTGTGCATATTGTCCAACAGATTCTGGTCATTCGTATATGCATGCACCGTTTCAATATGCCCTTTATCCAATTTTAATGCATTATTAACCGTGAATAAAATCGGACAAATCGCATTGGTGGTGCAGCTTGCTGCCGAAAAAATCGTTTCGTTCTCAATGTCCAAATCGCGGTGATTGATGCCATAAACGATATTGGGCACTTCCTTTCCTGGTGCTGTTAGAATCACTTTAGAAACACCCTTCGCCTGAAGATGCTTGCTCAAACCTGCTCTGTCTTTTAACACACCAGTGTTATCTATCATCAAGGCATTGTCTATTCCATATGCCGTGTAGTCTACGGTTGTAGGATCGTTGGTAGCAATCATATATACGCGTTGACCATTGATCAAGAGCGCTTTGTTTTCATAGTCAATATCCACTGTTCCCTTGAAACGTCCGTGAACGGAATCGTTTTCAAATAGCGCAGCTCTCTTCTTCAATGAGAGCTCATCATTTTCACGAGTCACAATTGCTCTAAGTCGCAATTGCTGACCCTTACCAGCTTGTTTGATTAATTCGCGCGCAGCCAAACGACCGATACGACCGAATCCATAGAGAACCACATCGCGAGGCTCAATTTCATTTCCCGCGTCGATCATAAAGTTGCCAAGCTTGTCGCTCAAAAATTCACGATGAGATTTGTAGTGGTCACGTGCACCAAGCCATTCGCTGGCTAATTTACCAATGTCAATTTTGGCGGGAGCCAGCTCCATTTCATAAAGCTCTTTTGCCAAATCAGCTGTGTCGAAAACACTAATTGGCTTTCCTACGACTTCTGCTGCATACTTGTGAAGGCGTAAAATTTCGGTGACGCTGGTATCTGCAAGATGATTGCGAAACAATACCAATTCGATTGATTTGTCGAACAACAATTTTCCCACGCTATTAGCGAGGTCTACTGCTGCCCTTTCCTGGTTCACATACACCTGCAGTTCATTGCTGTAAGTGTCTGTCATAAGGCCTGATTTAGACATTTTTAAATAAATTAAATTTGTTAAAAAAACTCCCAAGGGATTCATTGACCTTGAGCGGCGCAAATTTAACGAAAAACAAAATGCCCAGCCGAATAATCGACTGGGCATTTATGATGAATATCAGAATATCCTTAATTCAGAGAGAAACCATAATAAGCTTTGGTTCCATTCGGATAGATACCTTCCAACATAATGTTGCCTGATTTACCGCTTATTGCGGTCTTTAAATCCTCAGGAGAATTGATTGGAGTGCTATCTATTTTAGTGATGATAAAGCCTCTTTGAACACCAATAGATTTCAATTTACCTGTGTTCAATGCCTGAATTTTAGCTCCACCCTTGATTCTGAGCGCTTCTTTGTCACTGTCACTGGGAGCAATGAAATCAGCCCCTAATGTTGACAAAGAAACTTCTGCT
Organism: Flavobacteriales bacterium; assembly: GCA_046309775.1. GTDB lineage: Bacteria > Bacteroidota > Bacteroidia > Flavobacteriales_D > Sanyastnellaceae > JAIXWP01. The sequence continues at coordinate 36,613 of JBKCOM010000065.1, forward strand.
TTCGCCGTAAAGTCTTCCAATTCTGCCTTACCGTCACGATTGCGAAGAGTGACACTGACTACTTGAGTTTTCTTATCCCTCCATACGGTAACATTCACCTTATCGCCAGGGCGATACTTCGTAATCTGCTCTTGCAATTCAGGAACATTTCGAACACTAACTTCCCCTACTTTCAAAATGATATCACCTTCTTTCATTCCTCCATCGGCCGCAGCTCCACCGTCGGTGAGAGCACTCACATAAACACCCGCCACTTGAGTTAGTCCTTTTTCCTTCGCTTCGGTTTCTGAAACGTCTTTGATACGTACTCCAATAAATGCACGCTGCACATTACCAAATTTGATCAAGTCTTCTGCAACTTTTTTAGCAATCGTTGTCGGTACTGCGAATGAATAACCGCTATAAGCGCCAGTGCGAGATGCAATCGCAGTATTAATTCCTATCAATTCACCGCGGACATTCACAAGGGCACCACCACTATTACCAGGATTTACAGCAGCATCTGTTTGGATGAAAGACTCGACTGGAAATATCTCTTCACTCGAATTGCGCTCCGACAATAAATTGATATTTCTAGCCTTTGCACTAACGATTCCCGCCGTGACCGTGCTAGTGAGCTCGAATGGATTTCCAACTGCTAAAACCCACTGCCCTACACGAACCTCTTCGGAATTTCCCCACGGAATCGTTGGCAGATTCTTTTCATCAATTTTTAAAACAGCAATGTCCGTGCTTGGGTCGCGTCCGACAATGGTAGCATCATAATTCTTGTTGTTGTTCAAGGTCACTGTAACTTTTTCGGCGCCGTCCACAACGTGATTATTGGTGACGATATAACCATCGTTGCTTACGATTACCCCTGACCCAGTGCCAAGCTGAACGCGAGGCTCCTGCTGGTATCCAAAGAAATCAATCCAAGGATTATAAACGTTCTGTACCTTTGATTGTGTCTTAACGTGCACCACCGCGTTTACAGATCGCTCTGCAGCCGCTGTAAAATCAAGAGTACCGTCGGGTATCGCCGCATAATTCGTGGTATAAACAGGAGGGCTCGATTGGGCGAATGAAAAATCAGCCGCTTTTGACTCTTTATTTAAAAATGAATATGCTCCCAAAGCCACGAATCCGCCGAAGAGAGCTGAAGCGAATAGCATTAAATTCTTCTTCATCATAACTTTTTCCTTTAATACTTGTTTAGAATTCAAAATTAACGAGCAATAATTTAAAGATTGTGTTAACGTTGCTAACAAGTGTTAAGCCATTTTTTGTTCGGCGAAAAACACTGTTATTGGTATGACAAAATTATAGTTCCAAACTTTAGTGCTAGGTTTGCATCATGAAAAAATTTCAGACTTTTATTCTCCTTTTTTCTACAGGAATCTTATTCATGCTGCTCTCTGGATGTGAAAAGGAAATAACAGTGGACTTGCCAGAGGTAGAGGCTAAAATTGTGGTAGAAGGCACCATTGAACAAGGTCAGCCTCCTATTGTACTTCTCACCTATTCACAAGGATATTTCGAACCAACAAACCTTTCTTCTCTTGAGGATTTCTTTGTTAGAAATGCCACTGTGCGTCTCAGTAACGGCTCTATCACCGAAGAATTAACAGAGATTTGCTCTGAAGATCTCACCGCGGAACAGCTTGAACTAATCGCCGAGCTTGTTGGATTCACACCTGATCAGTTGCAGGGATTTAACCTGTGCGCATACACCACTTTTAATACCGAGTTGTGGGGCGAAGAAGGAAAAACATATACGCTTACGGTTTCAAAAGATGAACATAACCTAAGCGCAACCACTAAAATCAATAACTTGGTGGAACTTGACAGCTTGTGGTTTTCAATCCCAAACGAAGATCCAGGAGATAGCCTCGGCTTCATATTCGGTATTTTGAGTGATCCTGATACTGCTGGGAACGCATACCGATGGTACGCAAAAAGAATCAATCAATATCCAAGCTGGGCTCCAGATGGATTGGCAGGCCAACAAAAAGATCCAAATTTTATCGCACCATTGGGGTCGGTCTTCGATGACACTTTTTTTAATGGCCTAGAATTCGAGTTTGGATACTTCAGAGGAACAGGTCCTAACCCCTCCAAATTCGATGATTTAAATGAAGAACGCGGATTCTTCAAAAGGGGAGATACAGTTGCTGTAAGAGGTTGTGTTATTGATTTGAAAGCGTTCCGCTTTATAGATAGCTATGAAAATCAAGTAGCTAATCAAGGAAGTCCTTTTGCAGTGCCCTATAATCTAGAATCTAATGTCATCGGTGGCCTCGGTGCATTTATAGGTTACGGCGCCGTTTATGACACTGTTATCTGTCAATAGAGTGACGAATATCACAAACTTATCTTCTCATTCATAGTACTTTTGCGGCATGTCCACACAGAGTAAAAAATCGATGTTCACCTCGATGGTGACACTTCAATGTCCGCAGTGTCGAGCATCTCATATGTTTGAAAATCCGAACACGTATTCTTTAAGAAAATTAGGAGTAAATAAAAAAGTTTGTGACAATTGTGGCGCTGATTTGCAGCCGGAGCCAGGGTTTTATTTTGGTGCCGCATATGTCAGCTGGGCACTTACGGTAGCATTATGGGTTTCCGTGCTTGTTGCCCTCAAAGTATTTGACGCAATGGGCTGGATAGACTTTGCTTTTCTCACTCATCCAAAGACCTTCCTTCTCTCGGGGATAGGGCTAAGTATTTTAACGTTCCCCTACATGTTTCGTCTTTCTAGAAGTATTTGGGCTCACTTTTTTATTAAGCCTAAAGAAGAAAGTGAGGAGTTAGCATAGTTAATCTTGGGTTAACACTGACTTGAAAACAATCTTATGATGAATGGCTACCTTTGCAGCCATTCGTACATCATGATTAGGAAGAATTTGCTTATCACGGCACTGACACTCTTGGCAGCGTCGTTTTGTAATGTAACCAGCGCCCAATGCATTGTCATTAATGAAATACTTATTGACGGCCCTGGCAGCGCTGATGGTCAAGCCCCTAACTCTGAAGAATGGATTGAGTTGTACAACACCTGCAATACACCTGTTGATATAAGTTGTTTTGCCTTGGCTGATGGAGATTTTGTAATTAGAATACCAGCAGGCTCAATTATTCCAGCACAAGGTTATTTTACAATTGGAAGTCCAAACTCGGCAATTCCTCTCGATCTTGATCAAACCACCTGTGGATGTGCGAATCCCGCTAATCAGAGCATCATATTTACGAATGGTACAGAACAATTAGTTCTGTTGGATAATAATGGGCAAATTCAAGATGCGGTAATATGGGGCGGCGGACAAGCACTGCCATTTACCGTTTCGTCTGCACCTGCGGGTTGCAGTGCCATCAATACTGTTGTTTCAAACGCTAACGCCAATTTTGAAACGTTGCCCCTAGACGCCAATGATGGTGGTTGTTCCTATGCCCGTTTATGCGATGGTTCAGCTACGTGGGAACTGCGATGTGGCACTAATATTTCGGCAGACGCTTCAAACGGAGAGCCCTTCGTCGTCGACTTTGACGCAAGCGCTTCTATCATTTGTGAAGGAGAATGCATTTCATTTTCCGACCTTTCAGTAGGAGGCTCAACCAGTTGGAACTGGACTTTTACGGGAGCTGCCACCACAAGCTCCTCTCTGCAAAATCCAAATAACATCTGCTACAACACTCCAGGCAATTATAGCGTAACTCTCACAGCGTCCAACGGCTGTTCCAACGCTACCCTCACCGTTCCAAATTTCATTCAAGTTACTGCTTCTAGTGCTCCCATCATTGCCGCCAATGGCCCAACGAGTTTCTGCGAGGGCGACGAAGTGACACTCAGCACCTTGCCATCCGGTAACTATCAATGGTTTGAAAGTGGAAACCCAATCGCAAATGCTACCTCAAACAGCATTACTGTTAATAGCTCTGGAATCTATACTGTGGCTCCATCTAATGGCTCATGTGGTGCCGAAAGTAATCCTATTCAAGTGAATGTCTTTACAGCCCCATTTGTAGATATTATTGCCGAAGGAACAACGCAAATTTGCACAGGTCAATCTGTTGTTTTGTCTACCAATATCAACGCGGAATTTCAATGGCTTGAATCTGGAAACATTCTCCTCGGTCAAGACGCTTCAAGTTTTCAAGCCACAGAAGCTGGTAATTACTCTCTCTTGGCCACCGAAAATGGCTGCACTTCTGAATCCAACGTTATCATTGTAGAAGAGATTAATTTAAACCCCATTGCCATTTCAAGCACTGATGATGTTTTGTGCTTGGGGGAATCAACTACACTATCGGTCAACTCCTCTGAATCAAATTTCGTTTGGTATTTAAACAATCAAATTATACCTGGAGAATCTAGTAATACCATTGTTGCAAATGAACCCGGAACTTATGCGGCGGAAGTAATCAACGCTACTTGTCCAGTCACTATAAATCCGATAGATATCATAGCTGGTCAAATTCCAACAGGATTCATTGCTCCTCTTCAGGACATACAGCTTTGTGAGGGTACAACGGCAGAGCTCTCACTTACCGGAAATTTTTCAAACTTTAACTGGACCTTGGAAGGCATTGAATTCAATAATACATCAACCACCATTAATGTTTCACAAGCAGGAAATTACTCAGCAATTGTTGCTAGTGCAGATGGTTGTGAAGTATCGTTAACTGAAGTAGTATCGGTTGTGACAATCATTCCCGAAGTAGTTGTGCTTAGTTCAAGTGAAGGAAATAATATTTGTCAAGGAAATACTACCGATATAATTGCTCCTATAAATCTTTCAAATTATCAATGGGCTCTCAACAATGTAAATCTTGCTTCGACAGCCAGTACTCTTTCTAATCAAGGCATCGGCAACTACACACTCAACGCATTGGATGCAAATGGCTGCGAATTAAGCGCCGGCATTAGTATTGTTCAAAGCCCCAATCCTGTGATTACGATCAATCCAGGTAGCGACGTAGTGGTGTGTGCAGAAAACGTACTAATTACCGCTACCGGAGGTAATGTCTACCAATGGTTTTTTAATGGCGATGAAATCATTGGCGAAAACGGAAATACACTGTCGGCAAGCGAAAGCGGAAATTATTACGCCTCATCGACCAACGCTCAGGGCTGCTCTGGACAGAGTGTAGAAATTTCAATTTTCCTGGAAGGAACTTTTGATTTTGAAATTATCGAACCTACAGAACCAGTATGCGAAGGTGGCTCTATCGTTCTTTCGCTTCCACAAACGTTTTCTAGCTATAATTGGTCCACCGGACAAACGACTAATTCTATAACGGTTACTCAAGACGGGGTCTACTCTGTGCAAGTCACCAATAGCGAGGGCTGCTCCGCAATTGATGATATCAATATTTCTTTTGTAAAAATCCCAGAGATTGAACTCATTTCTACATTCAGAAGTGATTGTGTGAATGGAACAGAAGTGGTCGCCATATCTGAAGGACTGATATCATGGGAAATTTCTCCCTTTATCACCTTGCTTGATAACAACAGGATTTTGGCCAACCCAGAGTCAAGTTCAACCTTTAACGTTACATCAACCATTGGTGAATGCGAAAGCCAGACTTCCTTCCAAATCATAGTTGAATGTCCAACGCTCTTTATTCCCAATGTTTTCACTCCAAATGATGATGGCGTCAATGACTTCTTTCGAATTGAAGGTCAGTACTTAGGCGATTATGAGATGATTATTTTCAACCGCTGGGGAGATGAAATTTATCGAAGCAACGACAGCAACAGGGGTTGGAACGGCGGAATTAATGGTTATTATGCACCTGATGGAACATATAATTATGTGCTTAAAATACAAGACCAAAATGGCCAGCCACTATTCGGTGATGGGGTTTTCTATGGAACGGTAACGTTACTTCGCTAATCAACCAAAATTCTGCATTTCTACGAGCGCTTTGTAGCTTCCCGCCTTCCGCATCAACTCCTCGTGAGTGCCAGACTCTGCAATCACACCGTTTTGAATAACAACTATCAAATCCGCCTTTTGAATTGTGCTCAACCGATGCGCTATTACCAAAGAGGTGCGATTTTCCATCAAACGATAGATGGCATCCTGAACAAGCTTTTCACTCTGCGTATCCAAAGCTGATGTCGCTTCATCCAAGATAAGTATTGGAGGATTCTTAAATATCGCGCGCGCAATTGCCAACCTTTGTTTTTGTCCACCGCTCAATTTATTACCCCCTTCCCCTACCACGAAATCATATTTGCCATCAAGCCTTACAATAAACTCTTCAGCATTAGCAATACGCGCCGCAGATTCAATGCGATCCATTTGAATTCCAGAACTACCCAACGAAATATTATTTCTAACGCTTTCATTAAACAGAATACTATCCTGAGAAACAAAACCCATGTGTTTTCTTACTTCCTCCACTTGATAATCTTTGAGAGAAACTCCATCGATGAGAACCTCTCCGTTGGTTGGATCATAGAACCTCGCCAATAACGAAGCCATGGTCGATTTTCCGCCACCGCTGGGCCCCACTAATGCAACAGTTTGTCCCTTTTTTATCTTCAAATTAACGCCCTTAATAACAGACTTTTCTCCATATCCAAAATGTACGTCTCTAAACTCAATCTCCTCTTTGAACTCCTCAAGTTTTCGCGCATCTTTCTTATCGCTTACACTCTCTTCAGCTCTCAATATTTCATTTATCCGTTCAAGTGAGACATACCCCTTATTTATTTTAAATACGGCGTCTGACAGCGCTCTTGCAGGTGGAATAATCTGCGAAAAAACAAGCAAGTAAAATATCAACAACTCACCTGCCAACTCGCCTCGAATCACAACAGTTCCGCCAAAATAGAGCAATACCGCAATAACAGTAAGTGCTATAACTTCGCTCATTGGAGAACTCAGATACTCCCTTCTATAAAGCTTATGCATCAAGCGAAAGAAAAAGTCATTATTGCGATCAAACTTTTGTTTGAATTGCTTTTCAGCGTTAAAGACCTTGACTATTTTAATTCCTGATAATGTTTCGTCGATGATGGATACGAGATCGCTCAAACTCCCTTTTCCCCTGCGTGCAGCATTTTTAAGACTCTTTGCTATAACCGAAATCAAAAAGCCACTTACTGGTAAAAAAATAAGGGCGAAAATTGTCAACTTCCAATTCAAAGCAAACAATGTGATCAATGAACTAATAATCATCACAGGAGATTTGAATGTGGCCTCAATAGCACCTATCACACTGAATTCAATCTCCATCAAATCATTAGTCATTCTCGAAATTAAATCCCCTTTGCGCTCATTTGAAAAATATGCCATGGGCAGTCGAAGGATTTTATCGTAAAGATTTTCTCTCAAATCTCTACTCACAGCGGTGCGAATCATCGCAATACTCATCACCCCAGCGTAGGCAACAAGATTTTTTAATAATGCGAGAACGATAATTCCAAAACACATCCACAACAGCGCACTCAGCTGACCATGAACCGAAATATAGGATTCAAGTTTTAAACTTAATTCATACCACAGGTTATTTATAAAACTACTGTCCTCACTGGGTTTCTCTGGAGAAGAACCTGCCTTCAATATTATTTGAAGAAAAGGGATGAGAGAAGCAAACGTAAATAAAGAAAAGATTGCGTTTAGAACATTGAACAAGAAGTTTGATAGCAAACTTGCTTTATAAGGTTTTATAAGCGCGAATATTTCACGATACTTTTTCATTCACTCAAGCCAATTCGTTGTCTAACAAATTTACTCCAGTATAATTAGAAGGCGTTATAGCCTTTAATTCCGCCTTCACTGTGGCATTTACATCAAGAGAATCAATAAACGCATGAATATCATTCTGGGTAATTTCTGATTTTCCTCTGGTCAAAGCCTTCAATGCCTCGTATGGCTGCGGATATTTTTCTCTCCTCAAAATCGTTTGAATAGCTTCGGCAACCACTGCCCAATTCGATTCTAAATCACGCTCTAAAGCCGCTAGATTGAGATTTAACTTACCTAATCCTTTCTCAATGGAATTGAGGGCAATAATCGTATGTGCCATTGGAACACCAATATTTCTTAGTACCGTGCTATCTGTAAGATCTCTTTGCAGTCGACTGATAGGAAGTTTAGAAGAAAAATGTTCAAAGAGCGCATTTGCGACCCCAAGATTTCCTTCTGCATTTTCAAAATCAATTGGGTTTACTTTGTGCGGCATTGCAGATGATCCTACTTCTCCCTCTTTAAGTTTTTGCTTGAAATAGTCCATCGAAACGTACGTCCACATGTCGCGACAGAGGTCTACCAGAATATTGTTTGTTCGCTTTATGGCATCGAATACTGCTGCAAGATTATCGTAATGTTCTATTTGTGTAGTAAACTTTGATCGTTTTAACCCCAATTTTTCTGCTAAAAAAAGCGTTGCAAACTCTACCCAATCTATATTCGGATAAGCTACATGATGTGCATTAAAATTACCCGTGGCACCTCCAAATTTTGCGGAGTAGGGAATCTCTTCAAGACGAGTGAGCTGTTCGTCGAGGCGCTCTACAAATACATACACCTCTTTCCCAAGTTTAGTTGGTGAAGCCGGTTGGCCATGAGTTCTTGCCAACATAGCAATATCTTTCCATTGTGTAGACAGCTCCACTAGCTTCTCTACCACTCTGTCTACCGCAGGAATGTATATTTGGTCTACAGCATCACGCATAGAAGCGGGAATCGCTGTGTTATTAATATCTTGAGACGTGAGTCCGAAGTGTATAAACTCCTTAAACTCTTGTAAGCCGTGCTGATCGAAAACTTCTTTAATGAAATATTCAACAGCTTTTACATCATGATTGGTAGTGCGCTCCATTTCTTTTATGCGCTCCGCATCTTTTTGAGAAAAGGATTCATAAACCTCTCTCAAGGCTTTTATCTTTTCCTCAGGAAAACTGGAAAGTTGGGGCAAAGGCAACTCTACCAGGGCAATGAAATACTCCACCTCCACCCAAACGCGGTAGCGGATGAGGGCGTATTCGCTGAAGTATGAACTCAAAGGCTCTGCTTGCTTTCTGTAGCGCCCATCAACTGGGGAAATGGCATATAAAGGAGTGAACTCCATAATTGGACTTATTAAGAAAGTCGCGAAAATACGAATTACCTGCCGAATGAATCACTTACATTCGTGGCGCAAGACAATTTATCTCATGAAATTACATATCGTTAACACGGGCCTATTCAAACTCGACGGTGGCGCCATGTTTGGCGTGGTTCCAAAATCTATCTGGAGCAAGACAAACCCCGCCGACGAAAACAATATGTGTACCTGGGCCATGCGCTGCCTTCTCATTGAAGATGGCAACCGCCTCATCCTCGTCGATACTGGTATCGGGACGAAGCAAAGCGAAAAATTTTTTAGTCATTACTATCTTCATGGAAGTCAAACACTCGAGTCTTCCTTGAATTCACTAGGCTTTCATAAGGATGACATCACCGATGTCTTCCTTTCACATCTTCACTTCGACCATTGCGGAGGAGCTATTATGTGGAATGACCAAAAAGATGGATATCGTCCGGCTTTCAAAAATGCTCATTTTTGGTCCAACGAGCGCCACTGGAAATGGGGAACTGAACCCAATCCGCGGGAAAAAGCCAGTTTTCTCAAAGAAAATATTCTTCCTATTCAGGAAAGCGGACAATTGAATTTCATATCTCGCACACACGATACTGTGGAGTCAAGTGAACTTGGTTTCGGAGTTACTTTCGTTGACGGTCATACAGACAGTATGATGATTCCACGCATTGAGTACAAAGGCAAAATTATTTGTTTTATGGCAGATCTACTTCCCAGCACTGGACACATACCACTGCCCTATGTGATGGGTTACGACACGCGTCCTCTAATCACCTTAACGGAAAAAGAAAAATTCCTGAACGAAGCTGCCGACAAGGGCTTTGTATTAGTACTGGAACATGACAGCGTAAACGAGTGTTGCACCGTTCAGCACACCGAAAAGGGTGTGAGACTGGCAGAAACATTTGCTCTTTCCGAATTATAATATCAGTGTGGATTCACGCGCTGAGCCTTTTGGCGATGCGTGGGCGGGATATAATTTGGATCGGGTGTCGTGGCCGGATCATATTCGAATAGGCGATTGTCCTTGATGATGGTGTCAACATAACTTGGCACCATATCTTCCCATCCAGAATAACCGTGCTTGATCATATCCAATACATCCTTTGAATAGATGTCAATCACCTCGGGATTGTAATCCTCTATATCTACAAGACGTTTGTTGTAGCACAAGTATTCAAACAACGGTTTCAGACGAGGGTGAATGGGACAGTTTCTACTGTTGATCATTTGTCCGCGATCAGTATCATTCCAAGGGTAGAGATAGATTTTCAAATCTCGACTAAACAAAATCCCAAACGCTTCGAGTATGCCTCCGTTTATATCGCGATAATACTTCTCATTGAACAACTCCATCAACATATTCGCGCCCATGATAATACCCATGCGCTTATTGGTATATTTTGAGAAATATTCTACGAGCTTATAGTATTTGCTATAGTTTGATACTAAAACAGTCTGACCGAGAGAGCACAAGATATCGGCACGATCCAAAAAGTCTTGTTCATCGATATCCCCTTCAGCTCGGAGATTATTCAGCGTTAATTCAAATAAAACTTGAATATTGTCCTTTTCAACGCGATGTTCTTTTTCAAATAATTTCATCCCCTTCATGATCATGTCAATATTGACCTTGGTCACTGGACGAAAACTTCCTCTGAGGGCAAGAATATTCTTTTTGTAAAGCACATCTGCTGCTTGAAGATTTCGGCCGTCGGGTGAGAAAATTACAGCATCAGTCATTCCGTTTTTCACAAGCTGCAATGAAAGCAAGCGATTGTCCACTTTTTCAAAGTCTGGCCCCGTCATTTGAATCATGTCTATTTCGACCTGATCTCTTCCAAGGTTATCGTAGAGACTCAGCAATAACTCCTTTGGCTTATTGTGAAAGAAATAACATCCATATAAAAGATTTACCCCTAATACACCTACTGTAGCTTGTTGCAACAAGGCATCTGGCTCATGGAGTCTAGCGTGTATGATCACCACATTGGGTTCTTTAGAAGGATCTGTCTGAAACTTCATTCCCATCCAACCATGCCCTTGGATGGTCTTGCTGTAATTGATTGTGGCGAACGTATCCGCGAATGAAAAGAACTTTTTGCTTGAGTGATCTTTTCTATTCAAACGTGCTTCAATCAATTTATACTCGTGATTGAGCATGTTCACAAGACGAGGTTTGCAAACGTATCTTCCTTTTTCTTCTTTGCCATAGATGGCATCGCTAAAGTCTTTGTCGTAGGCGCTCATTGCTTTGGCAATAGTGCCGCTTGCGCCGCCCGCTCTAAAGAAATGTCGAACCACCTCTTGTCCAGCGCCGATCTCTGCGAATGTTCCATAAATCTCCGAGTTGAGATTAATTCTCAATGCCTTCTGACTTGCTGATAAAATGACGCGCTCTAGTTCCAAAATGACTCGTTTTGTGTTGCTACAAAAATAACAACAACTCCCCCATCAAATTGCAGGGATATAGATAGTTATTAGAATACTTTAAGGAATATCTTAAATAATGTTCTTGGTAAGCTCTTGTAATTTCTCAACTGCTACCAATGTCGCAGGACAGCGATGCAAGTTTGCAGTGTAAACTTCTACTTGATCCTTGAAGTCTTTTCTATAGAGGTGTGGAAAAGTGGCGCAGTCGTGTGGACGCAATTCATAAACTGTACACAAGCCATTTTTTTGATCAAAAAACTGACATGGTGTACTATCGTTCATAATATCACCGGTAGATTCCTCTGTATAAAGCCACTTGTCATAAAACTCATCATAGGTCATTCCCAATCGTGCTGCAAGCCTCTTTACCTCTGACTTTTTCCAAGTAGGAGTCATGGTCATACAACAATTCCCACAAGACTGGCAATTGATTTCTTTCCAAGTCTCAGCTTCTGCCTGAGCGGTAAGCTTTGTAAGGCCCTTTGGATTTTTTTTCGCGAGTTTCTTTAAAAATGCAGCGAGAACTTTCTTCTTTCTATAAGCTCTTCTTCGGAATTGGGCGACATTCACTTTTTCCTGCATGTGGTCAAATATTGAAAGGAGGGTATTTTTATAAAAAGAAAAAAAGGCAAGCCCCTTATATCGCACCGCTACAACCACCTGCCTTTGCTGCCTTCCGACCCTGGAGGATTGGGCGGGAGCTGGTCGTATAAGACTTGCCTTTAGGGCGCGAATGTAATAGTGTTTTTTCAAATTCCGTACGTTTAATAATTCTCTGTTGAATATTTTTCTTTGTCGTTGGAGATATACCTTTGCGCGAAAGGCATTTAACCATGAAAGATATTTCCATTGTCATCCCACTTTTTAATGAAGCAGAATCGCTTCCCGAACTACATCGCTGGATAAAAGAGGTGATGAACAACAATGGCTATTCGTACGAAATACTCTTTATTGATGATGGCTCTAATGACGAGTCTTGGTCTGTAATTACAAACCTCCGAAGCCAAGACGACAACGTAAGGGGCTTTCGTTTTCAAAGAAACTATGGCAAAAGCGCCGCACTCCACATAGGATTTGAGGCGAGCAATGGAAAAGTTGTGATCACAATGGACGCCGACCTTCAAGATAGCCCTGAAGAAATACCAGATCTTAAGAAGATGATAGAAGTGGACGGTTTTGATTTGGTGAGTGGATGGAAAAAAAAGAGATACGACCCTATTTCGAAAACCATTCCTACCAAGCTATTCAACTGGGCTACCAGACGAATGAGCGGTATTCACCTTCACGACTTCAACTGTGGTCTCAAGGCGTATCGTCGAAATGTAGTAAAATCATTAGAGATCTTCGGCGAGATGCACCGCTACATTCCAGTGATGGCAAAGAAGGAAGGCTTTGGAAACATCGGTGAAAAAGCCGTAGAGCACAGGGCAAGAAAATATGGGACATCTAAATTTGGAATCGAAAGATTTATCAATGGTTTCCTTGACTTGCTTACCATCACATTTATCTCGCGATTTGGGAAAAAACCCATGCACTTCTTTGGAACTTTTGGGCTTCTCGTTTTCGTTATCGGTTTTGGAATTTTTACCTACATCGGCGGAAGCAAACTCATTGCCCTTATGAATGATGAGTACCAAAAGAACATAGCAGATCAGTCTATATTTTATATAGCACTGACCTGCATGATCATTGGGACACAGTTATTTTTAGCTGGATTCCTCGGGGAGCTTGTCGCTCGAAACTCTAGTCGCCGCAACGACTATAAGATTTCCGAAGAAATTTAATTATTGCTTTATTACTGACTTATTCATGTTCTGTCCATTATTTTGGACTTGTAGAATGTAGAAACCTGTAGCAAGATTTTCTGTTGATAAGGTATATCTGTAGTTGCTTTCCGCATTGTTAATTTTCTCTGAATAAACCAGTCTTCCGTCGGTAGAATGCAATTGAATTCTTGTTTCAACATTAGGCATTAACCCTTCAATTTGGATATTTACCTCAGATCCAAATGGATTCGGATAAACCGTCATGCCCATTCCTGAAGGATCTCCTGAATTGCTGCTATCACCGTCGTTATCATTGTACCAGCAAGAGCCATCATCAAAAGTAGCATTGGGGTCATAATTCAGAGCAGCGCTATCAGTGCATCCGTAAACATCGCTACACATACTATTGATTCCAATAGTTTCTGATTCGTCAGAACCGACTTCTAACGTTCCAAAGTATGAACCGCCAGAATAGGAAACACTATATGTAGCACCATTCCATCCATCACCCCAGCTGTCGAGCAAAATCATTTCGTAACATCCAGATGGAAGACAGCCATAATAGTTGTAATCAGACCAACTTGCGTAGCCCGAACCTTCCATTACTGGTACAAAATCTTCATCAATAATCATCCAAGAAACTTCACTTCCCCACATTTCGGTAGAGATAGAAACTTGAACGAGATTGTCTTGACACATATCGTAAGTTACACAAGAGCCATCGTCAACATTTGCGAATGGATTGTAATTCACTGCATTTATATCAGTACAACCAAGTATTGTTAGTTCACAATCTGAATTTATACCAAATGCTACTTCAGAATATGAGCCGCTGAACATATTGAAAGTTCCGGCTAACTCTCCATTCACATAGATATTCAATTCTCCACTATCCCATCCATCACCGAATGAATCATAAAGAGCAATTTGGTAACAACCATCTGGAAGACAGCTGTAAGTGACTCCTGAATAACCTGAGGTTGAGTAGATTCCACCTTGTGTATATACAATGTACGAAGCTTCATTAGGCCAGGTGCTTCCTACAAGCTCAAATTCAACGAGATTCATGAAGCAATCTTGAGCATAAAAACAATCATAATTGAAGTTGGCTTCTTCGTTATAATTCAGGGCCAGTGGATCCATGCAACCGTAGATAGGATAGATACATGAGCCATCAAAAACAGTAGCCGTCGGGTCATAGTTTATAGCTTGTGGATCTGTGCATCCAAAGTTCAACACCGGACCGCATACACCGTTTAAGCTAAACACAGTTCCCAAAACCTCCATGCCTTGAGGCAGTTGGTTATTTATAATTTGAATACCGTTGTAATTAATCCAGAAATAACCGCCATACCATCCAAATGGACCTTGGTTGTTAATCATATTCACGGTATAACACTGAGTGACATCCAGACAAAGGGTAATGTACTCTATAGCCCCGTTTGAAAGATTGTTGACATATGCAACCTCCTCTCCATTTTCATTCAAAATTTGAAGCTCCACCTGATTACCATTAGAGAATGTGCATACATATAAAGTTGCTTGCACCATATTATCACCTGTGCAATACTCACAACTGCCATCGTCCAAGTTGGCGTAAGCGTCAAAGTTGAGAGCGTTAGGATCGGTGCAACCCTCGTAATAACAAGGTTCTCCAGAGATTTGCGCCGCTGGATTATAGTTTACAGCATTGGGATCGAGACAACCAGAAATAGGACCGCATGTGCCATCTACGCTAAACTGTACAATTTCCGTCTGATTACCAGCTTGCAATCCGTCATTGATGTATTGAACACCATTTCCGTTTACCCAGAAATATCCGTTAAACCAACCATTAGGGCCAGTATTGTTGTGCATGATTGCACTATAACACTCTCCAGGAACCAGGCAAATATCCACATACTGAATGGCGCCGCCGGTGAGGCCGCTCAAATAAGCCACTTGCTCACCTGCACTATTATTGATCGTAAGTTCTACTTGATAATCGTTGCTAAATGTGCACAAATAAAGAGTTCCAACGAAGGCTCCTTCACCTTCGCACAATTCACACGAACCATCGTCAGAATTAGCAGCAGGATTATAGTTGAGGGCGTTTGAATTTGTGCAGCCTTCAATAATACAACTACCGTCATCATCCGTTGCCTCTGGGTTGAAATTGGATGCAACAGGGTTCGTACAGCCCGGTATTATTATATCATAGTTGATGGAGAAAGTGATTGGAATTGTGCATGCATTTGCAAAATCCCCCACGCGTAAATAATATGTTTGTCCGGTGATCAGCGCCACTGTTAGCGTAGACTGCATGCCACAACCATCATCGTTTTGTGCGATTAGATTCTGTGTTTCACTTGTCACAGGAGGACAAGCTGAGTATAACCACAAACGGGTGTCACAAGAACTCAATCCACAAGTTTGAATCACCACTTGAATATCTTCAGTTGGACTAAGGGTAAACCAGTTGTCTTCATTAAATACTGTTAGTGTCGAAGGAATCGAAAGCGGTTGAGCTTCAAGGCACGTGGCACCTCCTGGTGATTGGGAAATTGCATTATTTGCAGAGAAAACGAGCGCAAATACAGCCAACACAAAATATAGAGACTGTTTCATAGGGGGATTATTAAGGTTTCGGCACCCAATATAGGGAACTATTTTCAAAGACAGTAAATTAGGAAAAATAGTTGCTTTGAAGATTTTAAAAACCTATCCGATTACTCCACTTCCGATAAGCTCATCGCCTTCATACCAAGCCACAAATTGGCCCGCTGCTATACCTTTTTGAAGCTCGTCAAAAATAATATAAAGGCCACACTCGCCCATAATCAACTCACAACCAACCAATTCCTGACGATAACGAATCCTTCCCGCATAGCGTTTCCGTTCACCTTCATTCAGCGTTAAGTCTTCTCTTATCCAATGAATATCTGTTTTTTCAACAAATAATCCACGTCTCAAAAGAGCGGGATGAGTTTCTCCTTGACCCGTGAACACCACATTATTGGAAGTATCTGTTTTCACTATAAATAACGGCTCCGCTTTACCTCCCACACCCAGTCCTTTTCGTTGTCCAACAGTATAGTAATGAGCGCCTTGATGCTTTCCCACTTCCTTGCCTTCCTCAAGATATATTGTTGGAGGCGCCACAATCTTTTCGATATTCTCTACAGTTGTAGCCGCGATTTCAGGGGCGCGATATTTTTCAAGTGGCGGAACTTCCAAAACCACACCGTGCTTGGGCTCAAGTTGTTGCTGTAAAAACGTCGGAAGCTTTACTTTTCCGATAAAACATAGACCTTGGCTGTCTTTTTTTTCTGCTGTTGGGAGACCTATTTCACGAGCAATTTCACGAACCTGCGACTTTTGCAGATGACCTATCGGAAATAGAGCTTTCGAAAGTTGCTGCTGACTCAACTGACAGAGAAAATAGCTCTGATCCTTGTTGGGATCAGCACCTGCAATAAGTTGATAGATTTCCTTTCCATCAGAATCAAAAAATGACCTCTTTTGACAATAATGACCCGTGGCTACAAAGTCAGCTTTAAGATTAAGTGCAGCTTTAAGAAAAATATCAAACTTGATTTCTCTGTTACACAGAACATCAGGATTTGGGGTGCGGCCCATTTGATATTCTCGAAACATATAATCTACTATGCGCTGCTTATAGTCTTTACTTAAATCAAGCACATGAAATGGAATCCCCAGGTGTTCGGCTACCAGCATCGCATCGTTGCTGTCGTCAATCCAAGGACATTCGTTATTGATTGTAACCGACTCATCATGCCAGTTTCGCATAAATATGCCTATGACTTCGTATCCTTGTTCCAACAAAAGATGAGCGGTGACGCTAGAATCAACGCCTCCAGACAATCCAACAACAACTCTTTTAGACATTCGACAAAAATACAGTTTTTCAAGTTTAACCTATCGAAATGTTCCGACCTACGTGCCAATTTTAGAAATAATTTTGAAAAAAAGAAGGAACAATTACATTTGTAAGTGGCAACCTAAATGTATAGGCTGCGTCTAAAAGCCGTATTCTGTGTCTGAAGATAAGCAAATGCAACAGTTGATTCAGGGCTGCCTAAACGGCGACCGGAGATCGCAACAGGCTGTGTATAAGCTTCTTTACGGAAAAATGAAGGCTGTTTGTCTTCGTTACACCAAGGACTCAGATCAGGCAATGGATGTGCTCCAAGAAGGATTTATTAAGGTCTTTCAAAATATGGAGAAATATACCGGTGTCGGATCTTTCGAGGGTTGGGTTCGCAGAATAATGGTAAACCTATCCATTGATCGGTTTAGAAAACAAAAAAATGACTTTTTATTGCTTAACGGTAATATGAGTCCTGAAGACTTCGAGGACGAAATCGAAGATGAGGAAGATGAAAATGCAGTTGATTATGATTTTAAACCAAGTCAGATAATTGAAGCAATGCAACAATTATCACCGGCCTACAGGACGGTTTTTAACTTGTATGTTTTTGAGAATTATACACACCAAGATATAGCCGATTCGCTCGGTATCAGCGTAGGAACTTCAAAAAGCAACTATGCAAAAGCCAAGCGAAATATGAAAAAGATACTTTTAAAGAATTTCGGAAAAGCAGATGAGTAAGAAATTTACAGCGTTTGAGGAGAAATTAAATAGTACTTTAGAAAACTATGAGTTGCCTTTTGAAAATGGCGACTGGAAGAGACTAGAGAACCAACTCGATAAAGGTGTGGCTTCCAATCATTGGGTAGTCGCTCTAGCTGCAGCCGCGTTCTTCACTGGCGCGATTGGCTTAGGTGTATTCACGTACTCAAATAAAATGTTTGAAGCTACGGGAGCTGCTAAACTCGCACGTTTCGAAAATCAAATCGACGTAAAAAACGCGAAATCACAACAAAGTACCAACGACAGCAGCATCGCTCCTGACGCAAATGTTGTTGCAAATTCTAATAATTCAAGCTCCAATAAGCCAGTACTTGCACCTACTGAAATCAACGGTAATTCAAGCATAAATGAAAATGCTTCTGCTAATACAGCCGCTGAGAAACCAAATACAATTCCGACTTCAACAGCACTTTCCGTAAGACCGAGCACTACATCTAGTTGCGCTGGCGGTGAAGTTGAATTCAACGCGGTTAACGGCCCAATAGACGGTAGCTACCTTTGGAATTTCGGGGATGGTAACTTCTCCAACAAGCCAAATCCAAAACACAAATACGCGAAAGCAGGTGTATACGATGTTTCTCTTTCTGTGACTAGCAAGAAAGACGGTCAAATCAATACAACCGTAATGAACGACCTAATCACCATTCACCCAGCTCCATCCGCAGATTTCGAATGGGACTTCGTAAATAACCCTGGTGATGAGCCAACAGTGAAGATCGTAAACACAAGCGAAAACGCTAGCTCGTTCGAATGGAAGTTTAATGATGGCACCACCTCCAAAGTAATTAGCCCCGTAAGATCGTACAATGATAAGGGCAAACAAATGATTGCTCTCGAAGTACGCAACGAATGGGGCTGCTCGGATAGCAAAATCAAATATGTAGTTATCAATCAAGAGTATAACCTCATGGCTCCTAATTCCTTCAATCCAACAGCGAAGGAAACCTTTATGCCAGAGGCTCTAAAGCAAGGTAAGACACAATTCAAGTTGACGGTTTATAATGGCGAACAGCCAATTTATGAAACAAACAACAAGGCTAAGGGATGGGACGGACGCCTCCCCGGTGGCCAACTCGCAGAAAGCGGTAAAGCCTATCCTTGGATTGTAATTATCTATAATGAAACCACTAAAGAAGAAAAATACTTCAGTGGCACGGTAACGGTTCTTCCTTAACCAAAACCAATAAAACCTACTAAAAAGATCCCTCCCTAACCGGAGGGATTTTTTTTCCTTTTTTTAATTGTTAATAACTTGTTCACAACCTTTAGCCTTACCTTTGCCGACCCTACCAACATTTAAAACCATCTATGAACCGAATTCTCAAAAGCATACTTCTTCTTGGCGTGCTTTTCAGCAATTCAATTTGTTTCTCTCAGGTCTTGATTGTCAACACCTCAGCCGCTTGCGCATGTGATGGTGCATTCACTTTCTCACCCGAACCAGGCCAACCTACATTTTTCGAATTATTAAATAGCGAAGGGGTTTCGTTGCAAACTTCTGGTCAGGCAGCAGGAACTTGGAATCTCACCGGACTTTGTGAAGGTGTGTATATAGTTACCGCTACTACTGCGTCTGCATCATACCAAGAGTTTATTCAGATCAATAACGCAATTGCTCCCATAGCAGATTTTGGAGAAACAGCAATATGCAGCACAGCACCCAACACAAACTTAAATACGTTCATTACGGGCTTTTCACCTGGTGGTATCTGGGCTTTGCCTGATGGGAATTTTTTCAACGGCATTTATAATCCTTCTGTTCATGGATCTGGCTTCTATTCATATACTATTAATAATGGTACGTGCGATCAAGTGACAGGAGTATTCGTAATGGAAATACAAAATGCTAATGCTGGAATTCAAACGACTTATTTGATTTGTGACAATTATGCACCATTTAATATGATTGACTTTCTAGAAGGGAATCCTGATACGGGAGGTCAATGGCTCACTGCGGGTGGCACACCAATGAATGGAATTTATGACCCCGCTACCATGGCAAGTGGCTTATTTGTCTATGCTATAGATAATGTGCCTGGCTGCAATGCCGTCTTCACAACCATGTTTGTTGATGAACGCATCACACCCAACGCTGGAACCAATAGTTCGCTGATTGTTTGTAACGGATCGCCTGCATTCAATTTATTCAACCAAATCCCCGGCAATCCAAACCAGGGAGGCTTCTGGTTCAGACCAAATGGCACTCCATTCAATGGTGTATTCAACCCTGCAATCGATCCCGCTGGAAACTATCGCTATGTAGTGACTGCGAATGCACCTTGTCAAGATGCTGAATCAATCATCACTATTACCTTTAGCAATACAGATCCATCTGGAACTTCTAATCAAATCGAAGTCTGTACTTCTCAATCTGCGTTCGATATGATCTCGGTTCTGAACGGACTTCCAATAAGTGGTGGAACATGGACAAACCAACAAGGACAAGTTGTGGCGAGTAATTTCAATCCTTCAATAAATAATAGTGGCACTTTCAATTACTACTATCCCAATGTTGGTTGTAATGCACAAGGTGCGCAGTTGACTGTCAATGTACTTTCGGCTCCAAATGCAGGAGTCGATGTACTGACGGAGTTATGCGTGTCAAGTACTCCTATCAATCTTGACAACTTATTACAAAATGAAACTCCGGGAGGCGTGTATCAAAACACCTTGGGTCAAGTGATATCCAACGTTGTCAATATTTCAAGCACGCAACTCTTTCAAGCGAGATATGTAGTGACTTCGACGGTTTGTCCATCCGATACTGCACAAATTATTATTGGTGTCGTTGCGCCTCCCGTGCAGCCTACCAACCAAATTCAGGAAGTGTGTAGTAATTCAGGGTTGATAAACTTGAATGATTATTATCAAGCTGTCGTCTTTCCTCAATGGCAAGATTCCAATGGCAATCAAGTACCGGCGCAATATGATCCGTTGGCTGGTGATGTGACACTAACTATTATTTCCCTTAGTCAAAATGCATGTCCCAACGAAAGCGCCACCTTGCAAATTTCAGTGACGGACCCTGCATTTCCCGACGCACTCATTCAGGAGGTAGCTTGTACGTCTGATTTTCCTATTTATCTTAATGACTACATAACAGCACAAGCCTTTGGACTAGGCTCTTGGAGCGATTTAAGTGGTAATAATGTTTCAAACACGATCATTCAATTAGGCCAAGGAAACTATGAATATAATTACACCTCAAATAATAATGGGCCTTGCGCTGCCTCTCAAATAACATTAGAACTGCAGGTGTTTGAGGCTGTCGACGCTGGAAGTGATAACAACATAGTGGTCTGCGAAAGTGATACTAGCTTTGAACTTGAAGCATTGCTTTCGGCTGGAGCCCAAATGGGAGGCACATGGTTCAATGATGGAGTTCCATTTGCACCTCAAGATTATACTTTACAAGGAGGCGTCATTGATGTGATTGTTTATGAGCTAGCGGGAAATCCCGGGTGCGCTCCTGATGCAGCACAGTTCTTCATCGATGTGCACAGTGAAGTGATCGCTGATGCAGGTGAAAATATAAGTTTATGTTTTGGCGAAACAAATGTTCAAATCGGAAGTCAAGGTTTACCCAATTTATCCTACTCGTGGATTCCTTCATCGTTGCTCTCCGACTCCAACGATCCAATGCCAATTATTACATTGAATGGATTAAACAACGAAGACCAATTTTTAATCTTTACCTTAACCGTTACTGACGGTGTATGCACTGCGCAAGACGAGGTTGAGGTAACAATCCACGCCACGCCTGAAGTGATTATCCCATCTAATATTGAGATATGTAACGGAGAAAATATTAGTTATAACATAGATCCTAATCTCTCTTGCATTTGGACTCCATCAAGTCTCTTCCAAGATTTCACAACTAATACTCCAACTATTTCGCCAGCACAAGATGTGGTTTTAAATTTATTGGTAGAAAATCAAAACGGCTGTCAAAGCAATGAAACTAGTTCTGTTGTGGTGAGGCCTCTGCCATTGATTGACTTTGAAATGGAACCACAATCTGCTTGCAGCCCTCTCCTGGTGGAGCAGACATGGAACTCTGCCGCTGGTTTGGATTACGATATAGAGTGGAACTCTGGAAATGGTGACCAAGATGCTGGAATCGACTTTTTATTTAATTACACAGAAGCAGGAGTGTATTCCATTAATCTTAGTGTAAGCAATAGTTTTGGGTGTGTGAGCGACACCACATACGAAAATGTGATTGAAGTATTTCCTAATCCAATCGCCGATTTTAGCTATTCTCCAAACCCTCCTTCCATTATTAACAACATTGTTTTTTTTGAAAATAATAGCTCATCCGCAACCACGTTTGAGTGGACATTGGATAGTCAAGTATTAGGCAATGAAGAAAACTTGGTCTACGAATTCCCAGGAGATCGGGCAGGAGATTATACCATTTGTTTAGAAATCACAAATGAATTTGGATGTGAAGCCACGCATTGTGAATACCTAGAAATTAAGAATGACTTTACCTTTTATGCACCCAATGCATTCACCCCAGATGATGATGGTCTGAACGATGTATTCAAGCCCGAGCTAATCGGTTTTGACGTTTCCACTTATTCTTTAAAAATATTTGATCGCTGGGGCACCCTCGTTTTTTCCACAAATGACATCAGCGAACCCTGGATTGGCAATGTTCGAAACGGCGACTATTATGCTATGCAAGGAGTTTACAATTGGATTGTCGAAGTGAAAGTGGATCGCTTAGCTGATTTCAAAACATTCAAAGGAAGTGTGATGCTCTTGAGATGATTCCGGCTTCGCAATTCAGAATTGGGAATTGGGAATAATTTTTATTCCGCCCTTGCGGTAATTGCAACTAAAATCATGTTCAATTTGTCTTAATACGGGCTAAATTGCGCCGAATTTGAGATGAAGATGAACCTAGCCAGGATTGTAACCATAGCATTATTAATTTTCTCCGCTGCTACTGCCTCTTCGCAGTGTGGAACGCCCGATAATTATTGTCAAGACGGTGCCAGTTATACTGTTTGTTCAGGGGTTGTCTATGATGTGGGAGGTGTTGAGGCGTACAATGGAGATGCGATTATCACCATTTGTCCAGAAACCGTTGGCCTTGCCATTTCACTTGACTTCCAAGGCTTCAATTTGAATCAAAATTTTAATGCGAATAATTCAGATGTTCTTAATGTCTATGACGGCCCAGATGTGAATGCACCGCTACTTGGATCATTCACGGGCACTCAATTGCAGAATGTGAGCATCACCGCAAGCGTCAATAATCCGGATGGGTGCTTAACGCTTGAACTCCTTGATAGGGGCACAGAAAACGGAAACGCAGCTGAACCGAATCCTGGTTTTCAAGCTAATATATCTTGCGTGAACGCGTGTGCAAATCCAACCAGCTTCATAAGCACCATTGATCCAGCCATTGTCACACAAGGAAACTCTATTACAGGTTGTGTGGGCGAACCATTGACATTTTCATCTAACGGCAGCAGCGCGCAGCCTGGATTCGTAATCAGTGAATACGTTTGGTCCTTTGGAAATGATGTTGTAGAGAGTGGAACATCGCAGCAAGTGCAATACACTTATGACGAACCAGGTTTATACTTCGTATCTTTAAGTGTCATTGACAATAATGACTGTGTCAGCCTTGAGAACATCCCCATTCAGGTATTGGTGAGCACTAATCCTTTGTTTAACGATATTGCTTCTATCAATCCTTCGTACTGTTTGGGTACAGACATTACTTTGAATGCAGGAATTGTGGAGTATCCCGAATGGACGTCACTCCCTCCATTAATTTTCGCAGACACCCTTCCTTTGCCCGATGGTAATGGTTTTACTTTTGTCAGCAATCTTGAATTTGACATATTTGATGAAGGGACTATTATTGATGATTGTGAAGATCTCGTCAATATTCAAACCTCACTGGAGCATAGCTATGCCGGAGATTTAGATATCAGCATTACATGTCCCAATGGCACTTCTGTTGAAATGCTTCCTTGGCCTAATGGAATGACAAATACAAACTTCGGCGAGCCTGTGGATGACGCTAGTACGCCGAACATTGTTGGAGTTCCATACGAATATCAATGGACCGCCAATCCAAATGCCCCCGTGATGGGAGACATAACTACAGCGGATACTCCGCTTCCAGCAGGTTCTTATCAATCTCAAGGAGATTTGTGCGCTTTGGTCGGTTGTCCGTTGAATGGGATTTGGACTATTACAATCACTGATAATTTATCTATCGATGACGGTTGGCTCGCCTCTTGGACTGTCAACTTCGCTCCTGAGCTGTATCCTGGAGTTGTTACGTTTACTCCGACTTACGGAGGTGGTGCGGACAGTTCTTTTTGGAGCGGTCCGAATATCACTTTCCTCGATGCCGGTGCCGATGTAATCCAACTCAATCTCAATGAGCCAGGTACTTACGAATATACCTATGAAACTAGCAATAACTTTGGTTGCACTTCTGATACCACCATTTCCATTACGATTCAAGAGCCTCCCACATTGTTTGTTGGCGATGATTTCGCTTATCAGTGCCAAGAAGTAGATCTTACGGCCACACTCAATGGTCAGCCACAACCCTCGTGCAGCGGCGCTTCCGAAACAGTGACTTATTGCTACCCGGATAACGCTAACTATGTGGAAACCTACTGCCCTGATAATCCTGGAGATGGCATCACATTTATGAGCTTGAACTTCATCCAGGGAACTTTAGAAAACTTTGTTGATGATTTGATCATTTACGATGGTCAAAATACAAGTGCCCCCATTCTATGGAGTTCTTTAGATACTAACCCTGCGACTTTGGCTGGTGTACAAGCTACAGCAACTAATCCCTCTGGGTGTATTACCATTCAGTTGACCAGTGATGGAAGTATTTCGTGCGCGACAGGTTTTGAAACCGAAATGATTTATGAAGTCAGCTGCACAGCTGATGTAGAATATATTTTTGAATGGAGTCCTTCGGCGGGACTCTCCGCCTCGCAAGGTTCTACGGTCACAGTTGAGCAAATCAACACTACTACTACCTTTGATGTAATTGCTTATCCCGCTGAATTCCCCGAATGTGTTGTATTTGATGACATCACAATTACTGTTGCAAATGATTTGCAGATAAGCCTTGATGAATTAGCACAGGCATGTTTGGATTCGACGCTTGTGCTAGAGGCGCCCGAAATTCTCGTTGGTACCGCTCCTTTTACATACACATGGACGAGACCAGATGGAAGCACTGAAATCTCTGAAACATTGATTGTTGAAGCTTCACAAGGAGTCGCAGAGTATTGCGTTAGTGTTACCGACGTGTGCAACTTGACCACAGAAGCTTGTATTGAAGTGGTTCCTTATGCGCCTATTCCAGCCACTTTCCAAATTGACGAAGGAATTGGTTGTGCTCCACACACAGTGACCATGACCAGCGATTATACTGCCTATCAAAATCTAGAAAGCATGCGATGGTATTCTGGCGATGGTACCGCCACCAGCGTGTTTGGAAGCTTCAGTTACAGCTATCAAAATGATGGTAATTATTCACCAATACTAGAACTAACGGACGTAAATGGATGTGTATACACGGACACCCTAAACGATCCGATTATCGTGGTGCCAATGCCAATGGCAGATTTTATAATGAATCCTGAGGCGCCAGTATTGCCTGAAACCACCGTTCGATTCCGCGTCAATTCATTAAATGCGGTAGCATGGTCGTATAACTTTTCCAATTTGGGAGAAAGTCAAGAGCCCGATGCTGAATTCACTTTTCCCAATCAAAGAGGAATTTACAACATCGAACTGATAGCCTTCAATGAGTTGGGCTGCTCCGATACCATCCGGAAAGAACTTGTGATTCGTGATGTCATCAACATCTTCATTCCCAATAGCTTTACGCCAGACGGTGACGGCCTCAATGATGTGTGGAGAGTGGAAGGAACAGGCTTTGTGGGCCAAAACTTTGAGCTTGTCATTCTCAATAGATGGGGCCAACCCGTTTTCCGTAGCACCGATCCAGAAGAACCTTGGCTAGGAGATATGCAAGGAAATGGTTATTATTCTCAAGACTCTCTGTATTTTTACATTCTGAAAGTGCAAGATGTTGAAAATGATGTTCGTTATGAATATCAAGGTCACATCGTGTTGGTGCGCTAGTAAGCAACCAATGTTGGTTTATTTGAGTCATGTATACAGCAAAATGAATTTGATGAAAAGAATTATACTCGTCTTTACAGCGGCAATTTTAGGGACCCTTAGCAGCATGGGACAACAAGTCACCATGAGTAATGGAACTGTAAACGCATGTAGCGGCAATTTCACCGATGATGGCGTAGGTGGTCCTTACACTGATACGGATTATACTATAACCATTTGTCCAGATATCCCTGGCAATGTTGTGCAGTTGACCTTTTCAGCTTTTGCTCTTCAAACATCCCCAGGGAATGGCCAGAGTGATTCATTTGCTATTTTCGACGGTCCGAACACTGGCTCTCCATCGTTAGGTTCTTACGGAGGCAATGATCTACAAGGCTTTGAAGTAACAGGAACCATAAATAATACCACTGGCTGTATCACGATTGTATTTTCGGCTAACGGTCCTGCCAACGTATCTTCTCCTGGATGGGAAGCCGCTATAGCATGTACTATCCCTTGCGCTCCTCCGACAGCGGCTTCAGCAATTACCAATCCGGCCCCAACTGGAGCAGAGCAAACCATTAGTGTATGTATTGATGAGCCCGTTTCTTTCAGCGACATTGGATCATTTGCTGAGCCAGGTTTCAACATTGTTAACTATTCTTGGAATTTCGACGACGGCACTATAGAGCAAGGTCCAACAATGACCAGCGCTACACACAGCTTTTCAGAGGCTGGAGAATATATCGTTACACTGACTGTCACGGATAATAATGGTTGTAACAACCTTAACATTATACCTCTGCAGGTGCTCGTCTCGACGATTCCTTTATTCCCAACTTTAGAAGATATTACTACTTGCTTCGGTAATGAAGTGGAATTGGTTGGTAGCGCCGAAAGTGTTCTTTGGACAGCCCTTCCACCACAGGTGGTTGCTGGAACAACATATCTGGCAGACGGTGCGGGATTCTCATATTCTACTTCTTTAGAGTTCGATATTTTCGAACCCGATGCAGTTCTGGAAACATGCGACGACCTTCTTGGAATTGTCGTTAACATGGAACACAGTTACATGGGCGACCTTGGCCTCTCCATTACTTGTCCAAATGGTACCCTCGTAAATCTTGTTACTTATCCTAATGGAGGTGGAGGCACATTCCTCGGTGAGGCAATCGACAATGACCCTGCATCAGACCCTGGTGTCGGCTATACTTACACGTGGGATCCAGACGCGACAAATGGAACGTGGGGCGATAACGCCGGAGGTGGTTTCGGAACATCATTACCCGCGGGTAGCTATGAGTCAGTAGATGATCTTTGCGACCTTGTAGGCTGTCCGCTCAATGGTACATGGACATTCTCAGTTACTGACAACCTCGCGGCAGATAACGGCTATATTTTCTTTTGGGGTATCAATTTGAACCCAGAACTTTTCCCTGATGTAACGACCTTTTTGCCTACTATCGGCATTGATGCAGACAGCAGTTATTGGACAGGTCCAAACATCATCACCTCCGATTTTAATGAAGATGTAATTACCATCAGCCCACCAGCTCCTGGTTCTTATGACTACACTTATAATGTCGTGAACAGTTTTGGTTGTGAATTCGACACCACCATCACTGTTACATTTGATCAAGCTCCGTTCATCACCGCTGGCCCAGATTTACAATTCAATTGTAATACGATTACTCTTCAGGGCGGATTCCAAGGTATCCCAACACCAGTATGCTCTCAAGATGCTGGCACCTTCGACTATTGCTATTCCAATGGAGAAGTGTTTGAATGGACCTTCTGTCCTGACAACCCAGGAGATGGCACAGTGATGACTTTCTCCTTCATTGCAGGATCATCAGAGAACTTCTTTGACGATTTCACAATCTATGACGGTCCGAATACGGCATCACCTATTCTTCAACAAGGTGTAACAGGACAATTAGCTGGGCTATCATGGACGGCAACAAATTCAGATGGTTGTATTACGATTGCGTTTAATGCAGATGGTTCTGTTGACTGCGCTAATGGCAGCCAAACACCTTGGGTATACGAGGTAAGCTGCACTTCTGGTGGTCCTAACTACACTTGGGAATGGACACCTTCAGATGTATTGAGTAACGCTAACTCCCCACAGCCAACCATCAGCGACTTACCACAAACAACAACATTTACTCTTGTAGGATATCCTGTTGGAAACCCAGATTGCGCTAGCACTGACCAAGTGACCGTTACACTCGACGCTGCTATCAATCCTGGAACCGATTCGACTTACACTTTCTGCACCAACCAATCGACTTTTAACCTTCTAAGTATTTTAGGCGGAAATCCAAATACTACTGGTACTTGGACAGGCCCAAATGGCTTACCATTCAGCGGTTCATTTAACCCTTCAAATGGAGCCCCAGGTGAGTATACGTATACGATAACGACACCAGACTGTGAGGCCTCTGCTGTGGTAACTTTGGAGCAAATCACACCGATTGTTTTCACTGTGCCAAATGACACTACGATGTGTGGAAATGGACAATTGTCGCTTTTCATTCCAAGCATTAGCGGTGGCCAAACGCCTTATAATTACCAATGGTCATATAACAATCAATTCATTGCAAACACCCCAACCTATGTGCATACGGCTCAAAGTTCAGGACAGGCATGTATGACAGTGACAGATATTTGTAATAATCCAATTACTAATTGTATTGATGTTACCGTGGAGCAACCCTTGACAATTGATTTCACAGTGGACACTACTGCTGCTTGCTTCCCCTATATTTTCAATTTTGAAAACCTAATTAGCCCTGCACTATACGAAGATTCAAGGTGGGAATTGGGTGATGGAACTGTCATAGAAACGCTTACAGACTTTAATCACATCTATGCAAGTCCCGGAAACTATAGCGTGACTCTTGAATTAACCTCCGAAATCGGATGTGAATATTCATTAACCAAAAATAATTACATCAGTGTTTTGGCGCCCCCGATCGCACAGTTTGCCTTCGGACCGCAGCCAACAGATATTAGAGAGCCTGAAATCACCTTTACAGATGTTAGTATTGGACAAATTCAAAACTATGCATGGACGTTCAATACCCCTAATCCCCTTGGCTATAGCAACGAACAAAGCCCCGTTTTCACATTTCCTTCTGACGCCGGTGGTGAATTCCCTGTGCGCCTAGAAGTGATAGACAATAACAATTGTAGCGACTTCTATGAAGCAATCATAGTGATCAATGATATCTTCCAGTATTATCTTCCAACAGCGTTCACTCCGAATGGCGATGGAATCAATGATGTTTGGAAATTTGAAGGAGCTGATATCGATGAGAAGTTGTTTGAATTGATCGTATTCGATCGCTGGGGCAACAAAGTATTCTACTCTGTGGATCCCACTCAAGTATGGGATGGTGGAGTGAATGGTGGAGATTATTTCGCCCAAAATGGAATCTACAACTGGATTGCCACAGTAAAATCAAAGGCAACTGGTGATAGAAAAGAAATTCAAGGAACAGTATTGTTGATGCGATAAGGTTAAGCCTTATCGCATCATTTTATCTACTGTTTCAATGGTTACTGCATGATATCCTGATCGGGCCTTTCCGTAGATTTTCATAGCCAATTCTTTTTGATCATTTTGAATCAATGATTCATAAAGAGGCGCAACAAATTTCCTCCTCCCAACAGTGACTAAGAAAGTCTCTAATTGCCCATAAGCAGCTTCGTAGCGGTTTGGTATTGCCAACATTAACCAAGAAAACAGCACTTCGTTATTTCCTGTTGAAGAAACTTTAAAAGCCTTATCTAACGCTGCTAGCTGACGTGCCTCGGTCACTTCGATATTCGTTAAAAAGAAAACCTTTTCTTGATACGACCATTCATTCCAGTTTACGCTCTTCAAGGATTGCGTTTTAGTCCATTCCTTTGCAATGACCGCCACACGATCCATTCTTTCGCTTTTCACTAAAGGAATATTCTCGGGAAGACCTGGACCATATACCCATGCGTCGATATTGATTTTTTCATCTAAACGCTCGGATTTAAAGCTCACCTTTAAATACTCCAAGAAGCGTTCTGTATCCATCACTTGAAATGCATTTTCTTGAAAATATTTTTTCAAAAAAACATCCCACTTTTCTCTACCTACAGTTTCTTCAATCAAGCGCAAAAAGAAATAACCTTTATTGTAAGCTATATCCGTCATTCCATCATCAGGATTACGTCCGTCTAATGACAATTTCAACCAGGTATCCTGTTCGTTGCCACTCATAAATTCAGCGACTGTTGCGTCAAGCTCTTGACGGCTCAACTGCGCCAACATTTCAGAGTAGTCTCTACCATAAACGCTTTCCATGATGCGCTCTTCAAAATAAACTGTAAAGCCTTCATTCAACCAGAAGTCATTCCATGTAGCGTTCGTTACCAAATTACCGCTCCAGCTATGCGCCAACTCATGCGCTATAAGTGATACAAGTGATTTATCACCTGCGATAATTGTCGGTGT
Organism: Flavobacteriales bacterium; assembly: GCA_046309775.1. GTDB lineage: Bacteria > Bacteroidota > Bacteroidia > Flavobacteriales_D > Sanyastnellaceae > JAIXWP01. The sequence continues at coordinate 67,166 of JBKCOM010000065.1, forward strand.
TGCAAAAGTCAATTTAGGATTCTCCATACCACCAAATGGAAACGCGGGAGGCAGCACCAAAACATCATAGCGCCCCCAAGCATATTCACCATAAAGTTTCTCCGCTGCTTCCAACATCTTTTGCATGTCTTCGAACTCGTAGGCGGCAGCATCGATTAATGACGGAATAGCATAAACGCCTGTTCTATCTCCAATACTTCTAAACTCCACATCACCGACTGCAAGAGCAATCAAATAAGATGGAATTTTCTTATCCATTTTGAATGAATAAACACCCGTTTCGTTCTTCTGAGTGGGATTATCAGCAGACATGAGCGCCAAGAGATCTTTTCTCACTTTAACCTTCGCATCATAGGTGATTCTCAAACCTGGGCTATCTTGACATGGTATCCAAGTGCGGGCGAGAATTGCCTGCGATTGCGTAAACAAAAATGGTTTTTCACCATCCACCCAAAGTAATGCCTCGGCTCCAGGACTTGTAGTGTAATGAATTGCAACGGACTTGCTTTCAGGTTTTACATCGATTTTCAATGGAGCACCCAAAAACTCCTTCTCCTCCCCTATCTCAAAATTCACAGGTTGACCATCCACTAATACCTTTTCAATGTTCAACTTTTTTACATCAAAAATTATCTGACTCGCGGGAGCGATGTGTTGAATATCATAAGTAGCGACTGCACGAATTGTCTTCGTTTCAAAATCAACTTCCGCATCCCAATTCAAATGGGAAACACGAATTTCATAAGGCTTACTGAAACTGTGATTGTCTTGTACTAATTTACTTTGTGCTATCAACATTTTAGATCTACTATTATGTTCTGACGAGTTTGATTCTCCGCAGCCTGCAATGGCTACCGCGCTAATAATCACTGCTGCTAAAATTTTTCTTTTCACTAAAACCATATTCTTATTTTATGGAATAAATTCTTCTTAAGTCTTCTAGATTCTTTGGTAAATCATTTTGAATAATCTCCCAAATCACTTCTTCATCTAAATCAAAATACTCATGCACTATAAAGTTGCGCAAGTCATACATGTGTTGCCAAGGTATATTCTTGTGTTGCCTTTGAAATTTGAAAGGAATTCGTTTGACGCCTTCACCAAGAATTTCAAAATTCCGAATAATTGCATCGTGAGCCATTCGGTTGGAAACAAACTCCGCGTAGGTGAGATTGGCTGAAAATCTGAGTATGTTTTCAGCAGCATCCATCATGTCTGCGAGATAAGCCTTTGTGGAGCGTCTTTGGCGAATCATACGAATTGGATATTGGCAAAGATTTTCTTTTTCAAATCTGGCTTAATAGAGTTCTCGGTGCAAATATCAATTGGCATTCGTAATTTTAATTGCACCCACTCCTTCATTGCGAAAAACTCCCAACCGAGCGGTCGTTCGAGCTCAACAAGGATATTGAGTTCACAATCAAAACTTCGATGCTTATCAAGATAAACATCAAAACAGCCAATCCTTTTCACCCCCCACCGTGAGCGCAACTCGGGTTTCAATCGAGCAAGGTTGTGAAGAATTTCTGGGCTAACCATGCTTTAAAAATCTTCCGAACACACCAAGAGGCAGCTTCACTCCACTTTTCGCTTGCAAATAGAGTTCACCTATTTTCAATCGATCACCTGCCGTTTCTTTTAATAAATTTTCAATTACCAACGCTGACAGTCCGAGGCTGTAAGCATTCAGGATGAGGAAGTGCTCTTTATCATCGAGGATGCGAAGGACATTTTTCATCATCTCTGCAAGATTGTCTTCAAGCTTCCACTTTTCGCCTTTTGGTCCGTGGCCAAAAGCAGGTGGGTCGAGGATGATGCCATTGTATTTATTTCCTCTTCTTTCTTCGCGTTGTGCAAATTTGAGGGCGTCTTCCACCATCCAGCGGATGTTGTCGAGATTACTGAGCTGCATATTTTCATTCGCCCATGTGACTACTTGTTTGATACTATCCACATGTGTGACCTCCGCTCCGGCGGCGGCGGCGGCTAGCGAAGCGCCGCCCGTATATGCAAATAAGTTCAAAACCTTCGGCTTCGACTGCTTCATCGACTGAATGCTCTGAACGATGTAATCCCAATTAGCAGCCTGTTCGGGAAAAACACCAACGTGTTTGAAAGAGGTCAACCCCAAACGAAAAACGATGTCTTCATGATTTGGCAACTCATAACGAATCTGCCATTGATCGGGCATTGCTTTCAATTTTACCCAGTCGCCACTATTGCTATTCTTTGGAACGAAACGAATATGCGCCTGATTTTTCCACTCACTTTCTGGCCACACACGAGGCCATACAGCCTGAGGCTCAGGGCGTATGGTGATGTACTTTCCGAAACGCTCCAACTTCTCAAAATCTCCGCAATCCAGCAACTCATAATCCTTCCAATGAAGGGGGGTCAATAATTCCATAATCTTCTATTGTGTTACAAACCTATGATGAATATTCAAATTATGCATTATTCCCACGACTTTTCTACCTTCGTAACATGTCAAAACTACGGGTAGCCATAATAGGGACGGGAAATGTTGCTTGGCATTTCTGTCGAATTTTTCAATTGGAAGGTCACACTATTACAGGAATTTTTTCCAGAAATGCTGAAAACGCACGTCTTTTCGCCTATGAAAATAACACCGCTGTCATAAAGGACCTTGAAAACATTCCATCAGACGTGGATCTCGCTGTGCTTGCGGTAAGCGATGAAGCCATCAGTGAAGTGAGTGCTAAAATCAAAACTGACGCACTTGTAATTCATACCAGCGGAACCACGAGCCTCAACGCGCTCTCCAATGAGAGATCTGGAGTTGTCTGGGCCATTCACAGCATGCGTAAAGGAATCCCCTCAAGCTATAAGCAAACTCCCTTTATCATCGAAACAAAAAACGAAAAGGATAGGGAAATCATTTACCGTGCTTTTGATTCTCATCAAAAAAATATTTTCTACGCTGACAGCGAACAGCGTCTGAGAATTCATCTTGCAGCAGTTATCGCTAACAACTTTGTCAATCACCTCTTCTCCATCTCGGAGAAATTGGTGAATGATAGTGGCATCACATTCGATATTCTCAAACCCATGATTGACGCCCATGTTGAAGGCATTCATAATACCTCACCTCTTCATCTACAAACCGGTCCCGCCATTCGCAATGATCAAACTACCATCAATCAACATCTGGAGTTGTTACATTCGCAGCCGGAACTCATGAATTTGTACCGAATGCTTACAGATAGCATTCAAAAATTGCATCATAAAAAATGAATTACAAAGCAAAACTCAAGGATATTAATACGTTCATCTTTGATATCGACGGAGTATTTACAGACAATATTGTGTATCTCACCAGCGATGGAGAACAGATGCGTACTGCCAACGTACGCGACGGATATGCGGTGCAACTAGCCGTCAAAAAAGGCCTTCGCATTGCAATAATTTCTGGTGGAAAAAATGAAATCGTTCGCAAACGTTTCGAATCCCTCGGTGTGAAAGATATTTTTCTTGGTTCAAGTGAAAAAATGACTGTATTTAATAACTATTTACAATCAATAGAAGTTTCTCCTGAGGCCGTATGTTATATGGGCGATGACATTCCAGACTGGCCCGTGCTGAAAGCTTCTGGACTCGCAGTTTGCCCTGCAGACGCAGCATACGAGATTCGTGAAATATGTCATTACATCTCTCCCAAAGAAGGCGGAAAAGGCTGCGTAAGAGATATCCTCGAACAGGCTTTAAAAATCAAAGGCCTCTGGATGGATGCAGAAGGCCATGTTTGGTGATTTTTAAGACATCGTCACCACAATTCATCAATATCTTCGTTTCCCAATAAGCTCAATCTTACAGATGAAAAATTTACTTATAGTACTTTTTACAATAACTGCTTTTCAAGCGCAATCTCAATATTGGCAGCAAAAAGCAGATTATAAAATTGATTTCAAACTCGATCACAACACACACCGTTTTACAGGAAAGGAGATTATCCAATACACCAATAATTCTCCAGATGCTCTCACCCATCTCTACTACCATCTTTATTTCAACGCGTTTCAGCCCGGTAGTGCTATGGATGTAAGATCGCTTTCAATAGCAGATCCCGACCCACGCGTAGGTGATCGCATTTCAAAATTAAAACCAGAAGAATACGGGCACCTTCACGCCACTTCATTAAAAGTAAATGGCCAAAACGTAAAGTTTACAGAAAACGAAACGATACTCGAAGTAACGCTCAATCAGCCAATACCAGCTGGAGGCAAGGCCACATTTGAAATGGAATTTGAAGGTCAAGTTCCGTTACAAATTCGTCGCTCTGGCAGAAGCAGCGCTGAAGGAATCGACTATAGCATGTCCCAATGGTATCCAAAACTTTGTGAATACGACCGCAATGGCTGGCACCCAAACCCCTATATCGGAAGGGAGTTTTATGGTGTTTGGGGAAATTTTGAGGTGAATATTACTATTGATAAAAAATACATCATCGGTGCGACTGGGGTACTACAAAATCCAGCAGAAATAGGACATGGATATATTGACGAGAGCAAGGTGAAACGCCCAAAGGGAGATTTGTTGACGTGGTGCTTTAAAGCCGAGAACGTCCATGATTTCGCATGGGGTGCTGACCCAGATTATGTCCACACAACCTATCAAATGAAAGACGGACCACTACTGCATTTCTTTTATCAAAATGATCCTGTGTATGGGCAAGTATGGAAAGACGGAACCGACCTCGTGCAGCGCGGATTTCAATATCTCAGTGATCACTTCGGAAAATATCCTTATCCGCAATACAGCATTGTGCAAGGTGGCGATGGAGGTATGGAATATCCAATGATGACGCTTATTACGGGCAACAGAAAAACGCCAAGCTATGTTGGGGTAGTGCTACACGAAGCCGCGCATAGCTGGTATCAAGGAATTCTTGCAACTAACGAAGCACTTTATCCTTGGATGGACGAAGGTTTTACAAGCTACGCTTCTGGAGAGGCTTTCAATACACTTTTTGCAGGGCGCATCCCCGGCGATCATAGCCAAGCATATAGCAGTTATCTCGGCATAGTAGAAGAGGGAAAAGAAGAGGCACTTGATACACACGCTGATCACTACGTTACCAACTATGCATACGGCACAGCTTCTTATTCAAAAGGCGAAGTTTATCTCGCACAACTAGGATATGTAATCGGCAAGGAAAATTTAGACAAAGGTCTATTGCGCTATTTCGACATGTGGAAATTCAAACATCCAACTGCGGATGATTTTATCCACGTCATGGAGCTGCAATCAGGGATGGTATTGGATTGGTACAATGAGTATTTTGTAAATTCTACAAAAACCATTGACTACAGAATTAGCGCTTTATCGAGCAACGATAAAAATGCCACAGTGACAATAGAGCGCAAAGGCCTGATGCCAATGCCTGTTGAAGTGGAAGTAACACTCAAGGATGGAAATAGAACCATGTTCTATATCCCACTTGATATCATGCGCGGAGAAAAATCTGGAAAAGATTACAACGGTCAATCATGGAATTTACAGCCCGATTGGAAATGGGTCAATGAATCGTACACACTTCAATTGCCTTATCCTGCTTCACAAATCGCAGAAATCAATATTGATCCATTTGAAGGGACCGCAGATGTAGATCGAGCAAATAATCAACTGATTATACCTGCGGATAATACCATGATTATTAAAAGAGATTAAGATGCTGAATGAATACATAAAATTTAATCCGAAGTACGATTTTGTAATCAAACTTGGCATTGCCCTCGTGCTCACGTGCTGCCTTGGACCTTTGGAAATAAAAAGTGAAGAAATAGTGCCCATCACCCTGCAAACATTATTTCTTCTTTTCTCAGCCATCGCCTTCGGTTGGCAAGTTGGCGCACTAAATGCCTTCATGTACATTCTATTGGGCATGGCCGGTTTACCAGTATTTTCCGGCTATCACGGCGGACATCAATTGGTGTATGGACCTAGCGGCGGATTTTTCTTTGGCTTTATTGGCGCATCATTAATAGCAGGATTCCTCGCTGAAATGCCGTGGGCGAAGAGACCTTATGTACATATATTCATTTGGTTTATTGGTCATGCTATTGTGCTTGCTCTCGGCGCATTCTGGCTCAAAAAATTCTTACCAGAATTGTGGTGGGATAATATCAAAAACACCCTTCCAGGCGCTGCAATCAAATCAGCATTCGGTTTCATGCTGATTCAAATAATTATTCGTTTATTAGCGGGTAGAGATCAATTCTATAACACCAAACAAACAGCATCATGAGCGATAGCATTCTTTTAAAAATAGAAAATGGTGTTGCTACCATTACCCTCAACAGACCAAAAGTTTTTAATAGCTTTAATGGTGAAATGGCGCATGCCATGCAATCGGCGTTGGACGCATGCTCTACTGATAAGACTGTGAGAGCAGTAGTGATCACCGGCGAAGGAAAAGCTTTTTGTGCAGGTCAAGACCTTGCCGAAGTGAGTGGCCCAGCAAATCCCGGTTTTCAATCCATTCTTGCAGATCATTACAATCCCATTGTAAGAAGAATAAGAGAAATGGAAAAACCTGTGATAGCTGCTGTGAATGGTGTGGCTGCGGGTGCGGGCGCCAATATTGCGCTGTGCTGTGACATTGTAGTAGCTGCAGAAAGCGCTTCGTTCATTCAGGCTTTTTCTAAAATAGGTTTAATACCAGACTCAGGCGGTACTTACGTTCTACCACGTCTGATTGGCTTCCAAAAAGCATCAGCACTAATGATGTTAGGCGACAAAGTTTCGGCAAGCGATGCAGAAAGAATGGGAATGTTGTATAAAGTATTCAGCGATGAAACTTTTGCGCAGGAAGTGCAAACTCTTGCGCTCACTGTAGCTCAAATGCCTACTTACGGCCTCGCCCTGACAAAAAAAGCTTTGAACCTATCGATGACGAATAGTTTCGAACAACAACTTTCTCTTGAAGAATCATTGCAAATAAAAGCAGGTCGCAGCGCTGATTACAGCGAGGGTGTTACAGCATTCATGGAAAAAAGAAAACCTAATTTCCAAGGTAAATAATGGACCTCGAAGCAAGAAGATATCCCATTGGGAAAATGAAAATTCCAGCCGAATATTCTGATGAGATTATTCGTGTGATGATTCGAGATATGCAACGTTTGCCGCATGATGTGGCCACAGTAGCTGAAAAGCTTACAAAAAAACAACTCCACATGAGTTACAGAGATGGCGGCTGGAGCGCGATTCAAATCATTCATCACTTGGCAGATTCGCAAATACATGGATATATCCGTCTCAAGCTAGCACTCACAGAAAATAACCCTATCGTCAAAACATTCGATGAAGATTTGTGGGCTGTAAATGCCGAAGCGACAACCGAAAATATCAAGCCATCACTTATGATGTTGGAGGCCGCACATGATAGGATGTGCAATACTTTCTCTGCTATGACAATTGAAGAATTCAATCGAACATATTTTCATCCCGACTCACAACGAAACGTGGATATGCTCGAACACCTCTCAAAATTTCATTGGCATGGAAGACATCATCTTGGCCACCTCCGAATTATTTCCGCACTCTAATGAATTGGATTAAAGTCAACGATCAACTCCCCGAAGACCAACAGCGCATCCTTGCCTTCGTTCCTGGCAATAAAGTTTTTCTTCCTGGAAAATCAGGAGAGTTCGAGCTGCGTGAAGTAATTGTCCTGCGCTTTTTAAAAGATTTTTATCCAGAAGGATCAGAAAAATTCGTCAAACATGGACCTCATTTCTGGCAAGGCGAAGGCAATAGCAATCACTTCTTTAAAGACGTGACACATTGGATGCCTATACCCACACCTCCTACCGTATAATCAATTTCTCCGATTGATTACCCACTGTTAAAAGATAAACACCGGGTGATAAATCCAACCGAATGTTCATTCGGTTAGATTGAATGCGGTCTTGATATAATTTTCTGCCAGAAACATCATGGACAATAATGAAATCCCCTGCACCAATGCTATTATCAAATTGAATGGTAAAAGCGCCATCGCTGGATGGATTTGGAAAAACTACAAACGTCCTTTCACTTCTTTCTTCTACAGAAACTGTTACTTCTTCACTTAGATACATCGCTATTCCTCCTCCGCTATGACCATAAGCCAAATCTTCAACTCCATCGCCAGTGATATCGCCAAATGCAAACGCACATCGGTTGCCTTCATTTATTCCTGCATACTCATCAGTGATTAATCCAAAGTCTGATGTCAAATCATTATTTAATACTTCGTACTGATTGATTCCTCCTGTCTCCGAACCGCACAAAACCTCCCAACTACCCATGGTATTTTTATAGGCATAAGGAATAGAAAAACCATCGACACCAAGAAAATTCGTGGCTACGATGGCCCCAAAAGTCTCGTCAATCAATGTAAAAACAGGAGAAGAAGAAGTTCCAGTATTTTGGAAATAATTGATATTTCCATTCTTTTCGCCAACCAATAAATCTAGCAAGCCATCTTCATTGATATCTACAAGAAACGGTGTGGAAGACTGACCAACATCAATTAGTGTGTTGGTGTTATCATTCAAACCTGAACCAGCATATTGAAAGTTTGGAGCACTTACCGTTCCCTGATTGGTAAAAACATGCAGATTTCCATCAAGATTTCCAACTATCAAATCTTTATCTCCGTCAGTATCCAAATCACCGAAAGTAATGTGCGCGCTGCGCCACTCAAAAGAAGGAATACCGAGATAATCATCATCTATTAGCTCAAACTTAGGATAGGTAGTGCTACCAATATTTTTATAATAAGCAATTTTTGACGTTATCAAGGTCGACTCATCATAATATTTTCTGTTCGCAATAAATAAATCAAGTAAACCATCGCCGTCAATATCCACAAACGCTGGATGAGCACCTGTTCCCAAGTCTATCATGTCTCGTTGAAAGTGATTATTGCGGATATAGGTAAAATTCGGATTGGTGTCTGCGCCTTCATTATTGAAATACAAAACACTTGTTCTATCACTCGACTCTGCTGTTGTATTTGGACAAATCAGTAGGTCTTTAACACCATTAAAATCTACATCCAAATAATATCCGGCAGGAAATACATCAATTTCTGCAGCAATCGTATTATTAAATGGAGACGGAAAATTAAAGAATGCTGCAACCACGCTATCGCGCCCTTCAGTCGATGATTCCATCATGAAAGAAGCTAGATTACTTTCGGTAACATCAGACATTATTAGGTCTTTTAAACCATTATTATCTAAGTCAATGGACAACAATGTTCCACCTGCATGAAGACGCTCACCCGCCGCAGCATGACCATCCATTCCTTCCAAAGCACGAGGATCTGCAACATTAAATTGACATTCGGCTTCGGAGCCAAAAAATATTTGAAAGCTCTCAATGCTCTCACTAAAATATCCATAGCAGCGATTAGCGCAGATATACTCCGGTATGGCACAGTCGCCATTCTCTACAGCCATATTTTTAAAATAATAAACTGTAGAGCTTAGCTCTGTGAACGTAATCAAATCCATATCACCGTCATTGTCGTGATCAACAAAGTTGGGCATGTCGATCGAAAAAATGAAAACAGGCGCACTGAAAGCAGAACCATCAAAATCAAAACTCGCCATGATCAGATTATTGATGTTGGGTGTTGGGAAAATGTCAAAATTCAGCCCGTTGTCCACGTCGCCGATGTTGGGATAGATCACAAATCCACTTTGAGAACTTGTTGCAATATCCATGCGTCCATCGCAGTTGAAATCTCTTGCAACTACCCAATTGGTCATACCGCCTGGAAAACGGCTATTATATTCTCTTGTGTACATATAGTCCGTTCCAGTATTTTCAAATACATGCAAACGATTTGCGGTACGGTCGAAGACTATGATATCCATCAAACCATCAAAATTCACGTCTATCTCACTAAACTGGGGGCTATTCAAACCGCCAGCCCACGGGTATTTTAGAGTATATCCGTCATGGACTACTTCAGGAATCTGCACAGACCTGAAATATTCCTGAGCCTTCGCTTTCGAAACACCTGATATGATTAGAATCAATGATAAAACAATCTTTATGGCTCTCATACTTTTATAAAAATATCAAACTAAATTCGCCTCATGAAACGCTTTCCAACCGCAATACTGTTCATCTTGCTCATTGCATTTGGCTGTAACAATAATACACCCGAATCATCAAACACCCCAAAAACAGGAAGTAAACCTTTATCAGATACGCTCACGGCTGCCCAAAAAGCTGAAATCATCAAAAATCAACGCCCTAATAAATACAATACAAGCAACATTGTTTCATACATCAATTCTGACCCGTATTGCACCATCTGGAGCGGAATGGTCACAAAAACGAAATGGGCCAAAGAGTTGGGAACGGGAAACTGGACCCTATTGGTACCGAGCAATGAAGTTGTCACAACCCTCGATGAGAAATTCCTTATTTCATTGCGTGACCCGAAAAATCAAAAAGCTCTGGACGACTATATCAGTTATTTTATCATCGAAAAATCCCTCAATGTTGACAAACCCGGCGATGCCACAGAAATCAAAACCATTGCTGGTAAAACTTTGGATGTTCAGGTGGGTGCGCAAAACATTGGTGGAAATACCTATCGCAAAAACCCAGTTTACACCGAACAAGGAATGGTAGTCTACCTTTCGTCAATAACAGCTAACATTAGAACGAAATAATTTTCTCTTTTTTGCATTAAGAAATAAAAAAATATGTACAACCTTTTCCTTCTCGCATTTTCAGTAAGTGCATTCATCCTCTTCCTCATTCTTTTTTACAGAATATGGATGACATATATCCAACACAAAGAACGTGGCTGGGCGTTTCAGATGCGTTCTGACAACAACAAAGCATTGAGCTCACTGCGCATCACCGCATGCGAACGCGTGATCATCATGCTCGAACGCATCACTCCAACAAGCCTTGTGATGCGTCAAAACATGCGTACACAATCGGCTTCTACTCTCCAACTTGAGCTCGTCAAGAGCGTGCGTGAAGAATTTGAATTGAACGTGTCATTGCAACTTTATGTCAGCGATGATACTTGGAACAAAGTCAAAAGTGCAAAAGATGAAGTTTTAGAATTGGTAAGAATTGCATACAGCAAACTCCCAGAAAATGCCACGGGAATTGACCTTAGCAAAGAGATATTCCAAATCGAAGCCATGACAGGCAATCAAAAAATCAGTGAAGCATTGAAGGCCGTTAAAAACGAAATCACCAATCGCTATTAAACGCGACGCTCGCCTTTGATATACACTTCTTGAATCAAATTGCTACCAAAGTAGTAAGGCAATTCCGCAATCTCATTGAGAGGTCGCACGATTAAAAAATCTGCTTGTTTACCTAGTGATATTGAGCCTACCGTAGCGCTCAATCCCATAGCATAAGCACCGTTCAACGTTGAAGCATTGAGTGCCTCCTCTGGTGTAATACTCATATTCACACATGCCAGACTCATCACCAAATTCATATTTCCCGAAGGAGATGAACCCGGATTAAAATCAGATGCCAAGGCAAAAATGATATCGTTATCAATCAGCTTTCTTGCGGGTGTATAAGGGATTTTTATAAAAAGAGAACAGCCAGGCAAAGCCACAGCAGCTGTGTTGGTGCCGCGAAGAGCTTCTACATCGTTATCCGTCAAAACTTCCAAATGATCTACGCTGAGTGCTCCATGCCGCACACACGCTTCTACTCCACCAATGGCATTAAACTGATTGACGTGAACTTTCGGAACTAAACCTAAAGTCTTTGCCGCACCGAGTATTCGTTCGGTATCAGAAACACTGAAATAATTTTCTTCACAAAAAACATCGATATATTCTGCCAAACCTTCCTCAGCAACACGAGGGAGCATCTCCTCCACTATCAATTTCACATACTCTTCTTTTCTATTTTTGAAATCCGCGGGATAAGCATGCGCTCCCAAAAACGTGGCTTTGATATTCATTGGATGCGCCTGTTTCAATCTCTTTATCACACGCAGCATCTTCAACTCTGCATCTGTCGAAAGTCCATAACCACTTTTTATTTCGAGCGATGTGGTGCCCATGCGCATCAATTCATCCAAACGATCGAGTGCATCTTCAAAAAGCGCATCTTCCGACATATCTGCAAGCTTGGCAGCCGAATTGGGAATTCCACCGCCTTTCGCAGCGATTTCTTCATAAGTCATCCCCTTAATGCGATCGCTAAACTCTCCAGCCCGTGAAGCCGCAAATACGGCATGCGAATGAGAGTCACAATAGCCGGGAATAATCCAGCCGCTATCGGCATCTACCACTTCCAGATCGCGCCAATCGTTGATGCCGGGCCAATCGGCCATTTCACCAAAATCAACGATGACACCATCTTCCACTGCCAACCAGGCATTATGAATCATAGGAAGGTGACCGAGCTGCGAACCTCTCAATACTGCTGTTTCCGGCGCATGAGTTCCAACCAAAGCCCCGATATTTTTCACGAGCAATTTCATAGGCGCAAGTTAATTTCGTTTAATAATGAAATCCTCTATTTTAATAATCTTTTCATCCATTACCTTTGAATCATGGCAGCAAACACTTTTGGACACCTTTTTCGCGTCACCACCTTCGGTGAATCTCACGGACCAGCTATTGGTGGCGTCATCGATGGCTGCCCTGCTGGACTGCCTGTCGATATGGCCTTCATAGCCTCGGAGATGCGCCGCCGTAAGCCCGGTCAAAGCGCCATCACGACCCCACGCGTCGAAGATGATGAAGTGGAAATTCTCTCCGGTGTTTTCGAAGGCCGCACCACGGGAACGCCTATTGGTTTTTTAATAAAAAATAAAGACCAAAAATCTAGCGACTACGACGCCCTTAAAGAGGTGAATCGCCCCGGCCATGCCGACTTCACATACAATGCAAAGTATGGTATCCGCGACCATCGCGGCAGCGGTCGCGCATCGGCACGCGAAACAGCAGCACGCGTTTTCGCTGGAGCAATGGCGAAATTGTATTTATTACAAAAAGGCATTTCCGTAAGTGCCTACGTGCATTCTGTACATGATATTTCTATTGAAAAACCCTTAGAAACACTCGACCTTTCACTTACAGAACAGTCCATCGTACGATGTCCTGATGCAGAAACAGCCGAAAAGATGATTGCACTCATAGAAAAAATGCGCGATGAAGGTGACTCTGTTGGTGGCACTATCGTTTGCGTCTGCAAAGGCGTGCCTGCCGGATTGGGCGAACCCGTGTTTGATAAATTACATGCACAATTGGGACATGCCATTCTCAGCATCAATGCCGTGAAAGGATTCGAAATCGGTGACGGCTTCGCCTCTACCATGCTCAAAGGCAGTGAAAACAACGATAGCATCCGCGACGGAATTGCCAGCAATCACGATGGAGGCATTCAAGGTGGCATTAGCAATGGAAAAGACATCATCTTCAAAGCTGCCTTCAAACCCGTATCGACCATCGCTAAAGAGCAAACCACCACAGATATTGTAGGAAATACAATAAGTCTGAAAGCCAAAGGCCGCCACGATCCTTGCGTTTTACCACGTGCAGTACCCATCGTCGAGGCAATGGCAGCATTGGTCATTATGGATAATTATCTTTTGAATAAAGTTCAAAAGGAAACTATTTAAAGTATTTTTGAGGCGTCCACAAAACGCTCATGAAAAAAATACTCAAATACACAGGAATTACCCTTGGTGTAATTTTCCTTTTGTTGCTCATCGCGCCATTCTTGTTCAAAGGAAAAATCGTTGATGCTGTAAAACAAGCTGCCAACGACAATCTCAACGCAAGCGTCAACTTCGACGATGTGAGCCTTTCTCTAATTCGCAACTTCCCCAATTTGCGACTCACTATCGAAAATCTAACTGTCACCAACAATGCACCTTTTGATAGCGTGCAGCTCGCCAAAATTGGCGACCTCATCGCTGTAGTAGATATCATGTCTGTTTTTGGAGATGAAATTCAAGTGAAAAAAATTGGTATCGTCGATCCTTCATTCGACATCCGCGTGCTTGCAGATGGCACTGCCAACTACGACATCGCAAAAGAAGACACCACGGCTGTGGTAGAAGAAGCGCCCGCGGACACGGCAGCATCTACTTTTAAAATGAAATTGAAAGAGTATTATATCGAAAATGGCAACATTCGTTACGAAGACAAAACGATGCCAATGCTCATGGAAATCTTCGCTCTGAATCACTCCGGAACAGGCGACTTCACACAAGATATTTTCACGCTCCCTACGACCACCTCTGCAGAAAAAATCAATTTCAATTACGATGGCGTGCAATACATGAATGAGGCGAAAGCGCAAATCGACATGAAATTGGAAATGGATATGAAAAAAATGAAATTCACCATTTCTGAAAATAAAATTCTCTTGAATGCACTCGAACTCGCCGCCAATGGCTGGGTGGAAATGCCAGAGGAAGACATCGATATGGACTTTAGTTTTGCTGCAACAAAAACTGATTTTAAAAATCTATTGTCCATGGTGCCCGCTGCCTTTGCGAAAGACCTCAACGGTGTAGATGTGAGTGGAAAAATGGGATTGGAAGGCTACGTACGCGGCACTTACAACGAAGAAAGTTTGCCCGGTGTTGGTTTGGATATTCTCGTTGAAAATGGCCGATTCAAATACCCCGATTTGCCCAAAAGCGTTGATAATATTCAAATTAAAACTTCCATCAAAGCAGACTTAAACGTGATGGATAATACCACCGTTGACGTTTCTAAATTTCATTTGGAAATGGCGCAAAATCCAGTGGACATGACACTCAAACTGCGCACTCCTGAAAGCGATCCAGACATCGACTTCAACTGCAAAGCGTTTGTAGATCTGGATAATTTAAAAGAATTTATTCCTCTTGAGAATAATGACGAAGTGCATGGACAAATCAATATTGACGCTGCGCTAAAAGGAAGAATGAGCAGCGTGGAAAAAGAGCAATACGATCAGTTCTACGCGAAAGGAATGATTGATATTAAAAACGTACTCTTCAAGAGTGATTCGCTGCCATACGATGTGCAAGTCAATCAAGCAACTTTCAATATCACTCCAGCTTATCTCGACATGCCGACATTCGATAGCAAAATTGGAAGAAGTGATTTGAAAGCAAATGGAAAAATAACAGATTACCTTGCTTATGCATTGCGCGACTCACTACTGATTGGTTCCTTTAATGTGAGTTCCAACCTTCTCGACTTGAATGAATTTATGTCGGAAGAAGAAGCACCTGCGACAACTGAAAAGCCCGCAGATGCAGGCACTGCGTCAGCACCAGAAGAAGCACTCGCTCCAATTGAATTGCCTGGAAATATTGACTTCAATCTCAACGCTTCTTTTGCTAAAATGATTTATGATAAAACTGAAATCACCAACGTGAAGGGTGGAATTGGTTTAAAAGATAAAATTGCCAGTCTCAAAAATCTCAGCATGAATGTGCTTGAAGGAACTGTATTAATGGGCGGAAATTACAATGCTCAAAATCTTGAATTGCCGAAGATGGATTTCTTGTTCGATATCAAGGACATGAACATCAATAAAGCCGCTGCCGAATTTAATACCATCGACAAACTCGCTCCGATTGCAAAATCATGTACTGGAAAATTCAGCACCAAGATGAACATCAAATCTGACCTCGGTCAAGACATGATGCCTATCAATCCAACAGTGAATGGTAAAGGAACATTATCTACGAAAGGCGTGCAGATCAAGGATTTCGCACCTTTAGTAAAACTCGCAGAGAAAATCAATTTGGATAAATTTAAAAATCCAAAACTCTCGGATGTCAACGTTGCATTCAAAATTGTAGATGGCGTCGTAAACGTCGATCCATTCACTGTGAAGATTGATGACGTACCTGCAAAAGTTTATGGTTCGACTACGCTTGATCAAGTAATCGATTACAATGTAGAAATGGACATTCCTTTTGAAAAATTCCCGAGCAACGTGGTCAACAAAGCGGGAAGTTTTATTGGAGATTTGAATAAGAAATTGGGCACCAATGTGAGCATTGGCAACAAGGTAAATGTGATCGCTCGCATCACCGGTACCATCACCGATCCGAAGATTGGTGTGACCAGTAAAGCACTCGGAGAAAGCGCTGTTCAAGACCTCAAACAACAAGTAGTGGAAGAGGTGAAAAAAGAAATTAAAGAACAAGCTACGAATTTGAAAAACGACGCGGTAGAAAAGGCTATTGCCGAAAAACAAAGACTCGTAGCCGAAGCGCAAAAGCAGGCTGACCGTGCAAAAGCAGAAGCGCAGCAAGCAGCGCAACAAGCTAAAGATGCGGCATACAAACTTGCCTCCGACACCGAAAAGTCAGCTCGAAATCCATTGGAAAAAGCTGGTAAGAAAATCGCCGCAGATAAGATCCGCAAGGAAGCAGACGAAGCCTACAACAAAGCCATCGCCGAAGCCAACAAGCGCGCCGACAAACTCGTGACCGACGCCAACGCCAAAGGCGATAAGTTGATACAAGATGCAAATGCGGCGGGAGATAAGCAGATAAACAAATAGGGAGTAGGGGTAGGAGTAGGAATAGGGGTAGGAGTAGGAGTAGGAATAGGGGATAGGACATAGGGAATAGGGAAATTTGATGGGATTTTAAATATCTTAACCGACTGAAATAGGAAAATTTTTTTTAGATGATTTTAAAAGAACTGAAACCACGAAAGGCTCTCAATAAAGCCTTTTTAAAAGTTAAGCCCAACAGAACTGAAATTGAAGGTTTCAAGGCCTATCTCATTAATCTACTCGATGGAACGAACGACAAGGAGAGCGAAGAGTTCCATAAAAACTTAGTATCCGACTTTCTTAAAGACACTTATTACAAACAGAAACATTTTATCAATACTAAAGGTCGAAATGACCTTGTGATCCATAACGGACCTAATGCAGACTCGACAGTTGGGGTGATTATTGAGGCCAAAAAGCCCACCAACAAAGCTGAGATGATGTCGGTCAAAAAAATCAATGTAAAAGCCTTTCATGAGTTATTATTGTATTATCTACGCGAGAGAATTACTCATAAAAATCTGGAAGTAAAGCACCTTGTGGCGACCAATATCAATGAATGGTACATATTTGATGCTACCCTCTTCGAAAGACTATTTGCCCAAAACAAAAACCTTGTAAAACAATTCAACGACTTTGAGGGCGGGCGATTGGCGGATAACAAAACAGATTTTTTTTATAAACAGATTGCAGAGCCATTTATTGAAAGTATAAGCTCCGAAATTGAATTCACCTATTTCAACATTCAGGACTTTCAAAAAGCCCTTCGCAATAATGCAAAAGCGGACGATAATTCTTTGATCGCTTTATTTAAACTACTATCTCCTGAACACCTTTTAAAACTTCCATTTACCAATGACAGCAATAGCCTTGATAAACGCTTTTACATCGAGCTATTACATATCATGGGGCTGATTGAAACAAAAGAAGGAGGCAAAAAACTAATCAATAGGAATAAAGAGGGTGAGCGCCACACCGGTTCTTTGTTGGAAGATGCTATTATACAGCTCGACAGTTTAGACAAACTCAACAGACTCGAAAAACCGCTCCAATTCGGCAACACACCACAGGAGAGACTTTTCAATGTCGCGCTCGAGCTCTCGATAACGTGGATAAACAGAATTCTGTTTTTGAAGCTACTAGAAGCACAACTCATCACCTATCACAAAGGAGATAAATCTTTTTCATTTCTCAATCTTGAAAAAATCAAGAACTATGACGACCTGAACAGCTTATTTTTCCAAGTATTAGCCCGCAAGTATGACGAGCGAAATGAAGATGTAAAAAAGATTTTTGAAAAAGTCCCTTATCTCAACTCTTCGCTTTTTGAGCCTACCGATATCGAACAAGTCACTTTGTTTATCAGCAATCTTAAAGACGAAAAGACCATTCCTATCTTTCCGAACACAGTGCTGAAAGACCAGCAGGGCAAAAAGAGAACTGGTAATTTATCGACTCTTCAGTATTTGTTTGAGTTTTTGGATGCTTATGATTTTGGAGCAGAAGGTGGAGAAGAAATACAAGAAGACAACAAAACGCTGATCAATGCATCTGTTCTTGGATTAATTTTCGAAAAAATCAACGGATATAAAGACGGTTCGTTTTTCACGCCCGGTTTTATTACCATGTATATGTGCCGAGAAACCATTCGAAGGGCTGTGGTGCAGAAATTTGACCAACTTTATCCTGAATATACGATATCGACTCTTGAGGAAATCCATGGACTGATTCCACAAAAGATTTCCAAGAAAAAGGCCAATGAAATAATCAACTCCCTGAAAATATGCGACCCCGCTGTTGGCTCGGGTCACTTCTTGGTTTCTGCATTGAATGAAATCATTTCGATTAAGAATGATTTGAAAATTTTGGAAGACAAGGAGGGGAAATCTTTACATCGCTATGAAATTGAAGTAGTCAATGACGAATTGATTGTAACAGATGAAGACGGAAAACTTTTCGAATACACCCCCAACCAAAAGGAAAGCCAGCGTGTTCAGGAGACACTATTTCACGAAAAGCAGACTATCATTGAAAATTGTCTCTTTGGAGTGGATATCAATTCCAATTCGGTGAAGATTTGTCGACTGCGCTTATGGATTGAACTGCTAAAAAATGCGTACTACAAAAATGAAACGGAATTAGAAACACTCCCAAACATTGACATCAATATCAAATGCGGCAACTCCCTAGTAAGCCGATTTGCCATTGACGTTGACTTAAAGCAAGCATTACAAAAGAGTAAAAAATGGACTATAGATGGTTATAGGGTCGCCGTTGCCACTTACCGAAATGCAGAAAACAAGGAGCAGAAAAGGGAAATGGAACGGTTGATTACCGATATCAAATCGAACTTCAGAAGTGAAATAGCACAAAGCGACCCCAAAATAAAGAAACTACAAAAGCTTGAATACGAATATGGATTGCTTGTAATGCCAAATTTTTTTCAAGAAGATGACGCTTTATACGGCAATAAAGACAACAAGAAAAAAGCAAAAGAACGCGAAATAAAACTCTTAGCCGAAATCAATAAACTAAAAGCCGAGATCGAAGAAATCAAAGCCAACAAAATCTTCGAAAACGCCTTTGAATGGCGCTTCGAATTCCCCGAAGTGCTAAATGATGACGGCGACTTTGTGGGATTTGATGTTGTAATTGGAAATCCGCCTTATATTGTAATTTTAAAATCCACTTTTGGAAATAGCTATTTAGAATTCTTCAATCAAAATTACACAACAGCAGAATACAATCCGAATACTTATGCTTTGTTTATCGAGTTAGCAGTGACAAATCTTTTGAAAAACAAAGGGCAGTTTTCATATATCATTCCTAACTCTTGGTTAAATGGAAAGTATTTTACAAAGTTGAGAGCATTTCTTCAAAATCTGTATAACATAGAGCTAATAAACTTAAAAGACAATGCTTTTGAAGTTATCGTTGAAACTGTAATTATTATTTCTGAAAATCAAAAAACGGCTCAAAAACCTATTCTAAAAGAATTTTCAGATGGAAATAAATTCATAGAAGTTAATAAAGAATTTGAATTTGGAGTAAATCCGTTTTTCGAGTTACAGTTACCAGATTTCGTAAGCAGAATTATTAAATCCTCAGAGAGTATTAAAAATCACTGCTTCGTTTATCGTGGCGTTGAAACAAGAAGCAACGATGATTATATATCAAACGCAAAACACAATGATTCATGGAAAGAAACTTTGCTTGGTAAAGACGTTCACAGATATTCTTACAAATACAGTGGTTCTTATGTAAAGTTTGTTCCTAAAGAGCTTAAAAGCAATGCGAACATTCACTATTATTTACGTGATAAAATTCTAATGCGAAGAACAGGGAACTCAATTATTGCTTGTGCGGACTTCAACAAGTTTATTGCCTTGAAAAATCTGTATCTAATCATTCCAAACGATGCACAACTTCTGCCGTTAATTCTTCTTCAACTTAATTCGAAATTGTTTGACTTTATCCATAAATCATTAACCACTGGAGAAAATAAGGCGTTTGCACAATTTCCAGCACATTACATTGAAACATTACCTTGTAGAATTGACAATGCATTAATTGAAAAATCAAAAATGCTTTTGCAACTAAGAGAAACCGACGAAAATGTAGAAAACCAAATCGACCAATTGGTTTATGAGCTTTATGGATTAACAGAAGAGGAAATAAAAACTGTTGAAGGAGGGCAGAAAGTCATATCATCAAGAGCAACGAATAGCACAAACTAAAACGACTATGAAGTATATAATAAACATTTATTGGTACTTATTTTTTTCCTTTTTAATTACTGCCTCTATTTCAGCAGGAGTAATTTATTCAGACTATAAAGAATACGAACATGACTTTGATAAAGAAATAGAAAAGCTTTTTAATGGTGCGAGTTACCTGCTTTCCGGTAGCTTCAATTCCGTGAATGGCTATTTCATAAGTAATGAAGGATTTAAGAATGAATATGCCTTGTCTCAAGGAAACTCATACAACACGACTGTCCTTGAAAAGGATAATATTGACGCATTGTTTGTAGTAAAAAGCAATGAAGCCTTTGAAATATCAATTCTCGGGAAAAATACAGATGGAAGCTATAGACGAGAATATATTCAATCGACTTATATTGGTGTTACAAGCTATTCACCGTTACTTCCAAGCTTAATTATTTGCGATTTTAACTGCGAAGGCAGATACTTGATAGATGTAGTAAATGGAGATTCACAAGAGACACCAACAATAATATTAAATACATACAGAAAAGCTTTTGAACATTTTATGCAAAAAAATATGTTTTTCTATGGTGAAGATATTGCGCAAAAGGACCATTCGAAATTCACAGAAATGGGTAATAGGTACTTTAGTATTGAATATGCAAAACCATTGGATTTTTCCGAAGATAGATGGTTGTCTATAAATAATTTCGCGAAAAAATATGAATTCTACGACCTTAATGTATACTGCCAAGAAGGGATTATCGAATTTATAGAAGTCACAAACATTCGAAATATCAAACAGGATTTACTCCAAACTTTTTTAAAATTTTTCGCTTTGGCAATTTTCATTTATGTCATGATTGCCTTAACACGTTTCACCTTTTCTTAATTTTTAAAAGCGGATCGTTAAGAATAGATTACATTTTATGCGAGAGTCATATCATACTTGCCTGTCAAGATAACTTAACTGTGAAAATACTTTCCATTCTTGAACTTCTGAACGATATAAATACCATCACAGCTCAGTCAGACCGTCTAACGTCGCCAACCAATTACTTTTCACGTCAAAACTAATGTCAGAATTCACACAAGTGAATACCGCCATTCTTCAATCTGGAATCTACATCCTCACCTCCACCTCCGAAAATGGCCTCATCGAAACACAGCGGTTCATTAAACAATAAATTCAACTTTACCCCAACGAGTTCCCCCACTATCTTCATTCAAAAAAATATAGTCTCTTACCCGTTTAGTGGATTAAATTGTTGATAATAAAAAAAGAAAAAAACCACGCAATAAATTGAAATTCAACACCTTGAATGTAATAATCACAAAACATTCAAGTATGCAAAACCTCAAGACGGACTTCGCTATTTTTTGTGACTTGTGCAAGAGTTTTTTAGAACCTTTTCTTAACGAGACTAATAATTTCAAGAGTTATAGGCATCTTCCAAAGACAACAGCGGTTACTATACTTCAAAAAATAAATAGAACCAGCGGAAGGCCAATCAATCGAATGAAGCACGCATTGGCTCCATAACTATCTCGCTCCACGGTCTGCACCACCCTTCGACTCCGTTCATCAACTGCGCTTTGGCTTGTTGATTCACTCCGCTCAGGGACCGGTGCATACCATCGCAAAAACTAAGAGGTTGGGCAAAAAAGGGAAGGGATTGGAAAACTGCGTTTTCCAATCCCTTCCCTTTTTTGCCCTTTTATTAATCCCAAGAAGCCCGATCCCTGAGCGGAAAAAATTATCGAGCGTGAGCGATGATAATTTTTGGAGTCGAAGGCATGCCCTGAGCCTTGCCGAAGGGGTGGTGCCGACCATGGAGAAACATAATTCAATCCATTAAACGGTTTATCTGTTCTCTCATGAAATAGGTTGACAGCTTATTTGTTGAAAAGTCTCTAAATTTAACGCGTTATGACAACAGAAGAACGTCGTCGGAGACAATTTACAGAGGACTTTAAGAAGTCTCAAGTTCAACTCATTGAAGCTGGCACTCTAACAGTTAGTGAGGTTAGTCGACTTTATGAAGTAAGACGCAATAACGTCTACAACTGGGTAAGTAAGTATGGTTCAAAGCCACCATTGAAGCCTATAGTGGTGAGTGATGGCAGTGAAATCAACAAGCTGAAGGAACTTGAAAAGGAGAACAAACGCCTTCTTGAGATTATTGGTAAACAGCAAGTGGAGCTGTTTTATAACAAGACAGTTGTAGAGCTTGCAAAGTCCAAGTTAGGGGAGGATTTTGAAAAAAAATAGTTCACCCACTTTTACAACACCTCAGAGAAAATACTGATCCAGAGCGCCCACCAATGCAAGCGTTTTACAGACATGTTGACGTTACTAGACAAGCTCACCATCAGTGGCGAGTAAGTAATGCTGCTAAACAAGAGATGATGTCTTCAATGAAAAAGGATATAGCTGAATATCGCAGTTCTATTGACTTTCGAGCGGGTTCGAGATCTTGTTTTTACAACTTAGATATAAAAAGACGCTATGGTGTTGGGGTAAATAAATTTGAGAGTTTAGTGGCAGAGATGGGAATGACTCTTCCGGCTGTGAAAGTGAGAGTCATTACAACAAAGTCTTCTGCGCTAAGCTGGGGCTATAGCAACTTAATATCTGGGTTAACAATTACAGAGGTCAATACAGTAATGGTGGGTGATATAACATACCTGTACCAGTATGGT
>JBKCOM010000066.1:0-8784 GCA_046309775.1 Flavobacteriales bacterium
CTGTACATTGCCGCGGACGTTACTCAATTCCACAGCCTTTTGCTTGAATTCTTTGCTGTAATTTTTTCTTTCTTGTTTCATGATGTTAAGGTATTAAAATCCTCCTTAACTTAGTGTCCGGACAAACGTAGCAAATCCACAAGTATATGCTATCATTAGAAGATAAGATAAAGAATACCATAGTAGTAGTACCTGATTTTCCCAAACCTGGTATTTTTTATAAAGATATTACACCGATATTTCAAGATCCCGAGCTTTGTAAAGAGATTTTGGAGTCGATGCGTTCGGAGTTTCGCGGATTAAAAATCGATGCAGTACTAGGCATGGAAAGTCGGGGATTTCTTTTCGGACTACCGTTGGCCATGGCATTAGACATACCATTTATTTTGGTGAGAAAAAAAGGAAAATTGCCGAGAGAAGCGCATGCCGTTAGTTATTCATTAGAGTATGGCGAAGCGGTGATTGAAATGCATAAGGACGCCTTGAAGCCAGGACAAAAAGTATTGATACATGATGACGTCTTGGCGACGGGAGGAACCGCTGCGGCCGCTGCAAAGCTCGTAGCAATGGCAGGCGCTGAAGTGATTGGATACTCATTTATTAGTGAAATAACACCCTTGAATGGCCGAAAACTCATTGAAACAGAAAATGTGAGGATATATACGCTTTTGAATTCTTAGAGAATAAAGACTACACTTTAACTTAATACGTAGTTTACAATTGATTCATAGATCAATTGGTCTTTAGTGGAATGATTAAAATTCTACGGGCAGCATATTTTTCATACCTAAGTCTGTTTCCATGCTTTCTTCATTCTCAATCGAATAGAGAGGTTTTTATTGATGCAAGAAAGAATTTCACCAAGGCGGAAATATCTGAAGATACCTTACATCTTGTTAAATCTCAAATTCAGTTGGGTGACTACTTCATGGCTATTGGCGAGTTTGAGATGGCCATTGAACACTATGAAAATGCTGAAACTTGGTATACAAGTGAAGATCAAGACTCTCTTGCTCAATTATACTCCTCAATTGGTCACGCATATACACAATTAGCGGATACTAGTCTTTCTCATTCATATCTTCTAAAAGCTCTAGCTATATTAGAAAAGTCTGGCAACTCAAAAGAGCTAGCAAGCACTTATGGTAAAATTGGTCATTATTTTGAAAAAAAGTCTGACTATCAGCAAGCGCTCTTTTTCGAAGAAAAGGCCCTCAAAATCTACAACTCCATTCAAGATACATTGGGACTTGGAGTGATTTATGAAAATATTGGAAGTATCTATGAAGATTTAGGAGAGTATCAAAAAGCGAAAACATACTTCCTGAAATCCGAACAAATTTTCACGAAGAAAAAGATGTATTTCGACCTCGCCAATATTTATAACAATATAGGTGACGTATATCGAAAGACAGGTGATTTTAGCCAAGGAATCAGGTATACACATCAATCTCTGGCGCTTGCCCGTAAACACCAAATAAAGAATTTGGAAAAAAGTGCTTACCGTGACCTCGCCAAAGCCTATCGGTTGCAAGGACTAACAGATAGTTCATTAATCTATCTAGAAAAGGCGTATCAATTAACCGACGAGCTGTACAGCGAGGAAAAAGCAGCTCAAGCGGCAAAGCATCGGGTGATTTTTGAAACAGAGCGAAATGAACAAACCTTAGTGCGAAGAAACAATGAGTTTAAACTATTGGAAAAACAACACTCATTATCACAGACTTTGCAATGGACCTTTCTTTCTGCGCTCTTTATTATAGGGGCAATTGCCGTTGACACCTTTCGACTTCAACGCCAGCGAATTCGAAACAATCACGTAATTCTTATACAAAAGGAAGCGCTGCACCAAGAGAGACTTCGTAGTGCAGCAATCGAAGAAGAACGATTAAAAATAGAATTGGACAATAAAACGTTGCGCGAGCAATTTCTCAATGAACAGCTCGACCTTCGCTCGAATGAACTTACTTCATTAACATTAAAAATAGTGAGTAAGAATAAACTACTTAATGAACTACGGGAGCAAATAAAATCACCACCCAGTGAAGATAAGGAAATGGAGCTGCACGATATTATTGAACGTCACTTGAGGATTGACAAAAACTGGGAAAGCTTCTTGGATACGTTTGAAAAAGTACATGAGGACTTTTTCAGAAGATTAATGGCCTTGGAAGCAAATCTCAGTCCCGCCGAAATTCGTTTGTGTTGTTTATTGAAGCTTAATCTTCCTTCAAAAGATATCGCCGCTATTTTGAGTATTTCACCTGATAGCTTGCGTATCGCTCGCTATCGTCTTCGAAAGAAATTGAATCTTGATGCGAAAGCAAACTTGAATACCTTCTTACTCCAAGTTTAGTCGTGTTAACTTAACATGAAACGAAGAAAAATAGCTTTAAACACTCTTTTTCAATACTATAACAAAACACGACAATTGTATATGTTGCTCTTTTGTTGCCTAGCTTTGAGATGGTTGTTGCCTTTTGATTGACTCGGTTTTCACAGTGGCTTAATGTGGAAAAGGTTCTTTTGACCACAAATAATACCGCCATGAAGAATCTTTTTTTAACGTCCGCATTTTTTATAATCCAGCTCGGATTAGCGGCACAACTTATTCAGGTATCGGGAAAAGTGACCGATGCTGAGACGGGCGCACCTTTGCCAGGCGCTCGCATCCATTTTGAGAATTCAACTATAGGAACCTCGAGTTCATTAACTGGAGATTTCTTTATTTCAATCCTTAGTGAAAAGGAAGCTACGCTTGTTGTTTCCTACATTGGTTATAAAGAGGGAAAGTACGCTATTAAGCAATCAGAAAGTGGTTATCAAGTTAAGCTCAGCCCCGAAGAAGGGAGTTTATCTGAAGTAGTCATTACAGGTACGTTACAAGGTGAGGCCAAAGCACTGAACCAACAGCGCACAGCGGATAATATTAAAAATATTGTAGCGGCTGATCAGATAGGGCGTTTTCCCGATCCCAATGCTGCTGAAGCTTTGCAGCGTATTCAAGGGGTTAACATCGAACGCGATCAAGGTGAAGGTCGATATGTCTTGATACGTGGTCTCGCTCCCCAATTTACGAATATCAGTATCAATGGTGAACAAATTCCAAGCCCCGAAGCTGGTGTTCGATTCGTCGCTCTAGATGCCGTTCCATCGGATCAACTCTCCTCGATGGAAGTGAGCAAAACTTTGACACCAGATTTAGACGGCGATGCGATCGGTGGCTCGGTAAATCTTGTTACTCGCACGGCAACCTCCTCTACTCCAACTGTGCGAGCAAGCTTGGTAGGAGGATACAATAATTTGATGGGAGAATTAAATGGGCAGACCAGCTTGCAATATGGTCAACGCTTCTTCGACAGCAAACTTGGAATCATGATCAACGGAAGCTATTACTCCAACAATTTGGGTTCGGACAACTGGGAAAGAGATACAGGCGGCGATTTGAGCGATCCTTCTAACGATGCCCTCGAATTGCGTGACTATCAGCTCACTCGAACGCGCGCTGGTGTGAGTGGAACGATTGATTATAAGTTCAACCCCAATCATGAGATTTATGTTAAAGCCATTTACAATGAGTTTACCGACCGCGAGTGGCGACGCAGATTTGTGTTTGTGCCGGAAGACGAAGAAGTACAAAAACTAGTAAAAGATCGATTTGAGGCGCAGACCATTTCTAGCTACAATGCAGGAGGTGTGCATCAGTTTAAAAAATTCCGGTTGGACTATGAAGCAAGCATTGCTCTAGCAGAACAAGACACCCCATATGACAATGAATTGGCTTTCATCGCAGGTGATATGCCTCATACACTTGACTTCACTGCCGATCCTCTTATGCCAGCAATAAACACAAGTAGTGATTATTTAAACAATGAATTGTATGAATTTGATGAGTTTGAAACAGGCAATACACTTGCTCAAGATCAAAACGTCACTTATAAATTCAACATGCAAGTACCTTATAAGACAGGGGCGTCTTCGGGAACTTTAAAGTTTGGTGCTAAGTGGAGGTTCAAAGACAAGGACTTTCAAGCAACCATCAACAAATATGGATCTATCGTTGATGTGCCAACGCTTAACGAATTTGAGGGAGGTTTGTTAGATGATAACTTCTTAGAGGGAAATTACACCTTGTCCTCGTTTCAAGATATTGGAACATTCGGAGAATACTTTAACAACAACCTTCAGAATTTCGAGCTCAATTTCGAAGATAAACTAGTGGATGAGGCCCTCGAGTCTTACGTGGCCAGCGAAGATGTGGCAGCGTATTATCTCATGACAACACACCGTTTCAAGAAGCTAACTGCCATTGGAGGTGTGCGCTACGAAAGCACTAAAGTGAATTATGAGTCGCAAGAAGTTTTGTTTGGTTTGAATGGAGATTTGTTGCGCATCGATGATATTTCAGGTTCGAATAATTACGACTTTGTGCTACCGCAGTTGAACTTGAAATATGAAGTCAACAATAATACAATCTTGAGAGCTGCGGCCGTCTACAGCTATGCTCGTCCTAATTTCCAGGAAATTGTTCCATCTCAAGAAGTGAATATCAATGATCGCGAAGCGACCATTGGAAACAAGAATATTCTTCCTGTAAGTGCTTTAAATATTGATTTTTTCGCAGAGAGGTATTTGAAAAATCTAGGTATCATCTCTGGAGGAGTTTATTACAAACAGCTCAATGATTTTATTTTCAATCGCCGCTTTGTGGACACTTATCCTCTCAATACGCCAACACCACAAGTGGATGCGATTGCTTACGTGCAAGCACAAAACGGAGGAACTGCAAATCTTTTCGGAGCTGAAATTGGAGCGAAGTATCAACTTGATTTTCTTCCTGGAAAGCTAAAAAATCTTGCAGTATACTTCAACTATACCTACACTCAATCAGACGCTCAGTTCAATCGCAGTGCGGATGATAGACTCGAAACAATTCAACTTCCTGGGCAAGCAGCACACGTTGGTAATTTTTCTTTAGGTTACAACTCCAAAAAGTTGAGCTTAAGAGCCGCAGTGAATTTCAATGGATCTTACCTATCCGAAATCGGTGCCACTGCTCAAGATGATTTGTATGTCAACAATAGACTGCAGTTAGATATTACGGCTGGATATACAGTAAATAAACGCTTGAGATTCTTCGTAGAAATGCTCAATCTCACTAATCAACCTTTTGAAACATATAGCGGCTCAACGGATGCGTTTGTACAACGTGAGTTTTACGGCTGGTGGTCAAGAGCAGGTATCAAATTCGATTTAAACTAAACATCATGAAAAAAATATTTTATTTCCTTTCCCTCATTTCAATCGTTGCATGCAGCAAAAGAGACGAGGACGTAACTGAAATCACCAACCCGCAAGATTTTCCTAAAGTCATTATTCTCTCTGATGAGTTTGATGCTGACAATGAGGATAATGATGCTGTTGGTATTGCTATGGAATTGTTGCCTATTTGGTCCGAATCCAATCCAAATGTGGATGGAGAGGTACTAACACCTTCCGAAACTGTGCGTGTGTTTTTCAAAGTTTTTGACTACGAGGGACCAAGTGAACTTACTAATTATATTCTTGGAGGAAAAGCATTCTACGAAATCGACGATTGCACCACCAGTGAAGATGAAAACATTGACCTCAACTTTGTTTGGAACGCTGAAACACAAGAAGGTTCATTCGATTGGCCAGCAGGCATTGCAGAAATCGAAGTTGAATTTGAAGTAGACCCATTGCATTATGACGACTCTGCTGTAAACGATGGTGGTCGAGGATTTTCCTTTCAGCTCACTAGCATTCAAACTAATGATTCTAGAGTAAAATTACAGGAAGTACCTGAGTTTCGTTATCATGTAATCGATGAAGAAGGCATTTTCAGTTCTTTTGATTTCGATTTCAATGATCCCTTGGCATTTGAAGCTTTCAAGTCATTTTTTGGAAACTTTGATTCTGACATAACAGAATTAGAAGCTAGCGCAATTGATGCCATAGAGTTTTCTTTTGACCATGAAAAAGTTGAAATGACCATTACCCTTATCGAAACAGAAGAGGATGAGTGCGATGCCACAGAAATGGTGAATGTTGAGATTCAAGTCGAGTTAGAGTATGATTTCGATTTTGAAGATCTCATCAATACAAATGAGTATGAAGGAACATTAGTGGCTGAAATAGAGACCGATGATCTAGGAAATGCAGAAGTTGAAATCTCAGCTTTAATCTCATTTAATGGCACTAGTGAAGTAGTGCTTACATTGATCGGTGAATCAGTGCTAGGTGATATTGACGAACAAACATTTACTTTGACACGATGAAAATCAAAATATATTCTTCAACACTCATCACAATCGTGATGAGTGCCTTTCTTTTTTCTTGCGCCAAAAAAGAAGAGCAGACACCTTTTACATCTTTGGTGTTCAGGGCGATTACCCCTGTATTTGTAACCGACACAACAGACCATGACACAGACGATCCCGCTATTTGGATTAATAAAAATGACAAATTAAAAAGTTTGGTAATTGGCACTGATAAAGACGAAGATGGTGGCCTTTACGCCTATGACTTAAGAGGGAAAATTGTAAATAAAGTCCCGCACCTTCAAAGACCCAATAATGTAGATGTCCTCTATGGTGTCAAAATTGGCGATACTCTAGTCGATGTTGCTATTGTCAGCGAGCGATTCACTCATAAAATTCGAATTTTCAGACTGCCTGATCTCGTTGCACTTGATAATGGAGGAATTCCCGCATTTGAAGGAGAGACGGGTGAAGAGTTCAGAGATTTGATGGGAATTGCAGGCTACGATAAAAATAGTAATGAAAAGTTCATTATTGCAGGACGCAAGACAGGACCTACAGATGGCACCTACCTTTGGCAATACCAAATTGCTGACAGCGATTCAGGATATTTCAAATTAAGTTTAGTGAGAAAGTTTGGTAAATTCTCTGGTAAAAAAGAAATTGAAGCCATCGCCGTAGATGATGAATATGGCTTTGTTTATTATTCTGACGAAAATTTTGGAATCAGGAAGTACTACGCAGATCCCTCTAAGGGAAATGAAGAGCTCGCGACTCTAGGTACTAATAATTTTGTGGAAGATCATGAGGGCATCAGCATTTTTAACAGAGGAAAAAGTAATGATTTCATTTTGATTTCGGACCAACAAAGAAATTCCTTCAGAGCCTTTCCGAGAGGAACTAAGGAAGGGTCCCAGCAGCATCCGGAATTATATTTCATTCCAGCATCCACCAATGAAAGCGATGGGTCTGAAATCACCACAGAAACTTTTGACGGGCTTTTCAGAGGAGGCTTATTTGTCGCAATGAGTGACAACAAGACCTTTCAATACTATCATGTAGGAGACATTATAAACACAATGATTGTTCAAGCCACAATACTTGAAATGCAATACAGAAGCACCAACAATCAATAATGTTTAAAAAAAACACAAAATCGTTGGTTTTCCATTTGTTTAATTTTCTCAAAAGCAAGTATCATTACATTTGCCGCCCAAACGAACATTCAATTCAAAATGTCGTTTTTTAATGCAAATACATATACAAAGCAATGAACTTTGAACCAACGGAAAATCAAAAAATGATTGCGCAAATGGTGCGCGATTTTGCGGAGAAAGAAATACGCCCATACGTTATGGAGTGGGATGAATCTCAAGTATTCCCGCGCGAAGTATTCAAGAAAATGGGAGAACTGGGCCTCATGGGCGTCCTTGTGCCTCAAGAATACGGCGGAAGCGGTATGGGCTATTATGAATATATAAAAGTCATCGAAGAAGTTGCCAAAGTTTGCGGTTCAGTAGGTCTCAGCCTTGCTGCACACAATAGTCTTTGCACTAATCATATATTAGAGTTCGGAAACGAAGAGCAAAAGAAAAAATATTTACCCAAACTCGCATCTGGAGAGTGGATCGGCGCTTGGGGTCTTACCGAAGCGAATACTGGTAGCGATGCCATGCGCATGAAGTGTGTCGCTGTTCAAGATGGAGATTATTATGTAATCAACGGAACGAAAAACTGGATTACACACGGAATTAGTGGAGAAGTTGCCGTAGTGTTGGTGAGAACAGGTGATTTGCTGGATAGCAACGGGATCACAGCGTTCATTATCGAACGTGATATGCCGGGGTTCAGTGGTGGTAAAAAAGAGAACAAGCTTGGTATGCGTGCTTCAGAAACAGCCGAACTTATATTCGATAATTGTCGCGTACACAAAAGCCAAATTCTGGGCAACATAGGAGATGGCTTTAAACAGGCAATGAAAATCCTTGACGGTGGACGTATTTCCATTGGCGCATTGTCTATGGGAATCGCCAAAGGAGCATACGAAGCGAGCGTCAAGTATGCGAAAGAGCGGGAACAATTTGGGCAACCAATTGCCAACTTCCAGGCTATCGCTTTTAAACTCGCTGATATGGCCGTAGAAATAGAAGCAAGTGAAGCCCTGCTCTATCAAGCTGCTTACTTGAAGAACAACAAGCAGAAGGTAACTAAAGAAGGCGCTATGGCTAAATATTATGCTTCAGAAGTTGCAGTCAAGGTTTCTACTGATGCTGTTCAAATATTTGGAGGATATGGCTACACGAAAGATTTCCCTGTAGAGAAATTCTATCGTGATTCAAAGCTCTGCACCATTGGTGAAGGCACCTCTGAAATTCAGAAATTAGTAATTTCAAGAGAAATTTTGAAAGGATAGTTGACTGATTAAAAAAGTATTCTATATTTGCACCCCATTTTAAAAGAAAGAAAAGAATGTTAATCATACCTGTAAAAGAAGGCGAAAGCA
>JBKCOM010000067.1:0-37035 GCA_046309775.1 Flavobacteriales bacterium
TGAGGTCAAGACATCATTGATGTTCAAGTTTAATGTGGCGACGCTATCACAACCCGCCACAGTCAACAGGTTCGCAGTGTATGTACCCGCGGCGTTGTAGTCAACACCATTCCAGTTGTAAGGAATTTGATTGCTGCAAATCGTGACGTCGGTTGTTGATGTGAGAACGTCGTTGATGTTTAGGTTTAATGAAGCGATGCTATCACACCCCGCAGCGCCCGCAAGTATTGCGGTATAAGTACCTGCACTCGTGTAATCCACCCCGTTCCAATTGTACGGAATCTGATTGCTACAAATAACTATATCCGTGGTCGATTGCAAATCCAAAACAACAATGTTCAATGTTTGAAGCGGCCCATCGCAACCATCGATACTGGTCTCAAATACGGTCAACATATAGTTGCCCGCTCCTGCCGTCCACTCCACGCTAATACTGTCATTTCCCTGCCCAGTGATAATTCCATCTCCAAAAGCATTCCAAGTAAAAGTGCTATTCGTCCAACCCTGCACATGATAATTGCCCACAGGACTTGTCACACAAACGGTATCCGTCTGTGCGCGCAGCCCAAATGCCATAAGCATTAAAACAATTATCGATATGTAGTTCGCGAACTTCAAGTATTAATCGTGGAAAATGGGTGAGGTAGTTGGTGTCGGATTTACTGTCACTGTTGCATCTTCAGAATCTGTGCATCCATTCGCATCAGTTCCTGTAACAGTATAAGTAGTAGTAGTTGTTGGATTTGCAGTCACGCTCGCTCCTGTCGTCGCCGACAATCCTCCACTTGGTGTCCACACATAGGTCACCGCTCCTGTTGCAGTCAACACAGCGCTTTCCCCTTCACATATTTCTTCATCATTCACTGCTATCACCAATGGTGCTGGTTCTGTAATTGTCACGCTCGTTGTTGCTGTGCAGCCGTTTTGATCGCTAACGGTATAAGTATATGTGCCCGCGCCTTCGTTGAATGTACCTGTTCCAGTATATGGACCTGTGCCACCACTTGCAGTCACAGTGATTGTTGATTGATCTCCATTACATGCAATGGGTGTCGCCGTGGCGCTAGCTGTCAACAAAGAGTTTTCTGTCACTGTCACTACCACATTGCTCGTACATCCATTCGCATCAGTAACAGTATAAGTATATGTACCCGCTCCAACGTTAAATGTACCGGTGCCCGTGTATGGCGCGGTACCGCCTGTTGCATTTACCACAATATCCGTTGTTCCTCCATTACACTCCACTTGTCCGCCAGGAGAACTCGCAACAAGCGGTGTTGGTTCTGTCACTACAATAGTCACGTCATCACTACATCCATTTGTGTCGGTAACAGTGTATGTATAACTACCTGCACCAACAGTAAATGTTCCCGTTCCCGTATATGGTGCTGTTCCTCCGCTACCCGTTACTGTGACAGTGGTAGTACCGCCATTACAGAGAATGGGCGATGCCGTGGCCGTGGCAGTGATTTCAATAATCTGAACGTTTAAGGTAATTGGTGGTCCTGGACATCCATTGTTTGTCTCCACTACACTAATTGTGTAAAGCCCCACAGGCGTAGCTGACCAGTTAATTAATATTCTGTTCGAGCTTCCGCTGGGTCCCTGATTGGTGGTGATCACCGCTGTTCCAGTGCTTACTGTCCATGCGTATGTAGAGCCCGGTGTTCCCGCTCCACCGCCTTCCAGATAGTCCACTTGATATGGCTCGTTGGTGGCTCCCAAACAAATGATTTGCGGGTTGGAAACCAATGTTTGTGCTTGCGCTACGTTGATCGCTGCCACAGCGGCGACTACTAGTAATAGGGTGTAGGCAATTTTTCTCATGTTAATTGATTTAATCGTGATATAGTGGTGATGTAGAGACTTGTGGATTGACATTTATATTCAGCGTAACCGGACTTGCGCATTGCGGTGGTGTAGGTGTAAATGTGTATGTGCTGCTGATGGTATTGTTCACTACCGATGGCAACCATGTTCCCGTAATTCCATTTAAAGATGTCGTATTCAACGTGGGCGCTGTATTTCCATAACATAAAAGTGGCAGTGGAGTAAACGTGGGAATTACAGGAGCTTGAATCGTTACGGTCACTGTTTCTGTATCCACGCACGCACCTGTAGTGCCCGTCACAGTATAAGTAGTGGTCGTTGTTGGATTCGCCAAAACTGTCGCGCCTGTACTAGCAGAAAGTCCAGCAGTCGGACTCCATGAGTATGTTGTAGCACCGCTTGCAGTAAGGCTTACAGAGCTACCCGAACAAACATTCGGTGCTGACGGTGTCACGCTCACCACTAATGGAGTAGGGTTAGCAATGGTTACATTCTGAGACGATAAACATGCTGCCGCGTCTGTCACATCTACTATATAACTGCCTGCTGCAAGTCCATTAAAGATAGCACTGCCGTTTGTTGATGGCACCGTAGCAACCACAACCCCATTTACATCTCGCAGCACATAAACCCAAGGACCAGTGCCCTGTCCGATAATGATTGCGCTACCATTAGCCTGGCCCACACACAGCGGTGGAGTTGTAGATACTATTGGTGGAGGACAGCAATTTAATTGAGCAAAGAATGTAGACACTGGATCTGTAGAACACGCGAAAGAGCCCCATGATCCTGACTCTCCGTCACCAAGGGTATTTATTGCAATATTCAAATTCGCATCTTGTACACATCCTCCTTGTGGGTCAGTAGTAATGGTCCAACAGAATGTCCATGTGCAAGGGTTGACAGGTGGGTTTCCTATCCCCGGATTGTTATCTCCAAAATTATTTCCTGGATTTCCATCACTGCCTGTACCGCCGCCGCTGGCCGTCTCAAAGAAAAAACCCGGACCATAAGATGCCCCCGTCGCAGTGCTGGTAACAGTGCCTGGGTACCACGCCCAAAAACCATTCCCCGCACATGAAGGCGGTGCTGTAACGGTTAGTGTAGCCGGATTCCAGCCAGATCCAAAAGTTGGCACCACACCGTGCAGCCAGTTGGCAGAGGTCTGATTGAAAGATGTAATGGTATAGCAAAAGTTTACCGTGGTATTCGCTGGATATTGACCATTGATTGGTTCAGGATTTACTGTAAATGAACTTTGAATCACACAACCTGCACAATCATAATTATTGCGCATACTCAATGTAAAATTACATTGATCCACCAGGCTACCTCCACTCACTTGCAAGTAGTATGTTCCCGCGGCTAGTCCTTGAAAGGTAGTGTTCAACACGCCTGAACCTCCTATTGCACATCCTCTCGGCGCCAGATTGCCGCAATTAATTCCTTCATAAATCGCAATGTTTGGGGTGTTCAACCCTACCACTTGAATATTCAATACAGGTGCTGTTATATTGAATCTGTACCACACATCTGCAGCGGGGTTTGCTTGGTCTCCCAAGGGTTGACAACCCAATAAGCTTGAATAAGGCGACTCAGCCGTTGCACAGAGATTTGTTGTATTCCAAGAAACAAGCGTCCCATTACCTCCAGGGCATGGCCCGGGAGCTGGCAGCGTTCCTAAATTTTGAGCACTAGCACATGCGTCATTTGCCGGTGGTGGACCACCACTGCAGGTCTGAGCACAAGGGCCTCCACCACATGGCAAGCACGTTATGGTGGCAGACCAACCAGGCCTCGTGACTGAACCATCACTCACAAACCGAAAGGTGATACACCCCGTGGTCGATATCACAGAAGGGGGGATTGTGGTGCCCGAATAAGTTCCCAATAAATTACCCAGCGTATTTGGTCCATCGTATATGAACAACTGATCCAATCCTGCTTCAGTATTGAATGTCAAGAAGTCCAAACGAATACAACTCCCGCTTACGTTTGAACAAAGTGTATAGGTAAAATTCTCATTGTTGAGATAGTTGCCTCCATTGCTTCCGCTGTCATAGAATGTTCCCGTACATGTGGATACAGTCGAATTGCTTATGATGTAGGCATTGGGGTCGGGAATGTTTGGAGTGATATTAATTGTAAATGGCGTACAATTGGGAGTCGGCCAGGTATCCACGATGATGTAATAGGTGATCCCAGCCGTCAATGTTTGATTGACTATGGATGGATTGCCCCCTGCACTGGTCGCGATATTCACGCAGGTGCCCCCAGACAGCGGACAACCCTGAGTAATAAAAACACCTGTATATGTAAGGGTGTTGCTCAACACTATATTCACCGCTCCTGTAGTCGCAGGGGTGTAAGCAAATAAATAATCTTCGCCTCCTAAATAAACAGAGGTACAACCATTACCACTGATTACACTATTGCACGCACCGCATGTAGTGTAGTTGCCTGTAAACGGTAAACTCGATATTGTCGTCGCTGTAGCACAATTTGAGCAAGGAGGCGGTGGAGCACAACTGGTCAACGTGACCGTGATCGTTCCGTTAAGAATATCTGTAACGCCACATGGAAATCGATTCAACTGAATATTGTAATTGCCATTTGCAGGACAAACAAAGCTCAAAGAGGCTGCTGTACCACCGCATCCTGGCCCATTATCATCATTGTAACCGACTGAAACACCCGCAGCATTAAAAACAGTAATCTGTGTATCAAATCCAGACCCGCAGTTCGAAATACTATACGTGCAGCCACCAACCATTCCTGTTATCACAAAGTTTTGTTGACCCCCATTGGCCGCTGGTGGCGTGCATGTCACCGAAGCACCCACCACGGTAGGTGCGGCTGATGTGCACGCTGTTGTGCCCACAAATTGCGTGCACTGACCGTTTGCGTCATTCCTAAGAATAATTAGAAACAACACAAAAGCCGCAGCAGATATGAGTTTTATAAACTTCATATCACATCATTCCAATAAACAGTTGGGTGAATTTGGTAAAGGTCATCCATAGGCGAACACACAGCAGCTTCCCATTTCAGGAGCCGCCCTCGTTTTGTTTAGGTCTAGTAGGTTTATTAACTATGTAAAAATACTAAGTTTTTAACATATTAACAAATTTTTCGGTCGCGTATCTTCGCGGCCTATGTCCTCCGATCTGCAGCTTAAAACCAGTTACACCCAAATACTCAAACTCGCTCTACCGATTTGTGCTTCTTTGCTGGTGCCTCAGATCAATTTTATCACTAACCTGATTTTCCTTGGAGGCCTAGGGGAACAAGTGTTGGCAATAGCCGGTATCACTGGTGTATATTATCTTATTTTCTCAGTTATCGGACACGGCCTCAACTCTGGCCTTCAAACTTTAATTTCGAGAAGAGCGGGGGAGAATGACCCAGAAAAAATTGGCGTGCTATTTCAACAAGGCGTTTTGATTGCCCTTTCCATCAGTGCAATTGCAATTCTCTTCACCCTCTTCATAAGCCCAAGCATATTCGGTCTACTCATGGTTGATCCTGAGCGATTGGAAATGACCAATAACTTTTTGGCTGTCCGTGTTTGGGGGCTTCCATTCTTACTTCTGTACCAATTGCGAAACGCTCTCCTAGTTGGCATTAACAAATCAAATCTCCTTATCGCAGGCACGGCAGTAGAAACTATCGTAAATATCATCTTCGATTATGGCTTCATCTACGGCAACCTAGGCATGCCCAACCTCGGTTACATGGGAGCGGCCTACGCTTCTATTCTCGCTGAGTTTGCTGGATTGGTCGTCATTATGTTTTTGATCAATACACCAAGCATCAAAAATAAAGTGAACCTTTCTCTTACATGGATTCCTAAAAGAGAAATCATCATTCAGATTCTTTCGGTGTCGGCGCCGCTCATTTTGCAATTCATTATCAGCGTTGTTGCTTGGGAGTTTTTCTATCTAGCTATGGAACATTATGGTAAGCGTGAGCTGGCCATCAGCTCTCTCATGCGCACCATCTTTGGTTTCTTTGGTTGTTTTACTTGGGCTTTCGCCTCTGCC
Source organism: Flavobacteriales bacterium (assembly GCA_046309775.1). Classification (GTDB taxonomy): domain Bacteria; phylum Bacteroidota; class Bacteroidia; order Flavobacteriales_D; family Sanyastnellaceae; genus JAIXWP01. The sequence goes on from JBKCOM010000067.1 coordinate 5,874, forward strand.
GCTACCGCAATGATTTCAAACGTTATTGGTCAAGGAAAAAAAGAGGAGGTCATTCCACTGACCTGGAAAATCACCAAGCTCTCTTTGAGCTTTGCGTTCGTAATGTTTGTCCTGCTTAATATTTTTCCCCAAACATTCTTCGCTATTTTCGGTCAAGACGACTCCTTCCTTGAAGAGGCCATTCCTGTCGTGCGAATGGTAAGTTCTGCTCTCTTGTTTATGGCCGTGGGCGGTATCTGGGTAAATGCAGTAGTAGGTACCGCAAACACCCGAATAACGCTCCTCTCAGAAGGTATAGCGATTATTTTCTATTGCTCATTTGTATACCTTGCTGCGGAAGTTTATCGACTACCCGTTTACATCGTTTGGATGAGTGAATGGGTTTATTGGTCCTCTCTTTTCCTCGTGAGTTTTATTTATTTGAAAAAAGGAAATTGGAGAAAAAAACATATCTAATTCTAACGCTTAATGACGGAGTTCCGATCAATCAATTCCTTCATCTTTTCTGGTGTTACAGAAATTTGTTCTTTGTCTTCCATCACTAAAAATCCGCCATCGGTCTTCACCAGTTCGCGCACGAATGCGATGTTGACTAGATAAGATTTGTGCGTACGCATGAATCGCTCATCTTCGCACAATACGTCTTCAAAATTCTTCAGCGTTCTGCTTGCTACAATGCGCTCTCCATCCACCATCACTATTTCAGTATAAGAGCTATCTGCCTTGATATACATGATATTATCCACTGGCAAAAACTTAAACCCGCTTCCAATCGGCACAGCGATACTTCTCGGCGCCGTCGGTTGAAGCATTTCCTTCAAATGCTCGTATTGTTGTCGTTGTCCACGGCGTTCACGATTAAATCGCTTTACAGCGTCTTCCAAATCCTGTGGCGATATTGGTTTTAATAAATAATCCAGTGCAGATAGTTTAAAGGCCTTCACCGCATATTGATGATAAGCTGTGGTAAAAACGACCGAGAAATTAATTTCCTCTTCATCAAAAAAGTCTAGGAGCTCTAAACCGCTATGGCCAGGCATTTCAATATCGAGAAAAATAATGTCTGGCTTTAGTCTCCTTATTGCCTTTACTCCGTTTGGCAAATCTCCGCTTTCACCAACAACCTCCACCTCTGGACAAAATGTATTGAGCATGCCGCGCAAAAGAATGCGTGCATGATTTTCATCGTCTACTATGATTGCTTTTATTTTTTCCATAGGTCTAAATTAAGGGAATTCTTATAATTACCAATGTGCCAATTCCTTCACCCGAAGCAGCCACTTTATCCTCAAACTCAACACCGACATTGCCGTGCTTGCGATTCAATAATTCTAGTCTCCTAGAATTAGCCTCCGTAGCAAAACTCTGATGGCCTTTATTCTTAATGCGATTCAACTCGCGCGACCGAGCGCGACCAATTCCATTATCTTCAATTTCAATTCGAATGTTTTTCTGCTCCCTCTTAAAACGAATCATCAATTGTTTGTCATCCTTTTTGTGCAAGAGCCCGTGCTTTATAGCATTCTCCACATATGGTTGGACAATCATGCTCGGCAACCTGCACATCTCGACATCCAACTCTGTGTCTACTTCAATTTTATAATTCAAATCATAGTTGAATCGTGCAGACTCAATTTCTAAATACAAATTCAACGCCTGTAGTTCCTCTGATACGCTTACAGTTTCCTTCTCGCTCATCTCAAGTATCATCCGTGTCAATTGCGAAAATTTTGATAGAAAAATTCCCGCATTCCGCTTGTCATCCGTGAAAATAAACGACTGTATTGTATTCAGTGCATTGTAAAAAAAATGAGGATTCATCTGCGACTTTATGCTTTGAAGCATCGCTGTTTGAAGGTCTTTTTCCAAAGAAACTTTCTCCAGCAAAAGTCTGTTCTGAGTTTTCAGCAAGCGCGTTTGATAACGATAGTATCCAAATCCAGCCGCAACTACAATCAAGCCCACGCCTATGTAAAACCAATAGCTTTCCCAAAATGGCCTTCTTACAATAAACACCGGTGCATTGAATACCTCTCCGTTTTCTCCAACTCGAAAACCAACACTATAATATCCCGGTCTCAATGCATCAAGCTTGAGCGTGCGTGAACCATCCGAGATTCTATTCCAATCATTTCCATTTAAAGAATAATACACCGGTAGCTTCTGAGAGGCCGGATAACTCGCGATTGAAAACTCAAATGTTACTTCGTTTTGATCGTATGAAAGCTGATTCAACTCCACTCCTTTGAGCTCTTGCCCCCGAATGAACATTCGGTCGAGATAAAATTTCGGCTCAATATCTCTAACGCTTTTATACTCTGGAACTACAATGATTCCGGCTTCCGTAGCGATGTAAAAGTCATCTCCATTCTTTGTAAAATCATAAATTTCATCTTTTCCCGAAATAGAAAAAACAAATACGATTTGAAACTTTCCTCCTTTGTTTTCGAAGGTGGCCAACTGATGATCGGATGCTACATAAATTTTATTATTAATCACTTTAATATGCTTCCAATCCTCGCCTTCCAACGATCGTAACTCCTCATGTGTATTCAAATCTTTAAGTGAAAAACGCTCAATCTTTCCCGTTGATGTAAGCGCAAAAATGTCATCCTCCAGTTTTTCTATTCGTGTATAATTTATTGTCTTTCCATCGCGCTTTATTTCCTCCAACCCTAGAAGAGTTTGTCTAAAAAACCCTTGGTTAGAACAAAAGAAAATAGCATCGTTCGCTTCGTCGTATGCTACCGACTTTCCACGCCCTTCTAGTATTGTAGCACCATTGACGCTCGGACTATATTGATTTTTTTTATAAAAAGTATCCCACTTACTTTCGCCTTTATACCAAGGCAAGTCAAAGAATCCCACGTTGCCACTAGCGGCCACAATCAAGTACTTTCCATCCAACGGCTCTGCATCTTTGATGGAGCCTATGTTTTGAAATATGAGATCTTTATTTTTACTAAAAATCAAAAACTCATTGGATGTCGCGTAGAGCTGATCATCGTAAGTATTTGCTTCCAAATAAAATATTCCATGATTGCCTTTGGATGTATAAAAAGGCTTACTAAACGATTGCCCATCAATGCTAATCAGCTTGCCATTTTTGGTTCCAACTACCACCTCTCCGTCCAACACGGCGAGCCTATGCGGTCGATCTGCTCCCATTGACAACAACGTGTGATCGAAATTGCGGATAACCTGTGCGCCTTCTGTCACCGTTCCCACCCAATAGCCTCCGTTGCGATCTTTCATCACAGAGCTAACACTGATGTCCTTGAAAAACGGAACGCCACCCACCATTTTGCCCTGTCTGTCATAAATGTAAAGGCCATCGCTACAACAAAACCAAAACATCTTGTCAATGTAAATTAGGTTTTGAATAAAGTTCAACTCAGGGATTGAAAAAACCTCAGTCGTCTTTTTGTGATCATACAAAAAAAGCTTTTTCTGCGAGTTATCCTTGCTGGTGAAGTAAACCTGGTCTCCGTCCATTGCGGTGAGAATAGGCGTCATTCCTTTCATGATTTGTTGCAAAGGCTTTGTACGAACACCCCCGCCTGTATCGATTACCCACTCCTCTGAGCCGAGTATATGAAACTCTTTGTTGGTGTTAATTGTGTGAAATGTATTGGCCCCCTTTCGCTCTATTGTCTTTTGAATCTTAAGGGTTTGTAAGTCATAAATCACGACTTCATTTTTATATAAATGAATGATGTGATTGTCATCAAGAAAGTATCTAAAAAAGCCAATGGGTTTGCGCTCGTCCAGAAGAATTAATTTGTCGCTTTGCGTATAGAAAAGAGAGCCATCGAATGATTCCATCCAAATACGACCATACCTATCTTCAGTGAGGTGCGAGCCTATGCGCGATCGCTCGCCTTCGGCTCCAATTGACTTATAAGTTTCGCCATCATAACGTATCAAGCCCGAACCCGTGGCCAACCACACGAAACCCCTCGTGTCCTCAAGAATATCATAAACCACATCTGAGTTTAAGCCGTCGTCACCGTTGATGCCTATAGTATAAGGAGTCTGGGCAAGGGCGTTATAAAACAACCCTAGACAACAGCACAACATGACCACTCTTTGCCTCATAGAATACAAAAGTCGCAAAACCTATCGACCCAGACAGCACCAGTTAGCCAAAATACCATTTCAGTTAGTGACGTTCACTAACCGAAACCCCATTTTCACTAACTGGCCTGATATTTAGTATGGCGTATTCGAATATTTGTATCGGTTTACTGACTTACCTAACCTTCAAGATATAAGCGCATTTTAAACACTTCGCGCGAAATATGCACTTAAACCTAATGAAAGGGCTGCTCTTAAACGGGCAGCCTTTTTTTGTTAACCTTGGCTTAACACAAGCCTAACACCATCCTAACAAATGACCATTCTGGCGTAAATAGCTTTGCCGCCAAATTAATTATTTGTTTCCAAAGTGTTAACTCTCTCTAAGAGCTTTGTGCTCACCACAATCCTACTCATATTCGCAGTGAATATGACGAGTGCCAACGACACTATACCTAAAGCTAAAGAACCCAAGTGGTTTGACAAAGTGCAGATAAGAGGTTATGTGCAAGTGAGATACAATCGCCTCTTCGAAACCAATCCCGATCTCGGCTGTGAACAATGCGACCGATCATGGGGTGATAACAGTGGTTTTTTCATCCGTCGAGCTCGCATCATATTTTTTGGCCAACTCTCACCGCGTGTCTATATGTATATTCAACCAGACTTTGCCAGCTCGGTATCAAGCACTAGCTTGCACTGGGCTCAAATTCGAGATGCATATTTTGACGTTGGGCTGGATAAACAAAATGAGTTTCGCTTCCGCATCGGACAGAGTAAAATTCCATTTGGTTTTGAGAATATGCAATCCAGCCAAAACCGCCTTCCCCTCGACCGCGCAGACGCTCTAAATAGCGCGATTACCAACGAACGTGATCTTGGTGTTTTCTTTTATTGGGCTCCAAAGCGCGTGCGAGAACTTTTTTCTTCACTTGTTCGTGATGGGTTAAAAGGATCCGGTGATTACGGAGTATTCGGATTTGGTGCATTCAATGGCCAAACTGCCAACCGCCCTGAGGCCAACAACAGTCAACATTTGGTCGCTCGTGTCAGCATGCCTTTTAGCATTGGCAGCCAGATCATTGAGCCTGGGGTACAAGCGTATTCAGGCCGTTATGTGATGCAAAGCTCTCAACTTTCATCTGGTGTAAAAACAACCGGAGATCGCAATTACCTCGACCAAAGAGCCGCTGCAACCCTCGTACTCTACCCCAAACCATTTGGTATCCTCGCCGAATACAATATCGGCCGTGGACCAGAGTATAATCCCGCTACCGATAGCATCGAAACAAGAGATCTAACTGGTGGTTACGTCACCTTCAGTTATATGATTCAATCCAATAAAATGACCTACTTCCCGTTTGTGCGCGCTCAATATTATGATGGTGCCAAAAAACACGAACAAGACGCAAGAGCGCACAAGGTCAATGAGTTAGAAATCGGTTGTGAGGTACAGTTTGGTAGAAACTTCGAATTCGTAGCCATGTACACCAACAGCACCAGAACCACCAGCGACAAAGCAAACGAGTTCAATAGACAGTCGGGCCGACTCTTAAGATTACAAGCCCAATTAAACTTTTAGAAAGAAAATCCACTTCATTAATATTCTCTTAACATGTCTTCAAGACCTTCGCGCCACTTCAAATCAGAAACGCAATCCAAACCTAAAATGGGTATTTCAAATCTTTTCTCTTTCCTAGTCCCAAAAAATGGACTCTTCTTCGACTTGTTTGCCGAGGATACCGCGAACCTCCTCGAACAAGCCAATGAGTTCAATAAGCTCTTTGCGACTACCGATAAGGCTGAACAACTCACCATTATCAGAAGAGTAAAAGAATTGGAAAACAAAGGAGATGAGATTACTCACAAAATCTTCCTCGAGCTTTCTGCCAACTTCATAACTCCATTCGATAGAGAAGACATTCACGAACTTGCGACATGTATTGATGATATAGCGGACTATATTCAGGGCACTGCCTCAAGAATAGAGCTGTACAAGGTCGATGAGTTTTCAAAGACCATGGAATTGCTCAGCGAGGTATTGGTGAAGCAAGTAAATGAAATCGACGTTGCTGTAAAAGACATGCGCAATATGCGCAATGCAGGTCGCGTGCGCGAAGCAATCGTGCGCATCAACTCATTGGAAAATCACGCTGATGACCTCTTCGATGAAGCCATCGCCCGCCTCTTTGCAGACGAAGTGCCTGCGCTCGAACTCATCAAAATGAAAGAAGTACTCAGCAACCTCGAAACCGCTACCGACAAGTGCGAAGATGTTGCTAACGTTCTTGAGTCTATATTGGTCAAAAATTCATAAGCGCTCATGGAATACTCTACTTTTCTGATCGTCATCATCGCTCTGGCGCTGATCTTCGACTTTATCAATGGGTTTCATGATGCCGCCAACTCTATCGCCACTGTTGTTTCTACAAAAGTTTTGACCCCATTCCAAGCTGTAGTTTGGGCTGCTTTTTTCAACTTCATCGCTTTCTTTATCTTCAAAGATCATAGCGTTGCCAACACGATTTCCAAGACGGTACAGGAGCAGTTCACCTCACCAGAAATGCAACCGCTTCCGATGATTTTCGCCGGTCTGCTTTCAGCCATTGCTTGGAACCTGATTACATGGTGGTATGGTATTCCATCCAGTTCTTCTCACACGCTTATTGGTGGTTTCGCTGGAGCATTCCTTGCCGCGTTCGGTTGGGAAGCCATCCGTGGCGGTGTAATCGCCGCCACTGCCATCTTCATTTTCATCGCGCCTATTGCTGGTATGCTCATGGCATATCTCATTTCGATTTGGTTCCTTCATTCTTTCAAAAAAGGAATCACCATGAAGATCGTCTCCATGTCGATCATCATTACCGTAATCATCCTTGTGGCACGCGTGCTCGAATTCGACAATCTTAAGTCTGACTTCGAAACATATTGGCTCAAGGTGCTATTCCACGGGCACAACTTCAAGTGGATTCTTCTCGGCTTTATTGTGGTAGTTATTGGTATTCTTACTCTATTCCTCAGCTCCATGAGCGCCACTGCTGCCAATCACTATTTCAAAAGATTCCAACTCTTTTCTTCAGCAGCGTTCTCCATCGGTCACGGTGGTAACGATGCTCAAAAAGTAATGGGTATCATTTCTGTTGCTCTCATCGCCAATGGCAATATCACTGATATGAGCCAGATGCCTAATTGGGTGCCGCTTTCATGTTATGCTGCCATCGCCATCGGTACAATGTCTGGCGGTTGGAAAATTGTAAAAACAATGGGTGCAAAAATCACCAAGGTAACCCCATTTGAAGGCGTCGCAGCAGAAACCGCTGGTGCCGTTACTCTTTTCTTTACAGAAGGTCTCAAATTCCCATGGCAAATAGGTGGTGAAACCATCAAGGGTATTCCTGTATCTACCACACACACCATCACTGGTTCTATTATCGGTGTTGGTGTCACCAAGCGCATCAGCGCGGTGAAGTGGGGTGTTACAAGAAAACTTCTCACTGCTTGGATCATCACCATTCCTATCAGTGCTTTGATGGGTGCGGTTTTCTATTGGATTTGCAAAGCTTTCGGTTTATAAGCAATCCTTGCTGATGTGCCGATTATTCGGTATTATCGCGCAATGATCACCACAGACCATCCTAAAAAATTATTCCTGTTGGATGCGTATGCGCTCATTTTCAGAGCGTACTACGCATTCATCCGTGCTCCACGCATCAACTCGAAAGGCCTCAACACTTCGGCAATGTTCGGTTTCACCAATACATTGCTCGATATTATTAATAATGAAAAGCCTTCACACATCGCAGTGGTCTTCGATGCGCCAGAACAGACGCTGCGCGAAATCGACTACCAAGCGTATAAAGCGAACCGCGAAGAAACCCCAGAAGACATCAAGCTATCTGTGCCTTGGATTATGAAAATCATCGAGGGCTTTAATATTCCAATCCTCATGGCTCCCGGCTACGAGGCGGATGATGTCATTGGAACCCTCGCCAAACGCGCAGAACAAGAGGGTTTTCTCACCTATATGATGACTTCCGACAAAGACTATGGTCAACTGGTAAGTGATAATATTTTTATCTATAAACCCGGCTATCAGGGCGGCAAAGCAGAAGTATTAGGCATTCCTGAAGTTTTACAAAAATTCGATATCGAACGCGTAGACCAAGTCATCGACATACTCGGTATGATGGGTGATGCGGTAGATAATATTCCAGGCATTCCGGGTGTGGGTGAAAAGACAGCCGTAAAACTTCTCAAGCAATTCGGCTCACTCGAAGGCCTTCTCGCCAATACAGATCAATTAAAGGGAAAACAAAAAGAGAATGTAGAAACCTACGCAGATCAAGCCATCATGTCTAAAAAGTTGGCGACAATCCTACTCGATGCCCCAACTCCATTGAATGAAGAGGAACTGAAAATAAAAGAATACAACAAAGAATCACTCAAAGATATCTTCAACGAACTGGAGTTTCGTCAACTCGCCAAGCGTGTCCTCGGCGAGGAAACGCCCGCCGCTGGCGACGTGCAGCAAGGAAGTCTCTTTGGTGAAGAAGAGTTAGAGGCTGTAACTGTTCCTTCTGACCTTAAGAAAATTACAGATGTTCACCACAACTATATTCTCGTAGAAACCGAACAAATGCTCGGTGAATTACTTGAAAAATTAAAAACCGAACGTTCATTCTGTTTTGATACTGAAACAAGCGATTTAGAGCCTATCAACGCATACCTTGTAGGCATGTCATTCGCCGTGGTGGCGCACGAAGCATACTATGTGCCCGTTTCAAAAGACGAAAATGAAGCTCGCGCACTACTTCAAAAATTCGCCCCTATTTTTTCCGATTCAGAAAAAGAATTAATAGGACAAAATATCAAGTATGATTACAAAATGCTTGGTAAATACGGCATCGAAGTAAAAAACAAACTCTTCGATACGATGGTGGCGCATTATATCCTCAGCCCTGATGGCAAGCATGGAATGGATGTATTGGCCGCTCAATACCTGCAATACGAGCCAGTATCCATTGAATCTTTGATTGGTAAAAAAGGAAAAAACCAAGGCTCCATGGCGGATTTAAGTCCTGCAGAAATAAAGGACTACGCAGCGGAAGACGCAGACATCACGCTTCAACTTAAAAATATTTTCGAACCAAAACTCACCGTTGGCGAATCTCGCAAACTCTTCGACGAAGTGGAAGTACCGCTCATTACAGTGCTTGCCGACATGGAAATGGAGGGGGTGCGCATCGATGAAAACTTCCTCAAAGACTACAGCAATGAGCTTCAAAAAGACATTGTGATTTTTGAAAAAGAAATTCATGAAATAGCCGGTGAAGTCTTCAACATCGATTCTCCCAAGCAATTGGGAACGATTCTTTTTGAAAAATTAAAAATCACAGATCAGGTTAAAAAAACCAAGACGGGGCAATATGCCACAGGCGAAGACATCCTATCCAAATTTGTGCACGATCATCCTGTAGTGGGAAAAATTCTCGACTACCGCGAATTGCGCAAACTGAAATCGACCTACGTAGACGCCCTCCCTGAGCTCATCAACAAGCACACCGGACGCGTGCATACCAATTATATGCAGACCGTGGCCGCCACCGGACGACTCAGCAGCAATAATCCCAATCTTCAAAACATTCCTATTCGAACATCTAGAGGAAAGGAAATACGAAAAGCCTTTATCCCGAGGAATGAAGACTATACCTTATTATCTGCCGACTATTCGCAAGTAGAGCTTCGCATTATCGCAGCCTTGAGCAATGACGAGAATATGTGTGAAGCGTTCTTGCAGGGTGCTGATATCCACGCCGCCACCGCATCTAAGGTATTTGGAGTGCCGCTCGATCAAGTGGACAAAAGCATGCGAAGCAAAGCCAAAGCGGTCAACTTCGGAATTATCTATGGACAAGGTGCATTCGGACTGGCTCAAAATCTGGGCATCCCAAGAGGCGAGGCAAAAGAAATCATTGACTCCTACTTCAAACAGTTCAACCGACTCAAAGCCTATCAGCAAGAGAATATTGAAGGCGCCCGCAAAACAGGCTATGTAGAAACCATTCTCGGACGCCGCAGATACCTCGCTGATATCAATAGTGCCAATGCCGTTGTGCGCGGCTTCGCCGAACGCAACGCCATCAACGCACCCATTCAGGGCAGCGCCGCGGATATTATCAAGGTAGCAATGATTCGAATCCAGGAAGACTTGAGAAAAATGAAGCTGCGTTCAAAGATGATTTTGCAAGTACACGACGAATTGGTGTTCGACGTTCACAAAGACGAATTAGAAACGATCAAGCCAATCATCGCCGAGCGAATGACCTCTGCGGTGAAGATGCGCGTGCCCTTAGAAATCGATATGAACCACGGAGACAACTGGTTGCAAGCTCACTAAAACGCGCTTTATATTTCATTTTGAGGTGTTTATGTACAAATTATAATAAACATCTCAATTTTTATAACTATTTTCGAACTCGTCCCGTAGAAAGAACAAATTTTCAAAATTGGAACGTGTTTCTTTTTACGAATGAAACTTCTTATGACCACCCTAAATAAACCAACTATGCGCAAATTGAATTGGATGAAACCGGCCTTGGCAGCCTTTGGTTTCTGTGCCGTGTTGACAGCCTGCGAATCAGGAGGCAACAACACAAATCAACCTGCCACAAAACCCAATGTTGATTCATTGGAAATGATCAAAAAGGACGAATTGCAGAAGATATTCTTCTCGATTCCTGCTCCTGTAGAAATGGCCTCGCTCATCAAGCAAAATGGCTATAAATACGACGCTTCTCTTCTCAACAGTACCGACAATGTGTCGAAGTACACCGGCGAAGCAAAGCAGGCCATCAATCTTGGCGTATATGGTGCAGACCTTAGCTATGCAAGCATTTTCGATCAAAAGCAAGAAAGTATGAACTACCTCGCCGCCGCTCAAAAGCTTGCGCGTCAGATGGGTGTAGATGGTGCCCTTGAAGATGATATGATCGAACGTCTCAATGCAAATCAGGACAATCGCGATTCACTTATAAAAATCGTAACAGAGGCGTATACTGATCTCAATGGTTATTTAAAAGAAAATAACCGAATCGAAGTGTCTGCTCTCGTTATCGCAGGTGGGTGGATGGAAGCGCTCTATCTGAGCACTCGCTATTCTGCTATCAAAGATCCCGCGCTAAAGACGCGTATTGCAGAACAAAAACTTTCGCTCGATCAATTGATCAAGTATTTCGACAAGTTCGGAGACAAAGAGTCGCTCAAAGAAATGAAAGCCGACTTGGTAGCAATGAAGGCTGTGTTTGACGAAGTGCAAATTTCTGATGGAAAAACCACTTCATCAAAAAATGCTGATGGAAGCTTTGTGATTGGCAACAATTCAAGCACTACCATGAGTGATGAAACATTAAAGAAAATTGAAACTTTAGTTGCTCAGTTGCGTTCAAAGTACATCGCTTAAACCACCCTCAACACCTATAAAGATGAAACTCATTCGATTCATAATCCCCCTAATGCTCCTCCTGCCTTTCGCAGCAGACGCACAATGCAGAGCATTCACCAAAAACAAAGTACTTCCTTTGCTTGATGGTTATGTGCAAAACGACAATTACAACTCCGCTGTGTTGGTGCCAGGTGATGAAGCAGAATTGCTGCTCACATTTTACGCTGGCAAAGAATACCGCATCGTCGTAGGCTCACACCCTGTGCTCGGCGACGTAGAGTTCGAAATTGTTGACACCAATGATGAAATGGTTTACTCCAATAAAACTGCCGACAACAAATCAGTATTTGATTTTAAAATGTCAAACACGCAACAGTTGATCGTCCGAGTGCGCGTCCCCAAGCAAGACACCGCTTTCTCCCACGAAGGCTGCGTGACAGTCCTTGTAGGATCAAAAGAGAAATAATTTTTTTCTAAAATAAACTACTGAAATCCGACCACGAAAAGGTCGGATTTTTGTTTTTTTAACCTCGCCTTCAACCCTTTAAACTGAAATAACATTTTAATTTGGTTTCTAGAAAAATCAAATTACTATATGAAACATTATTTACTCTTAATTTCCCTTATTGCGTCAATTTCCACCTCTGCCCAACAAGGAGACAATATCTTTTTACGCACCGATAGCATCTACTTCTACAGCCGCTCCCAGACAAGTCCAGAGCCCGTTTTTACAAGAAGAACTGAATATTTTTATAATTCCGCAGGTGTACTTGTAAGTGCTGTTTCCAACATCGGTAGCAGCCCCACAGATATCGAGTCTGTAATCATAATTAACTATGTCGTAAACGATCAAAATCAAGTGACCGACGTCTTCCAAATGAGACAACCGAGCCCCAATGCAAGCTTTGTAAATCAGCTCAAGAAGGAAGTATCATACAACGCAAATGGCCAAGTTTCTGAGGTCATTCTTTTCGAGTGGTTGACATCTAACAACAACTGGCTGCCAGAAACTAAAACAATTTTCACCTACGACGGCGAAAATGTAATTCAAGAGGATATTCTGAATTACAATCCCATTGCACAGGACTTCTTTATAGGCTCAAGAGTCACCCGCGAATTTCAACCAAACGGAAGTTATACAGAAGTACTAAGCTACATCGGCTGGCCCAAAGAAGAGTTTCCGTCTGCGAAAGAAATCATCACCTTCAATGATATGGGGCAACTAGAGAGTGTAGTCTTCGGAGATTGGGATGTCCCAACACTTTCTTGGGAATATTACAGAACTCTCACAGCAGAATATGACGCCGAGGGTAATGTTCAACTTGTAAGAAGCGATTTAGAAAATGATCCAATCACTGGATTACCCGGTATTTACGAAGAATACTATAATTATAATTACGACTACACTTTGGAGCAGTGCATCCAGCCCACCAACAACCTTCTACAATTAGAAGCCAATTGGCGAAAACATATCACTAGACAACGCCTTTATTCTGATGGTGATTTTTCCTATCTCAATCCACAGACCCTTGAAGTGGAAGCAGCCGTTCAAAGAATTGTTTATTTCAATAGCGAAGTGCAAATATTATCTATCGCTGAGGAAACATCCGAAAGCCCTAGCGTTTATCCCAACCCCGCCAATGAAGCGGTTTATCTAAGTTTCAAAAACCCTGGTCAAGTACAACTCGAGCTCTACGACATGGCCGGCCAACGCGTGCAGTCCACCCTCATCGCCAACAACGGCTGGCTCTCCACCGCCGAGTTACCCAACGGCATCTACCTCTACAAAGCACACCAAAACAACGTTGCCTACACAGGAAAGCTAGTCGTGCAGCACTAGAAAGAATGAAAGATTGGAAGATTGGGAGAATGGGATTTCATATTTGTATAACATATAGTTGAAAGAAGCATAAGTTATATGATATTCAAATAAGTATTTTTTTTCTACGGGTGTTTCTTTGTTGGATGAAAACTATTTTAGAAACGAAATCAAAAAACCTTGCACTCGAGGCGATCTCATTTAGTAAGCTGTTGAGAGAAAATAAGATCTGGAATGTAGAAAACCAGTTCATTAGATCATCCACAGCCATTGGTGCGTTAGTCGCCGAATCCCAGAGCTCGGAGAGTAGAGCCGATTTTATTCATAAACTAAAAATTGCCAGCAAAGAGGTGAAAGAAACGTTTTATTGGTTGGACCTGATTAAAGAAGGATATTCTATATCGCCTCCAGATTCACTCTGCTCGCTCTTGATAGAGTGCGATAAAATGATAAACTCCTCTATTGCAACCGCCAAAAAGAATGAAAAAATGAAAGATGATAAGATCGGAAGATTGGGAGTATGAAACAAGAACAGACTTTCAAACTTTCATTCTTTCATACTTTCATACTTCCACTCTCCCAATCTTTCATTCTCTCAATCTTTGAATCTTTCTCCCTTCTTCCCTATATTTCAATTACTAAAACCCCAAACCATGAGAACGCTATTAATCGCTTTTTGCATCGCCATCACCTCTTCAGCTTTCGCGCAACACCACAACGGCAATAGAGAAGACAACGACCTCTTTCTTCGTTTGGATAGCGTTTATCTCTACTATAACCCTACGCCAGGAGAAGAGCTAGAACTTATGGGAAGCAATCTTTTTGTGTACGACACTCAAGGTCGTCTCATTGAAAACTTATACTACGACAACATTCCTTCGCTGGCCACTTATGAGGAGAATATCACCTATACACTGAATGCCGAAGGCCATGTGATTTCTTATTTATCAGAGTTAACCGACCTTAGCCAAGGCAGTACCAATCCAAATTTTCTCGTCGAAAATGAATACAACAATCTCGGCCAACTGATCTTGTCGGATGAGTCTTACTTTGACGAAACGTGGTGGCCCACTTCTCGAACCGAATACACCTACGATGCCGAGGGCCGCGTTATTTCTGAAACATGGAGTGAATACGTCGAGTTTGATGATAGCTACCAACTATACTCGGCTTCTAATTTTATCTACGGAGACAATGGCAGCTATACTTCCGAAACCTACTATTATTTCGGAAGCAATGAACCCACCAGTGGTTTTCAAACCGTTGTAACCCGCAACAGCAGCGGCATTCTTGAAACCGTAGTGCGCAGTGAATGGGACACATCCACCAACGAATGGGTAATGGAAAAAAGCCAAATTCCCACTTATGACTCAAATGGAAACATCATTCAATTGAAGTCAAACGTAATCGAAGACGACAACACGGGAATGCAGGTGATTGAACTGATGGAATTTCAATATGACATGGATTATACCTTCGACCAAGCCATCATGCCCTTCAACGATGCGACCGCATTGACGCCAGATATCTTCAATATTTTGCTGCCGCAAAACTTGCCTACGCAATTCGAAACACGCTACCTCACTCCTCAAACAGAGCAGTTGATATACATTGCAGACCGACAAGTGCTCTACTACAATGAAGTGGACATCGTCAATGTACCTGAAGTCAACAACGACCAACTAACTATCTACCCCAACCCCGCCAACGACGCGGTTTATCTAAGTTTCAAAAACCCTGGTCAAGTACAACTCGAACTCTACGACATGGCCGGCCAACGCGTGCAGTCTACCCTCATCGCCAACAACGGCTGGCTCTCCACCGCCACCCTCCCCAACGGCATCTACCTATACAAAGCACAACAAAACAACGTTGCATACACAGGAAAGCTGGTCGTGCAGCACTAGAAAGGAACAAAAGAACAAAGGAACACGGGAACAGTCCCTCCGTCCCTCCGTCGCTCGTCGCTAGTCGCTATGTCGCTTTCTCTTGCGCCGTAAACATTTTTTCCCCATATTTGTCTGTTCGTTAGTGTATTAATTACACCACGGCACAATGCCGTGAGCAAACACTTGTAAAGTAACCAAACCAAACAAATTCAATATGAGAGTTTCTTCTCTCCTTACTAACATTGCTTTAACGCTTTGCGTTTTATCAATCGGTTTTATATCCTATGCTCAACCTGGTGCGCTTGCTACCAATAATATTACTGGTTCAGGATTTAGCTGTGTTGCCTTAAACGATCTCGGAGCCTTTCGTCAGGCTCGATTACTTGCTGGTACGAATTCCACAGGAACGTATGAGTTTCCAGCTACATGCTTATTCCCAGGCGACGTTTGGAGGCCTTATTTCGGGGGCTCTGCTCAAGCAATATTTAACGCAGTATTAGCACCCAGCCCGGGGGGCAACTTTGGAGCTTTATATAACGGTGGCAATGGCGGTGCTTCTGGTAATGTTGCGGCAGTGACAAGCGGTCGTTATTACACTTTCAATATTCGTGAGTTAGCGGCTCCAAACAACCTTCATTTTTCAATTTTAGAAACCAATTTCAATCCTGTCGTTCTCAGCTCTGTGACAAGCGCATGGGGAAATTACGGTACTCGCGTGGTGACCGTTACTGCGGCGGCGGCGCCCTCCTCCGGTGAAAACGTTTATGTGCGTTATACGACTGACAACTATGTTACTTCTACTCTTATTCCAGTAAGTTTCGTGGGAGCAACGGGGACTGCGACCATTCCTACATTGGCACAAAATGCTAGCGTGAATTTCTACGTCTATTCATCCAATAAGTCTATTTCTGCAATCAATACTGACGTGACGAATCATGGACAATTTGCCCATGACTTGAACACATTGAATTTGGGCGCTGGCGGTTCCTACGCTATTCCGAACAATCCAGTAATCGTTACATCTTCTGGGGGAAGTGCTGCAGGAGTGGCGACCGGTTACGCTACACTTACCGCAGCATTTACTGCTATCAATGGCGCCGCCATTCACTTAGGGGCTATTACCATTGCAATCAATGGAAATACCAACGAAGGAACTGGAACAGCAGCGCTCAACCAAGTGGCAGGTGTAACCTCTATTGGCATCCAACCAACAGGGGACGTTGCTCGAACTATAACCGGAGCGACAACAGCGGGTAGCCCTTTAATAAATTTCACTGGTGCCGATAATGTTACCATCAATGGTTTGAATTCAGGGGGAAATTCTTTGACCATATCGAACACGTCCACCTCAAACACAACAGGAACGGCGACGATTCGTTTTGGCTCAGACGCCACCAGCAATACGATAACCAATTGTAACCTTCAGGGGTCGATGACGATGGCTGCGGGCACGAATGGAGGAATCGTTTTCTTTAGCACTGGAACCACTACGGGTAACGATAACAACATTATTTCTAATTGTAACATTGGGCCTGCGGGAAGCAATTTACCCTCCTTGGGAATAGTAGGTAACGGTTCACAAACAACCACCGCAATCGGAAATAGTGGCATTCAAATCACCAACAATAACTTCATTGATATTTTTAATGGTAGCGTTTCTTCTAGTGCGATCTACACGAGCGCGGGTTGCAACACCTGGACCATTGACGGTAATAGAATTTTTCAAACAGCATCCAGAGCATTCACGGCTACGAGCACTTACTCGCCGATATCCATATTGAATTCATCAGCGACCTTTGGTGCCCAGGGCTTTACCATTTCAAATAATATCATTGGGTATGCCAGTGCAACTCAAACAGGCACCATGACTTTCACGGGTGCTTTTGCATCGAGATTTTTTGGTATTCGAATGAATGGAATAACTGGCGGAACGCTGAATACCATTTCTGGAAATACGATCGCTGGAATTTCCTTTACTGGTTCTACTGCGAACGGAACACTTAATACTTCTCCATTTTATGCGATCTATGCGGAAAACGGGGTTATCAATATCACCAACAACACCATTGGAAGTTTGTCTGCTACTGGTAGCATTGTTTATTCTTTTAGTACGACAACGGCAACTGATGCGCACGGTATATTGAACTATTCTCTTGATGTCACGACTATTTCCAACAATAATATTGGAGGGATAAATGTCACAAACACCTCTACTGGGACAACGATATTTTACGGGATAAGAGCGCAGACGTTGGGTACCTTTGCTTTTACATGCGAGAACAACGTAATTGGTGGAACGGTAGATAATTCAATAGCTCTTTCATCTTCTTCTGCTAGCTCAAGAGTCTTCGGTATAGCCAACGATGTCTCGCCAGCGCAAATCAACACCAACACCGTTAGGAACCTGACATCCAACGCACCCAATACTGGAACAGGCACAACTGCAGGAGTGATTGGTATAAGAAACGTTCCTGCTACGGTGATTACTGTTTCTGGAAATACTGTTCATAGTTTATCGAACACTACGGCTACTGCGGCTACATCGGTTGTTGGAATTTCTATTTCTGCAACTACTGCAACCATTAGCAGAAACCTTGTTCATTCATTGAGAATTTCAAGCAGCAGTGCTTCAAGTGAAATGACGGGTATTGCTATTCAGTCAGGAACTAACGCTGTATCGAATAACATGGTTCGACTGGGTATAAATGCAGCGGGAAGTTCATTGACCACAGGTTATACTATAAGTGGAATTAATGATGCGCTTGGAACCAATAATTATTATCACAACTCCGTCTTTATTGGAGGAACAGGTGTGGGAACGGGTGTTGCAAACACTTTCGCTTTTAATAGCACAGTGACAACAAACACAAGAGAATTTTTAAATAACATCTTTGTTAATGAGAGATCAAATGCGACCACAGGAGGTAAGCACTACGCTGTTCGTGTTGGCGGAAGTGGGGTGAATCCAGCAGGACTCACTTCCAACTTTAACTTATTTAGAGCAACTGGAACGGGTTCATTTATCGGGTTGTTTAACGCAGTGGATAGAGCTTCGCTTTCCGATTGGCAAGCGGCAACGGGACAAGACCAGAACTCTATTGTTGGAAATCCTCAGTTCCTCGCGCCCAACGGCAACGCAACAGCTGTTGATTTGCACATTAGCACCGTAGCGGCCACTCCAATTGAAGCGGCTGGAACGAACGTTGCTTCTGTAACGGTTGACTTTGATAACCAAACACGCTCTTCATTATCTCCTGTTGATATTGGAGCTGATGCAGGCAACTTCATCGCACAAGACGTAAGTGCACCAATAATCACATACACTGCGCTTGCTGCTACCAGTTGCGGTTTGGGTGATGTTTCGCTCAATGCCGTTACCATTACCGACGTCACTGGTTTACCAAGCAGCCCCTCCCTCGCAACGAGCGCAGACCGTCCAAGAATTTATTTCAGAAAAAATGCAGGCACATGGTTTAGCGCGCCGGGCACATTATCTTCAGGAACGGCGACCAATTCTGTTTGGGGATTCACCATCTCAGCAGCCGCTATGGGCGGGCTAAACGCAAACGATGTTGTCCAATATTATGTAATCGCGCAAGATGCTGCAAGCACTCCGAATGTAGGTGCAAATCCTGCTACCGGACTAGTAGCCAGCAGCGTGAACGCTGTAACAACTCACCCAACTTCTCCCAACAGTTATACCGCTCTGTCAATCTTAAGCGGAACATATACTGTCGGTGTAGGCGGTAATTTCACCACCCTAACAGCAGCGGTAAATGCATACAATACACAATGTATCGGTGGGCCAATTGTCTTTAGTTTAATCGACAACACCTATCCTTCTGAGACCTTTCCTATCGTGATCAATGCGAATGCACAAGCTTCAGTAATAAACACGCTGACCATTAAGCCAGCAGCAGGTTTGACGCCGACGATAAGCGGATCTGCTGCTCCCAACTTGATTCGCCTTGATGGCGCGGACTTCGTAACAATCGATGGGTCGAACACCGTTTCAGGAACGACAAAAGACCTCACCATCAGCAACACCAATACAGGAGGCACTGCCATTACTTTCATTAATGACGCCTCCAACAATAGCGTGCGCAATTCCATTCTCCGGAGCGTCAACAATAATAATAACACTGGAACCATTTTGATCGGAGCACAGGTCACTACGGGTAATGACAACATCACCATTGACAATTGCGACCTCGCCCCAGGAGCCACGACACCATGGAACGCAATATGGTCCTCGACCACAGTAAGCAGTGTTAAAAACAACAATATCACTGTAAACAACTGTAATATCTATGATTATTTCAATTCTTCTGGAATTCAAGCGGGAGTAAACCTTGGTACTGGAAATGGTGCTTGGACAATCACCAACAATAGATTTTACCAGACAACACCAAGGGTTTATTCAATAAGCGCAACCACCGTTAGTGCCATTAAAATTAACGATGGCACAGCAGGCAGCGATGGATACATTATCGCAAATAATACAATAGGCTTCTCAAGTGCCAGCGCCACAGGTACCTGGACACAGTCGACAGGACCTAACAAGTTTATTGGTATCGACGTTGCAACCTCAGAGACATCACCCGTTGTATCTACTATAAATGGAAATACTATCGGAGGTATTTCTATTTCCTCAACGGCGAGTGGAACCGGTACTGACTTATTGTTTGCCGGTATCTTTGTTCGTACAGGAAGATGGGACATTGGAAATACTTCAGGCAACATCATTGGAAGTACGAATGGAACGAACCCTATTTCTGTTACTTCCACATCCTCAACAACGACTGATGTATATGGCATTTATAATCTTGGTAACCTCCAAACCAATATTTCCAATAATCAAATTGGAAACATGTCTGTTACCTTCAACTCTGGAGCGCTTGCCTTCTTCGGCATACGAGCTAATTTAGTTTCTACTGTTACGGCAACTATTTCCAATAATACGATTGGCTCAGCGACTTCGCCGAACACCAATTCTTCAACCGCAACAGCGGCTAGAAGTGCGGGTATTCAAGTAGATGCTGCTGCTAGCCAAATTACTGGCAACACTATTTCGAATCTTATTAGCAGCACCACAAACACGTCATCCTCTACTGGATCAACAGGAATAGTGGGGATCTCGGTAGGCGCGACTTCGGCGAGCTCTCATTTGATTTCTCAAAACACTGTATTTAGCCTTGAAAACCCCAATTCCGCCACAGCAACCAGTTGGATAATGGGTATTCAATTAAGCAGCTCTACTTCGCTTGGAAATTTAATAGAGCGAAATAGTATTCATTCATTTAATGCTGCACAAAACTCTTGTCAGTTCATCGGAATTGAATGTACCACTGGTAATGTTACGGTTCAGAACAACATGGTTCGTTTAGGAATCGATGCTGGAGGAAATAGTATTACGACCTCTAACCCCATCTTCGGAATTAGAAAGAACGGTACTGGAAATCAAAACTTCTATTTCAACAGTGTATTCATTGGTGGAACAGGAGTTGGTACCACTGCGAATAACACCGCAGCATTCAGACGTAACAACACTGGAACAGACATCGTTCGAAACAATATTTTCGTAAACAATCGCTCAAATGCAGCCGCCGGAGGTGTGCATTATGCTGTAAGCTTAAATGGGGTCAGTACGCTTACCCTAAACAACAACGTTTATCAATACAACGGCACAGGCGGTACATTTGCTTTGAACAATGCAACAGCTGTTGCTGCTTATTCAACAAACTGGGCCGCGGGCGACGCCAACAGTGTGGTTGGAAATCCAAACTTCATTGATCCAACCGGAAATGCTGCAAACGTGAACCTGCGCATCAATTCTACAGGTGGTTCTGCTGCCGAGTCAATCGGCGTCGAAATCGCAGGCATCACTTCGGATATCGACGCGTTGAACGTCCGACCTGCTGGAGGATATCCCCTTCCTAGTCAAGTGAACGGCGGCGGAACAGCACCAGACGCAGGCGCTGACGAAGGCGATTTCCAACTTGGTGGCGACGTAACTCCCCCAAGCATCACCTACACCGCAATACCCAACACTTGTGAAACTACTAATCGCGTAATTTCTGGAGTTATTATCACCGATGCCGGTGCGGGACTTCCAGCGTCTCCATCGCTCGCAGCAAGCACATTGCGACCAAGAGTTTACTACCGCAAAAATGCAGGAACTTGGTTCAGCAATGCCGGTACTTATGTATCCGGAACAGCAAACAATAGCACATGGGACTTTACCATTCTAGTGAGCGATATGGGGGGAGTAACTGGCGCTGATAATATCGATTACTATATCATCGCTCAGGATAATGAAGGAACTCCGAACATTAGCGCGGTACCAGGAATAGGGTTAGTTGCAACCTCTGTAAACAACGTCACCACACATCCTACGAACCCGAACGTTTATTCGGTTACACCTACATTGTCTGGAACATACACGGTCGGAATTGGTGGAAACTATTCCACACTCACTGCCGCGGTTGCTGCCTACAACAATTCGTGTTTGGGTGGTGCTGTTGTGTTCTCTTTGACCGATGCCGCATACACCTCTGAAACGTATCCAATTACAATTAACGCGAACGCAAATTCCAGCGCAACAAATACCTTAACCATTAAGCCAACACAA
Source organism: Flavobacteriales bacterium (assembly GCA_046309775.1). Lineage (GTDB taxonomy): Bacteria > Bacteroidota > Bacteroidia > Flavobacteriales_D > Sanyastnellaceae > JAIXWP01. Next base: position 27,731 of record JBKCOM010000067.1, read on the forward strand.
AGCGCAACTACGTTCAGTGGAACAAGCTCTTCTGCTTTGATCGTGTTAAACGGAGCGGATTACGTCATCATTGATGGATCTACGGGAAGCACTGTGAATAGTGTTTGTCCAGAAGTTTATGCATCTAGAAATTTGACATTTACCAATAGTTCTACATCAACCTCGAGCGCTGTGATTTGGTTGCAGACAGCAACAGGACCAAATGGTGCGACAAACAATATTGTACGCAATTGCAATGTCATCGGTAATTCTACAACGACTACCCTCGTTGGTATCGGTAGCGGTGGCACCACGATTTCTAATTCCAGTGCTGGTAACGGAAATAACAATAACACCTTTGAAAACAACAACATTTCTCGCGTTCAAATTGGTATTCAATCTAGAGGTACAAGCATAAGCAACAAGACCGAAGGAACCGTAATCAACAACAATCAAATCAATAGTGCATCACCGAATAACGTTCTTCTTGCCGGTGTGCATATTGGATTTGAAAACAACATTCAGGTCAACAGAAACAATATCGCAAATATTGGTTTGCCTGGGTTTGGAAGTGTTGATGGCTTTGGTATTGCAGGAGGATCATTATTGGTTACCAATACGTCATTCACCGGCAGTGAAGTAACGAACGCAACGATTTCTTACAATACTGTCAACAATATCAGGGGCACTGCTGATTATTCAGCAATTGGTATTTTCCTATCCCCAACAACGAATGCTGGTACCAACAGCGTCATTAACAATATGATTGGCAACGTTGCAACAAGCGGGTCCGCCGGGGACTTCGGCGCTGGATTATTTATTGGTGGTGGAGCAGGAACGCACAATATTCATTACAACACGATATTCACCAACAATAGCACAGCAAACAGTGGCGCAGGCATCAATTTTGGAATTGCCATTGGAGGTACTAATCCTATTGTAAATCTCAGAAACAATACCGTTAGCGTTACCACGGGCGCTCAAACAACAGGGGCGCCAACTCGTGCCATTGGTCTTGCGTATTCTACCTACAGTAATTTAAGCTCTAACAACAACGCCTTCTTTGCAAGTGGAGGAAATACGACGTCTTCAGGTCTAGCTATAGTTGGCTCACTGGTTAACGGCACTGGGACCAACCAAGCGACGTTAGCGGCTTGGCAAACGACTACCTCACAAGACGCAAACTCATTAAACTTCCAATTTGTTCCGGTATCTGCAACTGACTTACGCGCTATACCGGCGAGCAATATTCCACTAGACGGAGCAGGTGCAGCAATTGCTACTACTGTTGATTTTGATTGCGCAACGCGCAATGCAACCACCCCAGACATTGGTGCGGATGAATTTGATGTGCCACAAAACGACGCGGGGGTAACTGCGGTAACCCCTGCTAATCCGTGCGCAGGATCGAACTCATTGAGTGTTACCGTTTTCAACTTTGGTGGATCGCCAATTACAAGTGTTGATTTAGTTTACTCCGTAAATGGCGGTGGTTCAGCAACGCAGAGTTATACCAGTTTGAATATCGCACCTGGTTCATCTGCTATATTGACATTGACTGGTGTAATATTTACAAGTTCTCTTGCGACACAGTCCATTTCTGTTAGCACATCTAACCCCAACGGGATAGCAGACCTTATAACAGCCAACGATACATTTACGAATAACGCTGTTCTGACAGCATTGAGCGGCACATACACAGTGGGAACTACAGGCAACTTTACAACCATTACCAATGCTGTAAACAGAGCAAACAGTTCTGGCTTGTGTGGTCCCGTTACATTCAGTTTAATTGACGCGAGCTATGCTTCAGAAACTTTCCCCATCACAATCAATGCTCTTGTGGGTTCAAACACAACAAACACCTTAACCATTAAACCAACAGGTACAACGGATATCTCTGGCACAAGTGCTTCTGCTATTTTCGTGCTCAACGGTGCGGACAACATCATTATCGATGGTAGCTCAAGCGCTACTGTCAATTCAGTTTGTCCACTTGTCCAAGCTTCTCGTGACCTTACCATTACAAACAGTTCAACGTCGTCGTCTAGCGCAGTTATCTGGTTGCAATCTTTGGGTGCGGGCGCTGGTGCAACGAATAACATCATCCGCAATACCAACCTTGTAGGAGGTTCTTCGACCGGCACACTCGCTTGTATTGGACAAGGTTCAAGTACAATAGCAGCGGGCTCTAACGGTGCAGATAACGACAACAACCGCTTTGAAAACAACCGCTTATCCAGAGCACAATACGGCGTATTCTCTCAGGGTGCTGGCACTACAAATTACAATACGGGAACAATAATTCAATTGAATAATACAGTGCCCACCGCCTCAAACAATATCAGCAGAGCTGGTGTTTATGTCGGGTTTGAAGATGGTGCAATAATTAGAAAAAACACCATCACGAACATCAGCGGAAGCACGACCGATGCTTATGGTATTAGCGCAGGTTTGACAACCGTTTCGGTAAGCAATCCCGGTGGCAATCAAAGCATCAATCTACTCATTGATGCGAATACCATTACCACAGTAAGAAGTAACCTTTCTTCTGCAATGGGTATCGCAACTTCTACAGTGACTGCTGCTGGAGCAAACCGCATTTACAACAACATGATCAGTGATGTGCTGAACACCGTTGCTAGCCCAGATTACGGTAGCGGAATCCTAGTAGGAGGGGGAGCAAATGGAAGCACTCAAGTGTACAACAATACTGTATCGATGACTGGAACGGCAACAGGAACCGATGTACGCAACTACGCAATATCTATTCAAGGATCTAATCCTATCGTAGATTTGAGAAACAACCTTCTTGTCAATACCATTTCATCTAACGCAACATTTACCGGTGGTTTGCCAAACGGAACAACCTGTATTGGTCTTGCTTACAACACTCCATTTACAAACCTCACTTCGAATAACAATGCATTCTTTGTAAACGCGGGAGGAAACATTGGATCATCTAGTGGCCTCACCAACGCTAGCCCGTTAGCAACATTGAGCACATGGCAGAGCACTGTAGGCGCTGATGCCAACTCTATCTCTGGCACTAACCCAGCGTTCATTTCTGCCACAGACTTACGCCTCGATGCTGCAAACACAAACAACTATATTTTCAACGCTGCTGCCGCCAATATCGCCGCAATAACTGTTGACATCGATTGTGAAACAAGAACAAGCCCCTATGATATTGGAGCCGATGAAATCACCGTACCCAACTGCTCTGACGCAATTGGAGGGACAGCAACCGCAGCTACACCGCTCATCTGCGGCGTATCCGGAAACACTACAATAACCGCTTCGGGCTTTAGCCCATTGTTCGTAGGTATTTCTTATTCGTGGGAAATATCAAACGACGGACTTACGGGGTGGACAGCAACTGGACAAAACAATCCTGCCTCATTCAACACGGGCACAATCACAGCTACGCGTTACTATCGATTGGCTGTTACATGTAGCTCCGGACCAATAACCAACTACTCAAACGTTGTAACCGTTACCGTAGCTCCAATACCAAGCGCAACAGCTACATCAAACAGCCCCACATGCGCTGGAGGCGATTTGATTTTGACAGGAACCTCTGATATTGGATCAACATATAGCTGGACAGGCCCTAACTCGTTCAGCTCTTCACTTCAGAACCCAACTATTTCTGGAGTAAGCTCAGCCAACACAGGCCTATACAACTTCACAGCAACTAGCGTCGCAGGATGTGTCTCTCTTCCATCCTCAGTGAACGTTGAAGTATTTTCGACACCTCCAACTCCAACGATTACACCATCCACTGCAACCATTTGTAATGGCGGTAGCGTGGCATTATCTGCCACAACGTCTGGAGTAAACGGAAACGTGATTCAAGGAAGCGGAGCATCGACTACGACAGGCAACTCTACTTCAGGAACCTTAGGGCCGAATCCTTTGCAAAACTTCTACGGTGGTTCCAAACAACAAATGTTGTTCACCGCTGCTGAATTGACCGCACTGGGCTTTGTTCCTGGAACTCGCATTAACTCTATCGGTATTCACATGAATACCGTGAGTACTGCCTATGCACTGCAAAACCTAGTTGTAAAAGTTGGACACACTTCTGCCACAGAATTAGGTACAGCTTGGGTGTCTGGACTTACTACCGTTCGCCCAGCGGCATCTTACACGCCAAACACAGGAGTAAACGTTTTGACATTTACCACACCTTTCTTCTGGAACGGTACGAGCAATCTTGTAGTTGAAATAAATTATTCAAACAACAATACAGGAGCCTCATCAACATTTAATACCGCAACCTTCGACAATACAGGAACAATAGTAACGACAAGATTCTATAGAGCGGATAGTCAAACCGCAGCGCTTGTCGATGCATTCGTTGGTGCACCGAGCTTTACATACACCGCTCGAAACAGAGTAACATTCAATACAACTACTTCATACACCTACGCATGGACACCAACAACAGGTTTAACACCTGCAAATGGTGTCGGGGCTTCTGTTACTGCTGCTCCTAATGCAAATACTGTATATACAGTTACTGCAACAAACCTTATTGGCTGTTCTTCAACAAACACAAGAGCAGTAAACGTAAACCCACGACCTACGGCTGCAATTAGTGGCACGGCAACTATTTGCGCTGGTACAACAGCTACTCTCTCTTTAATTGTAACTGGCTCTAGTACTATTTCCGGCCAGCTAAGTGATGGAACAAACTTCAGCGGTTCTGCTCCGAACATAAGTGTAAGTGTTACGCCTTCTGTGGAAACAACATACACTATTACAAGCCTTAGTGACGCAAACTGTACAGCTCTTGCAGCTGACCTCAGTGGTAGCGCTACCATTTCAATCAACCCCCTCACCACGCCATCTGTCACCATTGCTGCCAACACACCATCTCCTATTTGTGCTGGCACATCTGTGACCTTCACGGCAACGCCAACAAACGGTGGAGCAACACCTACCTATGCATGGTTTATCAATGCAACATCCGCGGGAACGAACAGCGCAACATTCACCACCACAGCGCTTGCCAATGGTGATGTCGTATCAGTGCAAATGACGAGCAATGCGGTGTGTCCATCACCCGCTACCGTTACAAGCAATACGATTTCTTATACTGTCACTGCTCCACCCACTTGGTACCAAGACGTAGACTTCGATGGTTATACCACTGGTTTGACACAAGTATCGTGCACGCAACCTACAGGCTATAGACTAGGCACCGCGCTGGTTTCATTGGTCTTAATCGATTGCAATGACAACAATGATGACATCAACCCCGGTCAAGAAGAGTTCTGCAATGGAATCGACGACGACTGCGACACCTTTATTGACGAAGGTTTGCTCAACCTCACGTACTATCGCGACCAAGATGGCGACGGATTCGGTAACCCTTCCATCTCGCAAGTAGGCTGCTCTCAACCAGTAGGTTTCGTTTTAAACAACACCGACTGCAACGACAGCAATGCCAATGTTTACCCCGGTTTCACCGAAGCTTGTAACGGCATCGACGATGACTGCGATACAGTTATCGACGAGGGCTGCGGCGCAATAAACGATGAGTTGTTTACTGCTCTAATTGCAACCCAACAAAATTACGGTTCATGCACTGGAGTTAACGGCTCACTTGCTGGTGCTTTCGCAAGCACACAAGGCGGCGTTACTTGTCCTACCGGCGAAGACGTTTGGTACTACTTCGAAGCACAAACCACTGCGGTGAGCATTCTTTGTAATTCTTCTGTCAACAATATTGTAATTGAACTTCACGACGAAAACGGAAACATCATTACCTCAGAAAATGCTCTTACAGGAATTGGCAACGAACGTCTCAATCACGTAGGGCTGACCATAGGTATCACTTACTACATTCGAATTCGCAATTTCAACAGTGCCGTGTCACCCGGTGGACCATTCCAACTATGTGTGCAACGCATCCGTGCCTCTAAGTGCGACATCCTCACATCTGCAGCCAATCCTATCAACCCTTGCGCAGCGTACAAAGCAGATTACACTGCCGCAAACCAATACATCTTCAACATTGGAAGCATTGTGTTTAGCAATGGTTTATCGTCAGGCTTTGCCAACTCGTGGATTCAATTAGCATCAATTCCACAACTGCAATATGGTCAGGTGTACACGGTGACTGTAGATGCTGTGTATTTGCTGCCAAATTCCGTAGGACAACTCGAAACCATTACCGTTCCTGGATTTGAAACGTGCCAACTTCACATAGCGTCACAGCCCTCGCTTAGCTTTAGAGCTGCCGATGCATGTCCAAACCAAAAGACCAGAAACAACATCATTCGAGCAGAGCCTCGCATTTGTACATCGGTAATAGACTACGAATGGGAGTTTACACAGACATTCCCTAATGCTGGTTTGCCACAAACTCACTTGCGCGGAATGAATGATAGAAATCTACGCCTAAGCATGGTTCCATTCATTCTAAACGGAGCTGAATATAGCGTGCGCATAAGACCAATATTCGCCGGCGGCATTCCTGGTAGCTGGAGCACTACATCCACATGTTTGAGAATGGCTGGATCGCTTGGTATGGCTGTATCTAAAGATGAAGCCATCACAGAATTCGTTGACCGTGATTGGAGAATGGACACAGAAGAAATGGAAGGCTTCCAGCCAAACATCTTCCCGAATCCTAACAACGGCGAAGCGGTAACCCTTTCTGTAAGCGGCGCACCAAGCGGCACACTGATGGTCAATATCACCGATGCCACCGGACGCACAGTATCAACATTGCAATATCAAATCGAACAACAACACTTCTCAACACAGCTTGAATTACTTCAAGAAATAAACGCAGGTATCTACTTTGTAGAAATCATTGCCTCCGATAATCGACGAGAAGTGTTGCGAGTGATTGTACAGAAATAAGTAAAATCAACAACACATTAAAAAGCTATCGTCGAAAGGCGGTAGCTTTTTTTTATATTCGCCGCGGCTAACTCTCAACACACGCAGAAATTTTAAGTTAATGTAGCGAATGAAAAAAATGTTGAGGAGAATAGTTGAAAGTCTTGTGGGTAGTGTCAACCACAAGTTGTTGAATATGGAGATTATGCCTTTAGGGATTGATCTACCTCGTGATATTCAAAAAAACACTCCGCTCGAATCCATTCAAACCTTATTTGATATCGGAGCTAACGTTGGGCAAACAGCCTCACAGTTTCGCCGCCAATTCAAGATGGCCACCGTATATTCCTTCGAACCTATTTCACGCACCTTTAAGCAATTAATTGCAAACGTGGAGAAAGATGGGGCTATAAAGCCATTCAATATTGGGTTTTCAGACAAATCTGGTGTGTTTAAAGTTTTCCTTCAAAAAGACAGTGGACTCAATTCTATCAATGAAAAAATCAACACCCCTCAAGAGACTGGACAGCATAGCGAAGAAATCAATATTTCAACCGTCGACGAATTTTGCGCCGCGCACAACATTCACAAAATTGATATTCTGAAAACAGACACCGAGGGCCTCGACCTGAAAGTATTGCAGGGCGCGGAAAAGCTCATCTCTCAAGGAAAAATTACCTATATCCTGGTAGAAGTGGGATTCAATGATGACAATGTTCGCAACACACCCTTCGAAGAAGTAAGAAAACACCTGTTTCAAAGAGGTTACAGGTTGCGCGGTATCTATGATCAGAGTGATTATTGGAATAAAAAAGGAATGGAAACCGCCAACGCACTATTCTTCTATCAGCATTCGTAGAGGGTAGAAAAAATCCAAGCGAGCATGCCGTTTTTTTATCTTCGTGCTTGAAATATTTCCTATGAAATCTCAAATTCGGACACACTTTGAAGAAGCAGCCAAAGTTTTAAACGACTTTCTCTCTTCAGAAAAAAATATAGAAAGCATTGAGCGCGCAGGCGCTAGCATGGTGCAGTCGTTGAAAAATGGGGGTAAAATAATCTCCTGTGGCAATGGCGGCAGCATGTGCGACGCGATGCATTTTGCTGAAGAGCTGACTGGCCGTTATCGCAACGACCGCCCTTCGATTGCCGCATTGAGCATTTCAGACCCATCTCACATGTCGTGTGTGGGCAATGATTATGGATACCAATATGTATTTTCAAGATATCTCCAAGGCGTAGGCCGCGAAGGCGATGTATTGCTCGCCATCAGCACCAGCGGCAACAGTGCCAATGTAATCGAAGCCGCAAAAGTCGCAAAAGAAAAAGGAATTATCGTAGTAGGACTCACAGGCAAAGACGGCGGCAAGCTCGCTCCACTTTGCGATGTAGAAGTGCGCGTGCCTTGGAACGGCTACGCCGACCGTGTGCAGGAAATCCACATCAAGGTGATTCATTCCTTGATTGATTATATCGAAACGAATATTTAGAAATAAGAAACCCGAACGAATGTTCGGGTTTTTTTTATTCGTTTATCCCATAAAATATTCCATGCATACAACCGAATAAACATTCGGTTTTATGTGTTGCATAATGCCACATCTTCGCACCGATCAAACGACGAAGAAGATGCTAGTAAAAACTTTTGGAAGCGCTGTTTTTGGCGTACATGCCGCCACGATAACGATTGAAGTGAACGCCGACCGCGGCGCGCAGATGGCCATTGTAGGCCTACCCGACGCCGCTGTTAAGGAGGCGCAGCAACGCATCAAAGCCGCCCTCACCAATAGTGGATTCGAAACACCCATTCGCAGTCTTACGATCAATATGGCCCCAGCCGATGTGCGTAAAGAAGGAACGGCCTACGACCTTCCGCTCGCCATCGGGCTGATGGCCGCCACCGAACAAATACCGCCCGAAAGGATAAGTGATTTCATCATCATGGGCGAACTCTCTCTTGATGGCGGGTTAAGGCCCATCAAGGGATCTCTACCCATCGCTATACAGGCCGCCAGAGAAGGATTTAAGGGAATGATTGTCCCCGCAGAAAATGCGCGGGAGGCGGCCATTGTTAGCGATGTCGAAGTCTACGGCGTGGAAACCCTCGCTGATGTTGTAGGTTTTTTTCGCGGTGAAAAAGAAATTGAGCGTGTCGTGGTAAACGCTCGTGAAGAATTCCTCAATAGCCTCGACAATTATACTGTTGACTTTGTCGATGTGAAAGGACAAGAAAACATCAAGCGCGCCTTTGAAATCGCCGCAGCCGGCGGACACAACGTTATTTTGATTGGACCGCCCGGCGCAGGAAAAACCATGCTTGCCAAAAGACTGCCCACCATATTACCACCATTAAGCCTCAAGGAAGCACTTGAAACGACGAAGATTCACAGCGTGGCAGGCAAGACTAAAAAGAAAGAAGCCCTCATCTCTCAGCGCCCCTTTCGTTCTCCCCATCACACCATCAGCGA
>JBKCOM010000068.1:0-3614 GCA_046309775.1 Flavobacteriales bacterium
TAATGAAAGCGGATTGCCTTGTTTGGTGCTGAGTACATCGCTAAGAAAACTATTCTGCGGTTGATCATAATGATCGCGATCTCCCGTGAATCCGTGTTCTTTGAAAAGCATGTGATTGAAAACCCTCACCACTTCTATCGCCGTGAGATGATCATTGAGCTCCAACCAAATGTCTTGACGCACGCGCATGATTTTGCGTCTCAATTCTTCCTCATCACATCCGGGATAGCCGTATCGATTGATGATGAGCGCTCCTTCTAATAAATCCTTATCTTCTGATTGTTTCCAACGCTTGAGGCGGTCATATACCGATTCGTATTGAATCGTGTTGATGAGTTCTTCAAGCCTTGTTTGAAACAAAGGACCGAAGTCATTCAATTCCCAATAGTATTCTAAATGGGGAATGATCTGTTCACCGTAACTTTTCAAGGCAGATCGCACTTGCAAATAGATCGCCTCATCGGGATCTTCTATAAGTGTAATCAGCGCGTTCACTTCTGTGGTGTACATAGGGCTCACTTTATCTAAAGCTTTAACCCAAAAGTACCTTCCTTACTGAGGCTTAATGAGAAACAATTTCGCTCTTATTCACAACCACCTATTTAAAATCGCTCTAACACAAGCCTGACAAGGGTTTCAACACTTGTTGACGGGTTGTTGTGGAATTCTTTGGTGGCCCTATTTGCTAAGATCGCACAGACGGTTAACGCATTGTGCCCCAACAAAGAAGAGAGCGCATAAATGCCCGAACATTCCATTTCGAAATTGGTGACTTTTTTATCTAAAAAATGAACTTGTGCATAACGTTGGAGCATTGGTTCGACCTTGCTGACCAATCTAACGCTGCGGCCTTGTGGACCGTAAAAGCCGTTTTGTGTGGCCGTTATACCTTGAATCATATCAAAGGCAACGCGTTGGAGCAAATCATCGCTGCCCTTCACCGTGTACAAGCCGCTCTGGGCTTGGAGTTCTGGTATTTCTGCGCAGAGTTTGGACTTGAGCGACTCTTCCTCTTCATTCAAAGCACTGTGATAACTATAAGGCACACCATCGAGGCCGAAGGCGAAAGCACTGGCAACAAAACTGCCCACAGGAATATCCGCCTGAATAGAGCCGCTGGTGCCGATGCGTACAATTTCTAAGGATGTCAATTCTGATTTGGGCTGGCGCGTCGCGAAGTCCACATTTACCGCAGCATCCAATTCGTTGATCACGATATCAATATTATCAACGCCAATGCCGCTGGAAACTACGGTGATGCGTTTGCCCTTGTAGCTGCCCGTGTGTACCACAAACTCGCGATTGTGAATCCGGCATTCTACATTATCAAATAAGTCAGAGATGGTCGGCACGCGCTCGGGATCACCAACGATGATGATTTTGGATGCTACTTGTGAGGGCGTTACTCCGAGGTGATACACGCTTCCATCGGGACGAAGAATGAGCTCCGTCTCGGGAATGAAAGAAAGGCTATTGAGTTGTGTTGACTTCATGCGTCAAATATAGACGCACTGACGCAATGTCACTTTTTCTTGTTGGCACCGCTATTGTTTGGCTTCGGGCTGATGGGGGCGCGCAAAGTATCTACCTTGGGCTTTTCCAACAGGATTTCGAAGATGGAAAAATATCCATCGGTAAGCGAAAATGAGACTTTCTTTTCTTTGTCTTTTGAAGGATCTTGCTGATCCTGCTTTTGATCGTTGGCCGCGACAGCCGCGTAACTCAACAATAAAGACGACATCAAAGTGAGGATACTCTTTTTCATTGCACGAAACGTTTAGTGTGCTAAAGATAGATTATTATTGAAAATGCAAACACCTTTAACAAATATTTATGGAACGAAAACTTCTGATGGGGCCAAAATCTTAGACGCCATCTTTGTTTCGCTCTTCTTCCTTTCTATTTGTTGGGCTGTATTCGTAATGGACGAATACCTCGGGTATCGCATGAATCAATATGGAATGCTGCCCCGCGATGTAGAAGGTCTGCGCGGAATTTTCACCATGCATTTTATACATGGCAACTTTGATCACATTTGGCACAATACCTTGGGTTTTATGGTGCTGAATAGTTTTCTTTTTTATTTCTATCGCACCATTAGCATTCGCGTTTTTCTCTTCACCTTTTTCGTGAGCGGCGCCTTGCTTTGGTTGATAGGCCGCCCCACATATCACATTGGCGCGAGCATGTTGCTCTATGCGCAGTTTTCTTTTTTATTCTTTAGTGGGCTAATACGAAAAAACCCGCAAATGATGCGGGTTTCTTTAATTGTTGCTCTTTATTACGGATCGTTGGTTTGGTATTTATTTCCAATCGACCCTAAAGTATCTTGGGAAGGTCACTTATCCGGCTTTCTCGCGGGAATCTTAGCGGTCTTCGTATATCGCAAAGTGGGTCCTCAGCGCAAGGTCTATCAATATGAATTGGAACCTGACGAGGAGGAGGTAGAAGAACTTACGAGTTCAACATCACCGGCATCACCAACATTAGAATATCCTCAGACACATCATCCGCTTCCACCTGAGTCAAAATCCCAGCGCGATTAGGTGCGCTCATTTCGATGTTCACGTTTTCGGAAGTGAGGTTGCCGAGCATTTCTTGAAGGAAGCGTGAGTTGAATCCGATTTCCATATCATCACCTGCATAAGAACAAGTGAGGCGCTCTTGTGCTTCGTTTGCGAAGTCCAAATCCTCTGCAGAAATGTTCAATTCGCTTCCGCCCATGCGCAAACGCACCTGGTGAGTAGTCTTGTTGGCGAAGATGCTCACACGCTTGATAGAACTCAAAAGATCGAGACGATCTATTGTCAATTTGAATGGGTTTTCTTTTGGGATTACCGCTTCGTAGTTGGGGTATTTGCCCTCAATCAAGCGACACATCAAAGTCACATTGTCAAAAGTGAAAAGCGCGCTGTTGTCGGTATACTCAAGTTTTACTTCTGTCTTTTGAGAACCCAAAGAACCTTTCAAAAGGTTGAGCGGCTTCTTAGGAACGATGAAAGCAGCAGGGCTATCACCGCCCACATCGGTGCGGCTGTAGCGAACGAGCTTATGAGCATCGGTAGCTACGAAACGCATGCTATTTTCATGGATTTCGAAGAACACACCGCTCATCACAGGACGCATATCATCATTGCCTGTTGCGAAAAGCGTCTTGTTGATCGCACGTGCCAACGCATCGCTCTGAATCACCAATGATCTTTGGTTCTCCATCACTGGAGCCTTTGGGAATTCATCGCCATTGTGGCCATTGAGCTTATATTTACCATAGTCGCTAGCGATTTCAATAGCATAAGTCTTCTCATCCACACTGAAAGTCAACGGCTGCTCGGGAAGACTCTTGAGAATATCGAGGATCAACTTCGCAGGAACCGCGATCATGCCTGTTTCCTTTGACTGGATGGTCATTTTATTGCTCATCGCCGTCTCCAAGTCAGAGGCTGAAATGGATAATTCATTTTCTTTTATTTCAAAAAGAAAATTATCTAGAATTGGCAAGGTGTTGCTCGAATTCAAAACTCCGCTTAGCATCTGTAATTGCTTAAGAAGAGCGGTACTTGTAACTACAAACTTCATTTTTTCTGGTTTGATTGCGCGCAAATATAGTAGTTAGA
>JBKCOM010000069.1:0-4940 GCA_046309775.1 Flavobacteriales bacterium
GAATCCGTATTAAAAGCAATAGCCGAACGAACGCTCGGTTTGTAAGTGCCCACTTCTGAAACATCATTCTGCGCGCGAACTGCATCTATTTCATGCAATCCCAATGTCGTGTTTGAAGCTATAAATCCAGGATACAAATGCATTCCAGAAGCTTGTATGATGGTATCGTATGCAGACATATCAATACGCACAGTGCGCGCGTCTGCTACAAGCGTAATTTTTCCTTCTTTAAAGCCGACTACTGAATTCTCAATAACGTCCCCATTGCCAATGTGCGCGGTGGCATTCATTATCAAAACAGATTTTTTCTGTGCGGGCGCAGGCGCGGGGTTGAACTGCGCCACACTATGCAACGCTACTAAAAAGAAAATGATTGGAAATATATTTTTCATGATGAATGTTCTTGTTTAGTTTCTCCAAAATATTCCGATGCTGCTATTGTCCATTGTGTCGCAATGGAAGTGTTTGCGCGGCTTGAAGCCCGGCATCATCGTTGGCTCTCCCTTTTCTTTGGCAGTCAACATCAACTGAATTATGCGCGCTCGCTCCTTATCCATTTGTTCTCTTCTCGCTTCATCCTCTTTGATATCAAAGTAGCACACGCCATCCACGAATGTCTTTTCGGCCTTTGTATAGACCGACATCGGATGTCCGCTCCAAATAACGATGTCAGCATCTTTCCCTACTTTCAATGAGCCCATGCGTTTGTCCAGATGCAATAATTTCGCTGGATTTAATGTAACAAATTTCAAAGCTTCCTCTTCAGGAACACCGCCGTATTTCACGGCCTTTGCTGCCTCTTGATTCAAACGTCTCGCCATTTCCGCGTCATCAGAATTGAAAGCCACTGTTATTCCCTTCTTCCACATCAATGCTCCGTTGTGCGGTATGGCGTCTTTCACTTCCATCTTATATGCCCACCAATCACTAAACGATGAACCGCCAGCTCCATGAGCAGCCATTTTGTCGGCTACCTTATAACCTTCCAAAATGTGAGTGAACGTGTTAATCTTAAAGCCCAAACTGTCCGCAACGTGCATCAACATATTGATTTCACTTTGCACATAACTGTGGCACGTAATGAATCTCTGTTTGTTTAATATTTCAGCAAGCGCATCTAATTCTAAATCTCTCCTTGGTGTACTGCCAAATTTCTTTTTCTTATTTCCTGAAATGAAATAGTTGTTCCACTCAGCAGCATACTCCCGCGCTCGAATGAAGTGGTCATAATACACTTGCTCCACTCCCATTCGGGTTTGTGGGAAACGTGTGGTATTAAAATCTCCCCAATTACTTTGCTTTACATTCTCACCCAATGCAAATTTGATGAACCCATCGGTATTCGGAATGAGCATTTCATCCGCACTCACACCCCATTTCATTTTCACCAAGGCACTCTGACCTCCGATGGGATTCGCGCTTCCGTGTAATAACTGCGCTGCCGTTACACCGCCACTCAGTTGTCTGTAGATATCGATATCTTCTGGCCAAAGCACCGACGCTTCTTGTACTTCTGCACTGCTCGCTTGAGAGCCTTCGTTAACACTGGCCAATGCGATGTGACTGTGTTCGTCTATAATGCCTGCGGTGACATGCTTTCCCGCAGCATCTATTTCCTCATCGATCACATAACCACTGGTAGTAAGATCTTTACCTAGCGCTACGATTTTACCGTTTGAAATTAGTAATTGACCATTCTCTATTTTGCCTTCTGCCTCATTCGTCCAAAGTGTGGCGTTCTTAATTAGGACTGTTTTCTTCTGCGGCTTTTCTTCATATCCATAGGCTGTAAAAGGATAAATAACCTTACCGAATGTTTGTTCGGTTTCAGTTTTCTTGTCCTCCTTCTTCGGTGCATTTTCAGCTTTTAGTTCCTTAGCTGTAATGGTCGCTGCTATTTGTTTTCCTTGTCCGTTTTCAAACGTTCCAGCCCAGCCTTTGTTATTCTTATATCCACTGAATCGTAAGACGCCCTCTGACTTCCCTGCCGAATCGGGTGAAAGTTTTAAGGTTAAAAAGTCCATGTCCTTGCGGATTTCAAGGTCATAGCGAAGGGTGTCCATCATAGCGCTATTTGTAGCGTTCTTTCGCAATCGAGTCACTTCATTCTTTCCATCCTTCATCCCAATGGCAAGATTCATTTGAATTTCACCCGCGACCAATTCATAGTTTCCTGCTTTTACTTCCTCCTTCGGAAGCGGATTTACTTCAAAACGTTTCCCAGCAACCCAGTTTTCATATATCGTACATTTTTCGCTAAAAAAATCTTCACTACACACAATGAAATTCGCTTCATATCCCGCTTTCAATTGACCGAGTAAACGTTCGGTTTTTATCATCGATGCTGGAACAGTAGTCAGAGCCGCCAGTGCCGCATTCTTGTCAAGTCCACGCTCTACTGACTTTCTGATATTTTTCAAAAAATCCTTTTTATCCATTAATCCCGATGAAGTAAAAGCAAACTTCACTCCCTTGCTATGAAGCATCGCCGCATTCGATGGTGCGAGCTCCCAATGTTTCAACTCACTAAGCTCCACCCAGCGTGCAAGAATTGGATCCGTGACATCGTATGCTAAAGGAAAATTGAGAGGCAAAATGAATGTTGCTTTCGTAGCCACAATGTCATCCAATCGCTGATACTCAGCGCCAGTGCCGCGTATAATATACTGCGTACGAAATTCATCACCAACTTTATCTGCTCGAAATACACTCCATTTATCTCCTGCATCAAATACAGAAGGCAAGGCTTGCATGCGATTGAACTCTTCCAACGAGATATTTTGTTCTACCTTTTTTCCTTGATCCGCATACCATTGCGCGTCATAATATGTTTGACGCAACAATGCAATACTCCCCATCAATGAGGAAGGATAGTCTTGTTGGCTGGTCCCTTTATTAAAAGAATAAAACGCACCTACCTCAGGGCTGAGAAGGGCTTCGTTAACATTCAATCCCAAATTGACTAAAGCCCCCGAACCGCGGGCAATTCCGTCATTCACATGTGTTACCACCGCACCAAAACCGAGACCGCGCAACTCTTGCGCACTTTCTTCTGCTGGTTGAAAATTCATGTACGCCCGTTGATCCGCACGAATGGCCTCATTCCAACCGAAAGCTCCTTTTCTTGAAGATTCCGTGCGCTGATTGCGCCACGAACGCTCCGCTGGTGCGGCTTTCGGCATTCCATAATCGGAATACAATTCTATAAAAGAAGGATAGATAAATTTTCCCGTGGCATCGTAGACAACAGCATTTGCTGGCACATCAAGACCTTTACCCACTGCCACGATTTTTCCCTTATCTACTATAATCGTTGCATCTTCAATCTGTTCGCCTGGTGCCACTATCACTGTTGCGTGAGTGATGGCGACAGAAGTCACTTCCTTTGGTCGCACTCCATTGTAAGGAAATGTGGGCTGAGCCAATGCACAACCAGAAAACAATAGCGCAATGGCCGTGAAAAAATATCTCATGAATACAGGTTTTGGTCTTGGTAAAAAAATTACACCGCTTCTGCTACAACTTCCTCCACAATCTCTGGCAAACGTGCCTTCAACAAATTCTCTATACCTCCCTTCAACGTTGCGGTACTGGAAGGACAGCCACTGCATGAACCCTTCATTTGCACATACACTTTTTTGTCTTTATAAGCCATAAAGTCTATTGCTCCGCCATCTTGTTCTACCGCAGGTCTCACATATTCATCTAGCAAGAAACGAATCTCGTCATCATAAGGACTTGGCTCAATCGAAGAATAATCCATCGAAGGCTTCGAGGCTCCTAGCTGTTCTGGTGCCACAGTAGGCTTGCGATCGAGCAATTCCGCTGGTACTGCTGTCACCGCCACGGCATTGTCCATCAGCCATTCACGAATATATTCACGCAATTGCATCACGATCATTTCCCAACCAAGCGATTCATCTTTTGTAACAGTCACAAAATTGCCACTGATGAAAACGCCCGTCACAAATGGGAAATTGAAAATTTCTTCTGCTAGTGGAGAAGAGTTTTTTGTTTCAGCTTTCGAACGATATTCGATTTGCAATCCGCCTGTCACGAGTGCACGGTCGGCCACAAATTTCATTGCAGCAGGATTCGGCGTCATTTCAGCATAAACGGATGTAGGTATTTTTTTTGATTCCATTGTTCTAAAATTATTGAGAAAACAAAGGTAAGAACACTCAGTACCCACCAATAGTTCTTTTACATTCCTTGGCAACTACTCTTCGTCGGGAAGTATGAATCCTACCGTTTTCCACAGCTCTGTCACATCGCCCAAATGCACTTCAAATGGGCTGAAAACCGCATTATCGCTCACCAATCGCAAACGGTCTTCAAAACGATAAACACGCTTATACACGATGCCTTCAGTCATCGTCACCACGATATGACGTTTCCCTTCTTTCAGCAATGCCAAATTCTCCACTTTCGAGCAAATAATGTATGAACTATCCGGAATGGGCAGCATGCTATCTCCAGCTATTTGAAATACCCGCATATCGCTTGTAAGCGGAATCTCCGTGGTCGTCAAATCTACTGTTGGCAATGAGTCAATGTATTCCACGTCTGCGTAGCCATTCAGATAACCTGCAACTGCTTTTACTGGCACTACAGGTATTTTTGAGCGATCAAATAATGTGCGCTTCGGCTGACGTACGGATGCTAAATCTCTGCTGATCAAATCATCCACTTCCACACCAAAATAGCGCCCCATATCAATCAGAAGTGAGAGCTTCGGTTCGGCGCGGTCTTCTTCATACGCGCCAGTCACAGGGCGCTTGATGCCGAGTACCGTTGCCAACTCAGTTTGAGTGAGTTGATGCTGTTTGCGCAAAAATTTCAAGTTCGATGATAGGATTCCCATAAATACAAAACTAAATTGCAACCGCTATGTCGAAAAAACATCTCGTATTTCTCCATGGATTTTTAGAAAACGCCTC
>JBKCOM010000070.1:0-9875 GCA_046309775.1 Flavobacteriales bacterium
AAAGGTGACAACACCTGTTGTTGCATCATACGTCCAAACCCCTTGGGCATTCGTAAATGATGTTTGAACTCCCGCTGTCGTTGAATTCAAATCAACACTAAACTGACCAGTGCCATTTGTGGGAGCTGTTGGATTGCCATCTGCATCGGTGTCATTTAGAAGAATAGAAACGCTTCCGTTTGCTCCGTCTTCTATTAGTGTACCTCCATCGTCATCATTCGCTATCGGCGCGTCATTAACTGCGGTTACTGTCACAATTAATTCTGCTTGGGCACACAGAGCTGGGTTTCCAGTGTCACAAATTTCATAAGTCAAATTTGCCGTTCCATTAAAATTGGGTGCAGGCGAATAAGTAACACTGCCGTTGCTTATGTTCAATATCCACGTCCCAAAAGAATTGGTTATACTTGTTTGAACTCCGCTGACACTTGTGTTGAGATCAATATTGGAAATAAGAAGTGAATTGTCGATATCACTGTCATTCGATAGAATATTGCTTATTGTAACGTTTGTGTCTTCATTGGTCGCGGCCGTATTATTCAATGCCACAGGAGCATCATTCACAGCCTGAACAAGGAAAGTGATCGTTCCCTGGTCACACAAACCACCTGGGTCGCACAATGTGTAGGTAAGCGTCGCTGTTCCGTTAAAATCATTTGCGGGATCAAAAGTGACAACTCCGCTGGTAGCAGTGTATGACCAAACTCCTTGTGAAGTGGTCACCGAAGTTTGCACACCTACTGTAACACTATTCAAATCAAACACAAATTGATTGGCGCCATTTGTGGGTGCAGTTGGGTTGCCATTCAAGTCTGTGTCATTAGCTAAAACATTTACATTCCCATTCGCGCCGTCTTCGGTAAGGGTAGCGCCAACATCGTCGTTGACAACTGGAATAAAAGCCGGAAGCAGGGTTACTATTGAAGTATTATTCGAGCTATTGGTGTCGATTCCGTTAAAACTTACCGTTGCTGTATTTGAATAGCTTCCACTGTTTAATATTGTAGCCACCACCGTCAAGGTTATACTACTATTTCCTGCTAAAAAAGGAATGCTCCAGTTGGGTGCATTCCATAACCCTGCGGACGGCGTCACAGAAACTATTGTGAATCCATTAGAGAGAATATTATTTGCTAACACGCCACTTACTGCGTTTTGACTGTTGTTTGAAACTGTAATAGTCAGGGTAACATTCGTTCCCTCCACTGGTGTGAGACTGCTAGCAGTAATTTGAACCTGAAGATCTGCGGAACATGCCAACGGACCTGATTGCAAATCTGCAATCGTAATAGTACCAGCATTTCCGCTGGTGGCTCCATTCGCCGTGAACTCAGTTACAACTGAGCCGTTAGTATTTCCATTCGAGCCGCCGTTTACAGTCTTTGCGGAGTCATCAGTATTCGCATCAATGACAATCACGCCACCACCGCCGCCGCCGCCAGGCCCTTGCGCCTCGGCTAAGGTTACATTCTGATCTCCTCCATCACCACCATTTGCCCGAATAGTTTGACTATTTGATATTATAGAAGCGCTAATCAAGATAGTCCCCCCTCCGCCTCCACCTCCTGGCCCATCGGTACCCAAACTCACAGTACCTAGAGCGTTCTGCCCGTTAGCACTTATGATACCGCTTCCTGTGATAGAATTATTGACAGAAAGAAATATGAGGCCTCCACCATCACCACCGTCTTGATTATCCTCATTGTTACCATGGCCTGCGCCTCCACCACCACCAAGGAATGCTTGATTTTGAAATCCTGTCGAAACTAGAGGTCTGCCTCCCAAACCACCCACCGCATCTCGCCTATCCCCGCCCCAAGACCTCAACACATCAGTAGCGGGAATTCCGGGAGCTATAGTATTTGCAGGATAAGAAGGACCGAGCGTACAAGCATTGGCATTGGTCTGAGCTAGAGAATAACCTCCACGTCCACCGCCAGAAGAAGTTGTAAGCACATTGCCATTTGCAATATAATCTGGATCAAAAACCCAAGCTCCGGGGCTCCCACAGCTCCCCGTAAAATCATTCATCACTCCAGCTCCTCTAAACCAATTTGCTAAGACTCCGCCATTGGCGCCTCCTCCGCCCCCAGCATTGTGTCCATTTCCCCCGCCACCACCGTTTGCCGGAGCGCCTCTGCCATAACGTCCACCGAACATATTATCATAATCCTCTCGATATCCTGAAATACTCTCTCCTTTTTCACCTCCAACAACATTCGAGACATCGAGATATGACGCTAAAAAAGAAGCACTTGACGCCGAAATATTTGTTATAACTGTTCCGCCTCTAAAACCTGAAGCATCCGCAGAGACTAAACCGTTATTCACTATATTTTCAGCAGTTGCCGCCAAAACTCCACCTCTTCGTCGTGTTATCGCCGAAGGAGAAGTGCCTCCAAAATTCGGATGTCCCCATGGCACCGCTGCAACACTTCCAGTAGAATTGATGGTAAGCGTGGTGTACTGTGGGATACGAACCACCTGAACATATCCAGACTGTGTATATGAAAAATTAACCCCACAACTAAGAGTAATTGTATTACCCGAAACCGATTCTACATAAAATAACTCGTATCTACCCGAGCCATTATAACTGCTTACAGCACCATAATCAACTGTATTCGGATTGCTAATTGTCGCCCCTTGAGCCTGGTAAAGCATGATCAAATCACCAGCACTCAAATCATTTGAGGCATAAACAGATGAGTTGGAAACAAAACCTGAAGGATAATAACCTACCCCATTTCGATCTAAATTATTGATATCATCGACCACGACGGTATTAGACCCTTGCGGGATATCTGATACAACACGCGCGTAACGATTTATAACGGTGTTGCTCGCCGAGACCGTGAGTGCTCCGTCCTTTCCTGGCTGAGCTCTCGATACCCCCCCAACTACGACCAAAACAAGCACTAATGCTAGACGCATTAAGCCGTTATGTAATAATTTTTCAAAAGTGAGGTTCAAAGTCTTCTTGGATTTTTCAAACAAATAAATTTTACATGCCATGTAAAATTCTGATACAAAGGAAACTATTAAAAAAAAAATGTGCATTTATACACTAATTAAGTTTTGCACACTATACGGTTCGAGGAGTTTTTTTGTTCACCCAAAAATTAATTAAGACCTCAATTTCAATCAGATACGGTAGAAAAAAACAGTTTAAAACGCCTCTCCTGTATATAAATAAAAGCCCCTACCTTCAGGAGTAAGCGCGATGTCGGCACGAATAAAAATATCTTTCTTAGGAAAAACAAGGAATCTCAAGCCCGCACCACCCGCTGGCATCCATCTTTTTTCCATAAGCATAGAAGGCTCATCTGCCACACTTCCGATGGATGTAAACACTGTCGCTCCAAAACGCTTGCTCCATTTAAATGGAAGCCAACGATATTCTACCTGAAATGCTGTATAATTTTTATCTCTAAATCTACCCGTGTAATATCCCCGCATCATACTCTCTCCGCCAACAAGTGCAAGTTGATTGAATGGAACATCCCCATTCTGAAATATTCCAACAGCTTGAAAGGCTAGTACCTGCTTTTCTCTTATTTTCTTGAAATAGCGAAAATCACTTACGATACTATTGAATTGATAGCGACTTCCTATTGCAGGATCGTAATGGAGATAACCCAACTCTGCAAAAATCCCATCCCTAACATTCAATGCATTCTTCCGACTATCATACACTAATCCTAAACCTAAACCCAAATTAGTAGAGCCATACGCCCCTCGCAAAGTACCATGCGGATGCTCAGCCTCATCAGCAAAACGAACATTATATAAGCGCTGGTAATCTATCTCCAAACCAACAAAAAAATTCTTACTGATTTTTCTAAGTATGCGCTCCTTTATCAAAGTATAATCAGCATCAAGTACTGTTTCATCCTCTTTCTTAGCATCTATCCCTACACCGTAGTAGTATAAAGGGAAACGCTGAAACCTCAACCTCCCTAAAAAAAACCAATTGTCATTATTACTATATAGAAAGTGATCAAACCAAGCCCCGTACTGCCGATTCAATGTAGCAAATGAAAAAAGTTGAACCTCACTCAAACGATTCTTTTGATAATCTCCTTTGGCATAATAAAGATATAACCCTGAAAAACCCAACTCTAAACTAGTCTCTGGTGAATAAGCCACAACCGGATATAAAAGTACTTTCGGCTTCGCGAGATCCATACTATCGTTCAAAAAACGATAAGCATAATTCCAAGCTTTCGTACGAAAACGAATAGTATCCGCTTGTTGAGCTCTAGTTACGGTCACTAGCACCAACAATATCGTAGAGATTAAAACCCCTCTAATTAAACTCAATTTAATTTATAAATATAAATGGTTTCTAAAGAATTCTTTTCGTTGAGCGTATGCAATAAAACATCAAACCAACCCGCCTCCACCTTTGTTTCAAATGTCATCTGAGGAAAATACGCCTGCATGGCTTCTATTCTTTCTTTAAGATTCGCTTCGTTATAAAAAAGAATATAATTAGGCTTCGACTTGGGTTTGATCGTTCCCTCATGCTTCTTCTCCCATGCATCCATCATCCTAATCTCACCTGCATAATCTGTAGAACTTCTGAACACATAATACCAGTCCCAAGTACCCGAGTAAAACTGCGGAACTAGACTGCCACTTTCACCTTGCCTAAAGTCTTGAATGAAATTCTTACAATCACCTTTTTTATAAAGATAAAGCATCGCCTCCACTCGAGCTCGCTTACTGTAAGTTGTAGAAAGAACAAGCATTCCCGTTATGTTTATCATCCAAAAGAAAATCCAGACTGTCTTTAAAAGCGTTTTTCTTGTTGACCAAAATGCACTCTGATCTACGAAGCGATTCCATCCAATAACACCCAGCATTATAAAAAAGGGAAGAATTGGAAATATAAATCGTTCTTGTCGATTGGGGTAAATAATATGAAATACAACGAATACAAATACTGGTAAAAAAATAAAGAAATAGCGCTTCCATTCCCTGAAAAAACCAAAAGCCAACATCAAGCTCACAGGAGGTAAAACAATGTATCCTATAAAAGATAGATATGTCGCCCATGAACCAGGATAATTCAGAGCATTTTCAGCATTATAACCAAAATAACCCATCAAATGCTGGAAGGGAGTTCCTCCCCACAACAAGACATCATCTATCTGGGTTAGAAAGAACGCCGTAAACGCCACGAGACCGAAAACAATAAAATTCTTTATTTCTTTTTGAATTAAAAAAATAATTCCAGTAAACGCTACCACTAAAACGGTTTGATAACGAAATCCAACCGCCAGTCCCATTATGAAGGCAGCAGCTACCAATTGCTTAATGCCTATTGAAATCTGATTGCCAGAATCTGATTGTAGCGTCAATGAAGAATTTCCAAAAGGCAGTCTAGTATTGATGATTTTAAATGCATTATTCTTAATCAAAATCCAAAATCCGGCAAGAAGCGGAGGCATTGATACAAACTCTACTAGATTGCGGACAGAATAGTTCGGCATAATTGCGATCAAGGAAAGCAAAAGTCCGACCTGAAATGCATTCTTTTTATTAGAAATTCGCTCAGTAATTTTATAAGAAAAATAAATTGTAAGAAGGGAATACAATGCGTGTATTAAACGTATCACAAACATTTGATGATCTGGACTTTCCAATCCAAGAAGATTCATCGTTTTAAAAAAAACAAATAAAAACCCTAAATAAAAAAAACTGATAGGCTCAGGAGACTCCCTGTCATTGCCGATTCCAGGCGCCCATTCGTTGAAGTTAAACCCATCCGCCCAACTTGCACTTGGCTCCACTGTCAGAAAGTGGTCATCATGCATCATATACCCCTTCGCAAAAAAAACCGCCACCAACCTCACCGCAAAAGCAAGAATTAAAAGAAACAATAATGGCCTTTTTTCTATAAATAATTTCATACCATCCTACTATCTTATTATCCTATTATCTTATTATCCTATTATCCTATTATCTACACTTGTAAAACTCCTGTAGAATAAGCCCTTTCTGCCGGCGCGTTATTAGCAGCTTCAATACCCATACTAATCCACTTTCGAGTATCTACTGGATCGATGATAGCATCCAACCATAGTCTTGCAGCGCCATAATAAGGCGAGGTTTGTGCATCATATCGGGCTTTTATCTTATTATACAATTCCTCTTCACGCTCCTTTGTAATCTCCTCTCCCTTTGCCTTCAATGAAGCCACTTCAATTTGTAACAACACCTTCGCAGCCTGCGCTCCTCCCATCACTGCAACCTGCGCTGTGGGCCAGCCTACAATCAATCGCGGATCGTAAGCTTTTCCGCACATGGCGTAGTTGCCCGCTCCATAACTATTACCTGTTATTATCGTGAACTTAGGTACCACGCTGTTAGCTTGAGCATTTACCATCTTCGCCCCGTCCTTGATGATCCCTCCATGTTCAGAACGCGAACCGACCATAAAACCAGTCACATCTTGAAGAAAAACTAGCGGAATATTTTTTTGATTGCAATTCATAATGAAACGTGCAGCTTTATCAGCACTATCACTAAAAATCACACCACCCAATTGCATTCCGTCCTTTTTACTCTTAACCACCAAACGTTGATTTGCAACAATTCCCACTGCCCAACCATCCACACGAGCATAAGCACAAACAATCGTCTTTCCGTATTCCTCCTTATACTCCATCAACTCACCTCCATCCACGATACACGATAGAATTTCTCGTACATCATAAGGCTTCGTTCGGTCTTCTGGCAAAATACCATATAGTTCTCGAGCATTGCGCTTTGGTTCTAACGCCTTTACTCTATCAAATCCAGCTTGATTTTGTGGTTTACCAAACTTGTCAATTATATTTCTAATTCGATCTAAAGCGTCTTTATCATCCTTAGCTTTATAATCGGTGACACCAGAGATTTCACAATGGGTAGTTGCTCCTCCGAGCGTTTCATTATCGATGTCTTCACCAATTGCAGCTTTCACCAAGTAAGACCCCGCAAGAAAGATTGTTCCTGTTTTGTCTACGATTAAAGCCTCGTCAGACATGATGGGCAGGTATGCACCGCCAGCCACGCAAGATCCCATCACTGCTGCAATTTGAGGTATACCCATGCTACTCATGATAGCATTGTTGCGAAAAATTCTTCCAAAATGCTCCTTGTCGGGAAATATCTCGTCCTGCATCGGCAAATACACTCCCGCGCTATCCACCAAGTACACAATAGGAATTCGATTTTCCATCGCAATCTCTTGTGCGCGTAGATTCTTTTTACCTGTGATAGGAAACCATGCACCCGCCTTAACCGTGGCGTCGTTGGCAACAACCAAACAAAGTCTTCCTTGAATATAACCCATCATAACCACCACTCCTGCCGCAGGACAACCGCCGTGTTCGGCGTACATCTCATCTCCAGCGAAGGCACCGATTTCGATGCGCTGCGAACCTCTATCTAGTAAATAATCAATGCGTTCGCGAGCGGTCAGCTTGCCACGCTCGTGCTCCTTATCGATTTTCGACTTTCCTCCGCCAAGGTTTATCTTCTCTAAGCGACGATTCAATTGGGATACCAATTGCATCATCTTATCTTCATTCTTGTTGAATTCTAACTCTTTTGTATTTGCCATTTTCATTGAATGGATGTGTGCGCGAATTTAAAGACTCCTTACCCTTATTTTCGCGTTATGAAATATTACTTCTACGCGATTTGTCTTTTTTTGGCCTCATGTGGTAATCAAAGCAATAGTGAAATGTCAATAAAAGAAGGTAAATCATTCAAACCGAAGTATGCTGAAGGCTTTGAAATTATTGAGTTTCAGAACAAAAAACACATAATTCTTTTTGATCTAGAAAACCCAGGCGATACACTAGAAGTTATTGAAATAAGCCAAACTTCAAAAAACCTTGCTTGCCTATCCACAACACACCTTTCTTTTTTCGATAAACTAAACAGTTTAAACTCAATAAAAGCAGTTGCCTTCGCAGATTTGGTTCGAAACTCCAACGCTCGCGCTGCTATCGACAACGATGATATCCTTAACCTCAGCTCTGCTGATGACGTCGATCTGGAAGTTCTTATTTCACTAAAGCCCGATTGGTTTTTCGTCTATCCCTACGGCCACGGGAGTTATGACAAATACACTTCAAAAGGAATACGCTGTTTTCCAATATCAGAGTATTTAGAAAAGCATCCGCTAGGAAGGGTCGAATGGGTTAAAGTCTTCGGCGCTGTTTGTGGTCAAGATTCCCTCGCTGATAAAGTATTTGCCGACATTGAGAATCGATATTTGAATATTAAAAATGACAATTCTAGATTCAATGACCAAAGACCTTGTGTGTTTACAGGTAGTCAAGAAGGCGGCGTTTGGTATGCGCCGCCAGGCAATAGCTTTCAATCAATCTTAATAAATGATGCTGGTGCAAATTATGTCCTCAACGATTCTATTTCAAATCAAAATATTGCCCTTCCTTTCGAATCGCTGGTTGATCTAGTATTTGAATGCGACTTTTGGGGACGTGTGGAATTTTCTAGACAACCACTCGTCTATAGCATAATTGAGAATGAGGACAGCCGATTTACTAAAATCAAAGCCTTTCAAAACAAACAGGTCTTTTATTGCAACACCAATCAGAAGGATTACTTCGGTGACGCCATTATGGAGCCGCATCATATCCTCAATGACCTCACGCACATCTTTCATCCATCAAATGATGGTTACGAATTCAAGTACTTTGAGCCTGTAAAATAATTAGGGACGAATTCTGAAAAAGTAGAATAGCCAGCAAGGCCATAACTTCCTCTAATCTGGAACTCCTTTTCACGTTGTGAAGATGCGGTTACATTTAAAAAGGCCAATAGTATTAGTAGCGTGATTTTTTTCATAGTATTCAAAAGTAACAAAAAGTCCGAAAAAAAAAAGAGGCCGTCCTTCGGACAGCCTCGGTTAATATTTTGTGACCTTGAGCTTAGTTCAAAATAACATGAACTTGCTTCATTTTTTTCGAAGTGCGCACGCTCAACGCTTTAGAATAATCCAAAATGTTGCGGAGGCAAGCTTCACTAGGCTCCACTTCGTTGTCGTGGGTTGCCTTTGGTAGGACATCTTCTACCATTTTTCTTTCGTTTTGAGTAAAATCTACTAAATCTTGAAGTGTAAAATGGGACATAGGCGGGTTTTGTTTTATGACCAGCTAACGTCCCATTTCTAACTTTATTATAACATCTTAATTTTTTTTTATGAAAGCGTCATTTCAATTTGATGCTTCTCGATCAGTTTGCGAAGATTGATCAACGCATAACGCATTCTACCAAGCGCTGTATTAATGCTAATATTCAACGAATCTGAGATTTCTTTAAAGCTCATATCATAGTAAAGACGCATCATTACAATCTCTTTCTGCTCTGCAGGAAGCTGATTCAAGAGCTTCTTAGCATCCGCCAAGACTTGCTTATTGATATTGATCTGCTCGGAATTCTTTTCACCGCTGCCAATGTAGTCAAACGGATCGTAATCATCGTTTGCACGACTCATAGGCATCTTCTTCTTTACGCGGAAATAGTCTATGCACAAGTTGTGTGCAATGCGCATAATCCAAGCACTAAACTTACCCTCTTCGTTGTATTGTCCATCTTTTAGGGCTTGGATTGCTTTCATAAACGTGTCTTGAAAAATGTCCTCTGCGGCAGCTCTGTCTTTCACGTACATTGTGATTTTTCCGAAAACTCGGCTCTTGTAACGCTTCAACAATTCTTGGAAACATTCCTCGTGCCCACGAATGTAGGCTTCTACCAACTGACGATCTGTGTGTTCACTAAGACGCATAACGACCTCCTCTTTTTAATGAGTTCTACTTGATTTTGATTAGAACAAAGAGTAAAGTCTGTCT
>JBKCOM010000071.1:0-3310 GCA_046309775.1 Flavobacteriales bacterium
GCGAATAATATCAATCCAGAAGAATGGTTAGAAGACGTCCTTGTGAAAATAAATCAAACAGAAAAGAAAGAAGATCTCATTCATTTACTCCCCCATCGCTGGAAGTCCCCCCGCTTCCAACCCGCCGACGTGCCTGAGTGAAGGGATACCAATTCCCGAAAGTAAAATGCCCTAAATTTTTTTTCTAACGTCAACCACACAAGAGCTAGCCCCTCTCCTTGGGAGAGGGGTTGGGGTGAGGCCTGACAACGAAAATAAATCCACACCTACCTCGTGAAGGCTTCCAAAAAACCTGTTAACTTTGAAGGTATGACGGTGCGAATTATAAAGGCGAATACTGTTCAAATAATGGATTATTACCCATTCGGTTTGATGTGGGAAAAGCAGGATGTGACGAGCACCGACAATCTCAAATGGCATCATGGGAAGGAACTTCAGGAAAAATCACTTCCCTTAAAAAACCAAGCTAAAATTGAAAAGAGTAATCAAGGCGTAAAGATTGATGAAAAACTTAAAAGAAAGACTAGGTATGAACAACATTAATAAACTACTTCTAATTTTAGCTATCCTCTTCGCTCTTTATGTCGGCTTGAGCTACCTGCTTCTTGATGGTAGAATTATAAACATCACTACTTTCAATGAAGATGATATCGAATCATCAAAAGAGTCTCAATTACTAATATCGGATAATCTAGAGATTTCGGTACAAGGAGATAGTCTTGTAGACTATAATGAAGTTTTTAACATTTGGGTCAACAAACGATATAGCGTTCGGCATTTTGGTTTTTTATTCTATTGGACTTTTATTGAAGATGGCGACAGATTTTTAAACATCAAAAAAACTGAAAAAGGTTATGAATCTACAAAGTACTGGTGTATAGTACAAAATGATGGATTAACTGACGTAAACCAGAGCTTTGCTTGTCATGCAGGAGATACAATTTACATTGACGTAGTAAAATGCAAAACTCAAGACAAAATTGGCCAGCTAAAAATAGTTGTTGAATAAATGTGACTTGTGCTATACTTTCAGAATCTAGAGATCCCTAGATAATGATCTATAATATTGAAAAGGCAAAAAAGCAAACAATGAGTAACATAAAATTTCCATCATAGCCACCACTACTCAAACGCCCTCCACATTCTGTCCTGCTCTGCGCGCGGGATTCGGAGGGTAGTTGCGACACTTCTCCAATTATTTACGATACTCGTCTAGCCTCACCCCAACCCCTCTCCAAAGGAGAGGGGCTTCACCGCCGTCCAAAAATCGTCCACTGAAAAAACTATTGAACTTATATTCTTCAATTTTCAGAACCTCACAATTCTAGAAAATTAAATGCCCATAAAAAAAATTCCTAACCTAAACCACACAAGAGCTTGCCCCTCTCCTTCGGAGAGGGGTTGGGGTGAGGCCTGACAACGAAAATAAATCCACGCCTACCTCGTCAACGCTTCCAAAAAATCCTTTACTTTGATGACATGACGGCGCGGGTAATGAAATCGAAAATTGCTGTATTCATTATGGTAGCCATTTCACTGCTCGTGTACACTGTATACACAAGCGTAAATTACGACCCCTTAAGTCAGGAAAACAAGCAATTAATAGTTGGTGACGAGAAAGTTAAGATGGAACTTATTTTTTCTAAGGATTTAATTGGCTTGAGCCTCAAGGGTGAGTTATTCGACATATACATTTACAACACGAACCTTCAAAGCCCACCATTATTTACTCCCGAAATATTAGAATGGCAGGGAAAAAAACACAATGAAAACTGTAGGCTTTATGGCTGGTCCAAACTTCTGAAAAAAGATAAAGAGCTAGACTCTATACCATTGCATGCACTCCATATGGCAGACCATCAACTCACCTTTGAATTTCTACAAGATATCAAAAATAATTCATGTCATTTTTTTTACATCAAATTTCATGAAATGGAAAATTATCTTTTTCTCTATTCTGAGACTAGTAAGAAGCTCTGTTATATTCGCAACAGAGGTTAATGTCAACGCCTCCACAAAATCCTTTACTTTTGTGATATGACAGTGCGGATAATAAAACCAGAAATTAAAATTATTGCAGTTATTCTTTTAATTACTATTGAATCTTGTTCCACGCTGAAACAGTCAATTAGAAAAAACCATAAGGCCACATCGAATCAAATAGAAAAACTAGTACTACAAAATGGTAATGCTTTTTGTATTAGCGCCACTAATTCAGCAGCCACAACTCTATGGTCGTATAGTGATGACAAAATAATAATTTACAGACTACTCAATGGCGAGCTAGTCAAGGAAGAGTCATACAGCGCTCTCAACACTAAAGAGTTCACATGCGATTTCGAAGATGAATTATTCGAATCAGGCTGTATCGAATTAGATGGTGGTGGTTTACATATAAAATTCAAAACTGATTCGATAATCGAAACTCATGATTTTCCAATAAATACAAAGTGCTTTACTCAAAGAAAATACAATTCCATCCCGCTCAACAACTTAGTTTCAGACATTAATACATTCAAACTTGGACAATAAAAATTGAATAATTGAAAAGGCAAAAAAGCAAACAATGAGTAACATAAAATTTCTAATGCTATTTATTCTACAAGGAATTGCATCAATCAATTCCGCTCAAACTTTCGATCGAAGGAAATACAATGAAGAAAAAGAAAACGTTCTAAACGTTGTAATCAATAGCCCGCAATTTGATAGTATCTACTCAGCGAAACGTGTATATTTTAATGAGAATGAACTACTCCTTAAATCAAGCCCGATAATTTTAAAAAAGAATAGACGTAAAGTAAAAGTTCTGGATGATTCAAGCCTTAAAAGAAGGGGCCTTGATTACATAACCCTTGGAGATTTTACCATGATCGGGCAAGACCCAACAAAAGCTAGAGTTCAATGTTCTTCAACAATGACTAAAAAAACTCTAAACGTTATGTTGAAGAAAATTGATGGGGATTGGGTATTTGATAATTATTTAATTGTGGAGGATTAGTAAGATTCTAAAAACAGATCAGTTCAAGAAAAAGAAAACGCATATTAAATTTTCCAAGCTTAAAACGCAATCTCAAGACCACCACTACCCAAACGCCCTCCACATTCTGTCCTGCGCTGCGCCCGGGATTCGGAGGGTAGTTGCGACACTTCTCCAATTATTTACGATACTCGTCTAGCCTCACCCCAACCCCTCTCCAAAGGAGAGGGGCTTCACCGCCGTCCAAAAATCGTCCACTGAAAAAACTATTGAACTTATTTTCTTCAATTTTCAGAACCTCACAATTCTAGAAAATTAAATGCCCATAAAAAA
>JBKCOM010000072.1:0-4194 GCA_046309775.1 Flavobacteriales bacterium
CCTCAGCTATTTCCTCAAAGTGTAGTGCGCACTCTTTGCTATATCGGCCGCAGCAACTGGGCCGCAGATGGTTTTTTGAATGGAACAATTGATGACTTTAGAATATATAACCGCGTGCTCTCTGATGCAGAACTTGCTTCGCTCGTCACTGAGCAGCCCGAGCCCCTATCCATCATAGCTGATGGTGGAACTCTATGTGCTGGTAATACAGTGAATTTACGCATCATCAATTCACAACCCGGTGTCGCATATCGTCTGCGCAACGCTCAAAACTTGGCTTTCATTGGGAATGCGCAAAATGGAACAGGTGATACTTTGACGTTCTCCTCTGGAGCGCTTAGCACAGGCATCACCTTTGAATTTGTGGCTACGTCTCTTATAAGTGGCTGTGAACGCATCATCGCAGTCCCTTCCAACATTACGGTGCTTCCTCTACCGGACGCGCCGACGGCGATCAATGGAAGCGTGTGCCTCTCAGGGGAAGTCACTATCGGAGCATCGTCACCCGTTAGCAATGCCAGTTATAATTGGTATCTCACTCCTACAGGCGGCGCGCCCATCTCTGGAAACAACACTGCAACTTTCGTTACTCCGCAGCTCAATGTTTCCCAAGACTATTATGTTTCGGTTGTAAATGCGAATGGTTGCGAAAGCCCTCGCTCAGTTGTGAGCGCTGTGGTAATCAACCCTCTCAATCCTCCTGTGGATCTCGTAAGCGATCTTATTCTTTTTTATAGAATGGATGGAAATATTACGGATGAAAGTGGTAATAACATCAACGGTACCGTTCTCGGAGGTCCTAGTTTTTATTCTTCAGATAGAAATGGAAATGAAAATGCTGCATTAAATATTGGCGTAGGGGCTTACGTAGATGCAGGAAATCCTGCTGCCTTCAATGCCCTCACCAATGAGGTGACAATCAGTATGTGGGTGCGCCAGACCCAATCATTTTTTGGAAGTCAAACACCTCTTCTCAATAAATGGGGCGGCACGGGCATTTACATGGCTTTAGATGGCTTCAATGCTTCGAACCCACAAAACCCTGTGCGCTGGAGAATCAATGGTTCTACTTTTTTGACCAGTAATACGAATGTACCGCTCTTGCAGTGGCATCATATTGTTTGCACCTACAACGGAGCGCAATTGCGTGTTTATCAAAACGGCGTGCTTACAGGAACGCTCAATCAAACAGGAAATATCCCGGCCACTGGAAATAATCTTCAAATAGGTCGTCAGAGTAATGGTTTGGGTGCGATAGATTTTAGAGGAGATCTCGATCAAGTTCGCGTATATTCTCGTGCGCTCAATCAAAGCGAGATTTCGACTTTATTCAATAATGAGAGTGTAGCCTTCGGTCCGCAGGCATTCTGTGATGGTCAAAGTAATGTGACACTTTCTACGTTTAATTTTCCTGGAGCCACTTATCAGTGGACGGGGCCAAATGGATACAGTTCAAACCTCCAAAATCCGCCTGTGATCAACAACGCCGTGGCAGGTGTGCATGATGGTGAATATAATTTGGAGGTAACAGTAAATGGTTGCACCTCCGATCCGCAACCGGTGAATGTTGTCATCAATGAATTCCCCGATGCACCAACGACAACCGACGCATTCGTTTGTCAGAGCGGATTTGCTACACTCACAGCATCCGGCGCACCAGAAGGAGGAAGTTATCGATGGTATACTGTGCCTACGAGCGGCACACCCATCAGCGGACAAACAGGACCAACGTTGGTTATACCAAATGTCACTGCGACAACGAGCTACTATGTGTCCATTATAGCCAATGGTTGTGAAGGTCCGCGAGCAGAAGTGGTCGCTTTTCTGTACCTTTCACTAGATCTTTCTCTCACTACTACTGCCGATTACAGTATTTGTTACACAGAAGAATCGATCACACTTCAAATCAATAATACTCAGGAGGGCGTGCAATACACACCATTATTTGGTGGTCAGCCTTTCGCTGAAACACAGACGGGGCCGGGCAATTTGCAATGGGAGATTCCTATGTCTGAACTGGTGCCTGGTCTTTACAAATTCACTTTCTTGGCGGAGCAAACAGGATGCTTGAGTGGAATTTTGACGAGTATAACCAACGTCCTAATTGTTGGGGAGACCACTTCTTCCATCAAATCTTCAGAAGGAACATCTATTTGTGAGGGAACATCCACCACCCTTACAGTATCATTAGCCGACTCTTATGTGTGGAGTACAGGTGAAACAACTCAAACGATAGTGGTGAGCACCAGCGGAACCTATTCGGTGACGATTACCGCTTTGGAAGATTGTATATATACATCCGAAATTGAAATTGATTTAATTGATTTACCAGATTTAGTAATTAGTGCGGAGAGTGCACAAATCTGTCAAGGAAGCGGAACGACTTTGTCCACCGCACCGCAGGCAGGGCTGTTTTATCAATGGTATTTCAACGGTGAGGCTTTATCTGGCGTCAACTCGAGCATGTACTTCGCCGTTGATGAAGGAACCTATCAACTTCAGACATTCGGAGATGGTTGTTTAAATTGGTCCAACGAAATAGTGGTAAGCACCATACCGATCCCCACAGGTTTTTTTAACTTAGAAGGACCTCAGGTATTCTGTGAGGAAACGGAGCTCTTTTATTCGATCACAGGTTTAGAGAATGTAGATAATTACAACTGGATCATTACACCAGAGGGCGCAGCAACACTTGTTTCAGGGCAAGGCACGGCGTCAGGGCTGGTAGTTCCGAATGCTGATGTGTTTACTATTGATGTGATTCCAAGTAATCTTGGGTGCGTTAATACTACTTATGCGTCTACGGTGAGCCGCACTAATCCTTTGAATGCCCCCATTGAAGGACCAACAGTGCTCGATTGCGCCAACGCGATTGTCACATATTCGGTGCCATTCAATGACGAAGTGAGCAACTATGAGTGGACCTTACCGGCAGGAGCACTGATCATTTCCGGCGAGGATACCAACGTAATTGAAGTCGCTTTTGGTGGAGCAGGAGGAGAGATTAGTGTAGTAGAAACTACAGGCACAGGATGCGTTGGAGAGATACAAACCTTGATAGTAGAGTGTGTGGTGAATGCTGAAGAGTTGGAGAAAAGTGCGAGTCTAATCTCTGTGTATCCGAATCCGATGCGGGATAATTTAATTATTGAAGTCAATAATAATGAATTAAATTCGCGAGGTATTCGTCTTGAAGTATTGGATATTTCTGGTCGGATCATCCAAACGCATTGGATTACCAACCTTCGCACTACGCTATCCATGGACAACCTGGCGCAGGGAACGTACATATTGAAAATTCACACCCCGACATTACGGACATTTAATGTGGTGAAGATGTAACGCGAAGTCGTAGATTTTTGCAACAATCAATTCGCGATGATCAATTCGCAATTGGGGAATTCGTAATTGGGGAATTCACAACTCCAAAATCCAATCTCCAAATTCTAATCTCTCCTATGTTCCTTGTTCTTGTCGTTTTGCGCGTTTGTCTTCGTCGTTGGGTTAAGACGCCATAAATGGCGTCTCTACTGGGGGTGGCTTTTTATCGTTTGGTTTCTAGCCATTTTTGTGGATTATTTTGGATATAAATTTCGGCTCGATGGTATTCCAATTCATTTTTGATTATTCGATCATGATATAGTGTTTGCCACGCAAAATTGGGGTTTAATTTTCTAACATCATAAGTGCATCTTCCTTTGAACCATCGTACTACTTTTCCTAACCCATCGTGAAGCATAGGATTATTGATTTCTGAAAGTCCATAATTGGCGGAACTATTCTTTACTACTTGAATATCTTGAATATGATTTTTTTTTGCGTACGTTTTTTTCAAGTGAGCATTTTGTCTAATGATTACAATCCCATGTACATGATTTGGCATGACCACAAAAGATCCTATAGAAGCGAACGGAAACTGTGACGGGATTTGTGCCCAGCAAGCCTTAACAGCTTCACCGCATTTGTTTTTTAATTCTTCTTTGGAATCATGAATGACTTTTAAATTTTCATCGTGGCCTAAATTCTTGATAGGGGTTGTTAAATTGAAATGGTCCTTTATTTCACCAAAAAAGTGAAACTTGTCTTTAGTGCAAATGGTAATGAAATAGACACCTGTATTGTTATAGTCCCAGAAATCGGCTCTCATAGAATCCAAGCGATATTTATTTTTAAATTTTTCCATGGTTGTTTCAA
>JBKCOM010000073.1:0-6010 GCA_046309775.1 Flavobacteriales bacterium
ACAACATATTTACGGCAGTGCGCGCTTGGGAGTGGACCGGCGCAACGTGGATATGATTGCGGCGAGCACACCAAGTGATAATGTGACCCTTGCAGTGAAACGCGGGGAGAAGCATTACGAGCTCTCCAACCACCTCGGCAACGTGCTCGCTACTGTGAGCGACAAGAAGATTGCGGTGATGAGTGGGGTGAACTTAAGTTATTACCGCGCGGATGTGGTGTCTTATTCAGACTATTACCCCTTCGGCGCCCCTATGACCGAGCGCACCGCCGTGGTGACACCTACTGATGTGAGGTATGGGTTTAATGGGAAGGAGGTGGATAGTGAGATAAATGGCAACGGTAACGCCTACGACTTCGGCTCAAGAATGTATGATGCGAGGTTGGGAAGATGGTGGAGTGTGGATGCAAAGGTTGTAAAGTATCCTGCATTCAGCTCTTTTTCAGGATTTGGAAACAATCCAAATATTTATATTGATATTGAAGGTGAAGAGAACATAGTATACCTCGTGTATATTGAATCCAAGGAAAGTAAAAAGTGTCGATTATCAAAAGCCGAGAAAAAAAGTATTGAGAAAGCCGTTAATAGACAATTCGACCGAATGATGACTAAAACCAAAGTTGTAATTTATCAAGGTACAGAGCCTTTTGACCCCAGCAACTTGGATAAAACGGATACATTCTTCTTAATTGGTGCTGCTAAGGATATAAAAGCATATGATGAGAAAAATAAGCTTGGGGATAAAATACCAAAGGATAAAAATGGTAAGGCTATTCATCGATACGATGTTGATTACAAGCATTTAGTAGATGATAAGGATGTGTTTGAGACTACATCATCAGGTTCAGGTGATCCGTCGGTCTATCCTGGAGGAATTGGAGGGGGATTTGACATTGGACGAATTCGTGATTTTGCCAAAAAAGTAAATATTTCATTTGAAGATGCGATGGTGCTCACTATTGTACACTCAGCTTTTGGTCATAACACCAATTATGTTAAAGGGGATCACTCATGCGAAGCGCCTGTTGGTTTCGATGGTTGTAGACTTGCAGTAATGCTAAATATTTCATTGATGTGTGCCGTCGACGCAGCACTTTTTACAAATGGTAGCTTAAGTAAGAAGAATGCGGAATTAAATACAGTTGATGAAATATGTTTTGAGAGCGCGATGGAGGTAAAATTTTATCAATTTATTCAGAAGCGATTCGGAACTAAGAAAGCAAGTGATAATTATGAAAAGAATAAGAAGAAGGGTTAAGTATATAATATCTTTTATTACTTTGATTGTTGTTTTTTCATGTACTCATAGGCAAGAGAAATTCGTAAATTCTGAATTGCACAGTTTAGTTTTTAAATTCGAAGCCCCGAGATGTGATTGTGGAGTGAACTATAGGGCTTTAGAAAGTGGGAGAAATAGAAGCCTCGTTTTTTTTTGTGACTCATTCAATGTTAGTTACAAGATTCAGGAGTTCATGCCCTCGTTAGAGAGCATTCCTTTAGCTCGTAGTGTTATGACTTATTGGAGAGCTGATAAAACAAATTTAATCTCCTACAATATTGATTCTACAATTATATATTTTAGACACAGTGATCTGACAATGAGAACGATTGCATGGAGAAGAGATAGTTGTAATTTTATAATGGGTCAATACCGAATCCAATCATCAATTAGGACCAACTATGATGAGCAATTTGACGAGATCATTGCGGCCTATCAATTGGAAGGAACTGATACGGTATATGAGCCAGAATCTCTTTACTATCTTGACCAAAACAAATTCGAAATGAAAGTTAAGGAGCAATTACTTGGCTTTCTGCCTCCAAGAGCATATTCGGTGTCGAATTATACTCTGAGAGATGGTGGAAACAAAAGGATTTTGGGCTTTAAGAATGATTCGATTATTGCTTCGTATATTTCTATTAGTGATGAAATAGATGAGCCTAAGAAACCTTTGGTTTCTCGCATTAAGGACTTGGGTAAGTTTGCCGAAGTGGATATGGTTTTTTACAATGAAGATTCAAGTATTGTTTACGTTCAAGATTCAGAGGGAAGTTTTAAGGCAGTTTCGTATCGATTAGATACGACAGATTATATCATTGTAGTCTATAAATTTTACCCGAACAAAATATCCGACTATGACCGACAATTTGATTCGATCATTGATTATTTTGGACTAAGAGAGTATTATTAAGGAGTAGGAGGGTGAGCAGGAAGTAGGAGGATAAGTAGGAAGAAGGCTCTCAAAGCTTTATTTATTACATATTACACTTCAACAGTTTTGATAATCAAATTGGAGTTTATAATTATTTGAGATGAGGCTGATAGAAGTAAAGTATTAGCTCCTCGACCTTCTCAAAATCTTTGTCCTCAGTAATCAATGGAATTAGCAGGTGAATAGCAGTTGCTTCAGCTTTGGTCCCATTCATCTCTCATCTGTTTTTGAATAGGCAGAGGATCTTTGATAGAAGCGATCGTACCGCAGAGATTCTTGAAATCATATTTCAAACCCTTTCGCATTTCACGAGCATATCGATGAATTTCTTCAGGTGTCATGTCAGGTGTTATAATGAGTGTCATATTATTGAATACGTATCCCCTCACTCTAGCACGTCCTAAATATAATGATTTTTGTGCTTGCTTGCGGCCATGAAAAGGAACTTACATGGGAGCAGCATATTGAGCTTTGTTTGCAGTCTGGGCTTTCGAAAAAGACTTACTGCGAGGAATATAATTTGTGCTATCCTCTTTTCTTTTATATTCAACGTAATAAGATCTACTGCGGGCTACTTTGGAATGAAATGGATATTCTTCATTTGTTGCAGCGGAGCGAAGTCGTCAACTTTTTTTACCGCAGAGGCACAGAGGGCGCCAAGTTACGCAATGAGGGTACTCGCAATTCGCAATGACTAATTCGCAATGAGCAATTCGCAATCCCATGTTTCCATGTTCCTAAAAATCCTTTGTTCCATGTTCCCTAAACTCCTTGTTCCTAAACCCCTTGTTCCTTGTTCCTAAAATCCCTTGTTCCTTCTTCTAGTAACTCCACTTCTTAGTAAATGTATTATAGAAGTTGACTCCGATTTTGAATTCAAAGCGGGCGTTGGAGATGGAGCCGTCGGCTGTTGCGCCGTAGACACCGAAGCGGAACAATTCTCGTCGAATGCGCACCACACGCTCGAGTCCAAGGTACATTTCAGCGTGAAAGAAATTTTGATCAGGAATGGAAAGGAAAGCAGCACCGATAGCCTCGGTGATTTTAAGGCGATTTATTAATGGTATTTTATTTAAAAAGACTCCATCCAAATGATGAAAATAATTTCCTCTCAAAAAGGTATTGGGAGTGGATAGGGTAGGACCCAACAATTGAAAGCTGCGCAGTGGATCTGAAAAGAAAAAGGCATCGGAACCACGGAAATAACGATGTTCCAATATTCGCAAATTCTTTTTATTTACAAATGAACCTGCCAGAAACGACCACTGAGCGGTGCCCCATCTGCCAAGTTCTTTGTCATGTTTTACTCCTATTTCAAGATAATCAAAATTCACCTCACTATTGAAAAGTCCAGGTATTCCTTTTCTCCAAACAAAATTGACTTCGGGATAAGCTGTGCCGAGAATGATTTTCTTTTTTTTCTTAATCATGTATTTCTGTTTAAAGCGATACACGATATCCAGCCGAAGCTCTGACTTTACATATCGATCAAAGTCTATAGGGTTGTTGAGAGTGCCAAACACACGTTCACTCCAGCGCTCCAGCGATAACCCAGTGATTGGTTTTTGATCGGAGTACTCAAGCGATAATTCAGCAAACAAGCCATTCACCACCTCCATGCGCTGTGATATGGAAAGCGTTTGTGTTCTCACAAAATTACTGCGACTAAAAATACTACCTATGGAAGCATAGGTGTTTATCATGTCATAGAAATCCCCAAACCGAATGAACGTTCGGACGAATTTTTTTGGGACATAAGTCAAGCCGACACCGCCCCGCCCTCGAATGTCTTTATTTCTAAATCCATAGTCCATTTCACCAGTAGTCTCGAGGGTGTATGCGTTTTCAAATTCTTTTGTAAAACTTCCACCTAGTTTGTGTCTATAGCCACCGATACCTACAGGGTTCACTTGCATTATCAGTGGATTGATGAATATGTCATAGTTTTTAGATCTATTCTTAAAACCGACCCCATAAAGAATGAAATCCATAAATCGAATAGCATTATATGTAGAATCTATTTCGCGGTAATATTCAGGTGAGCGGTACACCGCTTGCAAGCTGTCACATCTGAATGCATAGCGCTGTTCTAATGAATCAAATGGAATCTCTCGTTTGGATGCCCAAAACAATGAATCCTGATCAAAGGCTTCGTCAGTATAGGTTTTAGTTTCTTCTGAAAATAAATCTTCTGAAAATGATGGATTTATTTCAATATTGGAATTGCGGCATTGGAATGCTCCCATTATTTTATTTTTTCCTTCTTTTATAGTATACGATATCTCGCGTTGAGTAGGGTAGAAGATATCGGGAGCTACTTCGGTGTAGTGCTGGTGTATAGACACTTGTTCATGATATTTCAGTGTATATTTATATATCGATAAATCAACTTCTGTCACGGCCCAAGTGGAGTCTTCAATGGTTATATATCCATGAAAGAGTGCTTCTGTTCGGAAAATCGGTTCTAATTTTATTTTATAATACTTTTTATTTTCATTAAAAAAAATCAAAAGCAAATCGAATTTATAATTGATAGATGCTGAAGGTGCGAGCGGCGATAGAAATTTCCGTTCGCTCAGGTTGGGAAGGTCCAATAGGCTTTGGTTGAAATCATATTCAGTAAAGCCGGTGTAAGATTGGAGCAAGTAGGGATTGCTATAAAGCCATTGTTGGGGCACTATCGATTGCTCACCGATTTCCATCGATACTTGCGCGTTTCCGGAGTTTTCGGGTTTTCTATCACTAAATTCATTACTCGCGTAGACCAATTCTTTAAAGCGATTTCGATCTTTATAAATATTCGCTTTCACTTCGCTCAGATGTGATTGCTCGGTTATACGCGGCAATGGATCGGGGACACTGTCCTTGTGGTAGTAGGTGGTGTCATTTTTCTCTTCTTTTAAAGACATACGATAATAAGTATCCATTTTCATGGATTGATATTGATCGAGGTAGTACGTCCTCTTATCCGAGGCATTGCGCATGACTTCTTTGGCAATGTCTCTTGAGTTGGCTCTTACCTCAATGGCGGCGAGTTCCCTTTCATTCGGGGCAAGAATGATTATTTTTTCTAAGGTTTCTTGCGGAGACAGACGAAATGTTATTTCAGTGGAGTAATAGCCAATGGCTTCTATTACTATGGTGTACTTTCCAGCAGAAAGAGTAGTTGTGAAAAAACCATTTTCATCGGCGGTTATCTTCTTTTCATCTTTTGGAAAATAGATTTCAGCATAAGGTATTGGGTTTTTGAAATCATCTATAACTTTTCCTTTGAATATAGCTCCATAAATAAATGAAGGAGAGATAATTAGGGTTATTAGTATGATGATTTTTTGAAACATGTATTGCAGAGACGTTCAAGAAGCATCGCAAGTTACAATGAAACCTGCGCGTTGATTAAGAAAGGAAAAATGGTTAATAACAACGTTTACATCTCATAGAAATCACTGTATCTAAATCCCAATATCACTCGTACAAACGGGTAATTTTGGAATTAATGCAAGGAAGCTCTTGCGATAGTACTGATAATTTTAAAATGATGTTATTGAGTCGCTTAACCACCCTAGACTCAACCGTTTCTTACTTTAGATGCCGGTTGTTAACGATGCTTATCCTAGCCGCCACTCTCGTCGGCTTTGCTGGTAATGCAAAAAATTTGGAAGTCGTGCCTCCTAATTTGAACTTGGATCTACAACCAAATAGTTTGGGCAATTGTGGTCCTTTTAATGCTTCACTCCAAGTGATAGCTTCTCAAGTTGGGTACTCTTATCAACTTCTTAATGCCGGCACCCCTACGG
>JBKCOM010000074.1:0-22557 GCA_046309775.1 Flavobacteriales bacterium
CATTGTGAATGGTCCTGGTGAAATGGCTGATGCAGACTATGGTTATGTAGGCACTGGCCCAGGTAAAATCACTTTGTATAAAGAGAAAAACGTAGTGAAAAAGAACGTACCTGAAGAAAATGCTGTTCAGGAGTTGATTGAGCTCATTCGTGAATATGGAGATTGGGTAGAGCCAGTTGAAGCCTAAATCACAAAA
Source organism: Flavobacteriales bacterium (assembly GCA_046309775.1). Classification (GTDB taxonomy): domain Bacteria; phylum Bacteroidota; class Bacteroidia; order Flavobacteriales_D; family Sanyastnellaceae; genus JAIXWP01. The sequence goes on from JBKCOM010000074.1 coordinate 197, forward strand.
TTTTACTGCGTTTCAATTCGAAGTTTTGACCAAGATACACTCTGCGCACTGTTTCATCAGCCGCAAGTTCCTCTGCCGTGCCTGATTTTAGAATCGATCCATCGTAGAGCAAATACGCTCTGTCCGTGATGCTCAACGTTTCTTGTACGTTATGGTCGGTGATGAGAATACCGATATTTTTCAATTTGAGCTGCGCCACGATGCGCTGAATATCTTCCACTGCAATAGGGTCAACACCGGCAAAAGGTTCATCCAGAAGAATAAACTTTGGATCCGTTGCGAGTGCACGAGCGATCTCCGTACGACGGCGCTCGCCACCACTTAAGTGATTACCGATATAGGTACGCTTGTGTGTAAGACCAAACTCATCTAATAAAGTTTCCAGTTTTATGGATTGCTCCTTCTTGGTCAGCTTGGTCATTTCAAGAATCGCCTTGATATTATCTTCTACGCTGAGCGTGCGAAAAACAGAAGCTTCTTGTGGCAAATATCCAAGACCAAGTTGCGCGCGACGATACATTGGTTCATCTGTTATTTCTTGGTCATCGAGCATGATGCGACCCTCGTTGGGGTGTACCAATCCAACGACCATATAGAAGCTCGTTGTTTTGCCCGCCCCGTTGGGACCGAGTAGCCCCACGATTTCGCCTTGATTCACATCAAAGCTCACACCTTTCACAACGGTGCGTTGGCCATAACGACGAATGATATTTTCTGCGCGCAATTGCATGGTGCGAAGGTACGACGAAATCTAAAAACTAGAGTTTTCCCCTAGACCAGGGTCTGGTGTGCGAAATAGTTTTGCATAAATAATTTCAAAGCAACTTGTAAAGATCACCTTTTTAGGGGAAAGAAATATCCCTAAAATTAGGGATATCTAAATGGTTTTCAAAGAACCACCTTTGTTTCACTTAATTCCTTTACCATGACCAAAACCATTCCATTGATTTTTTTCCTGTTTACCGGCCTAGTGACCATGTCACAAGCAGGCCTCTCTGCCGGCGGCGGCAATGCAAGCAACGCCGGAGCTTCTGTAAGTTTTACAATAGGTCAACTTGATTACCTAAATCAAAGTAACAACAACGGTTCAGTTAATCAAGGTGTGCAACAGCCATTTGAATGGTTCACCATTGTATCTATTGACGAAGCAACAACAATTGACGGATTATCTATTTTTCCAAACCCAACTCGTGGAGATATTTTCGTAAACCTAAATTCGACAAAAGATAAAGTCCTCGTAAGGGTTTACGATGCTCTGGGAAAATTCATCTTCTCACAGACACTTAGCAATCCACAGAATAGAATAGAACTTGGCGCACTAGCAAATGGCGCATACTACGTTCATTGCACTTCTGAAAATGGATTTCAAAATGAAGTCATCAAAGTAATCAAAACGAATTAATCAATACACCATGAAAGCAAATAAACTTATATTATTAATTGTTGCACTGATAAGCAGTGTATGTTCAATCGCGCAAAGTCCTGCGAAATTTTCATATCAAGCTGTTGTGCGCAATTCACAAGGTGTTTTGGTCACCAATGCGCCTGTAGCCATGGATGTAGAAATTCTCCAAGGTGGTGCCCTCGGAGCCATTGTTTATTCCGAAAGCCATGCTGTAACGACCAATGCTAATGGATTGCTTACCGCTGAAATTGGCGGCGGCACAATAAATAATGGAAATATGGAAAACATAGATTGGTCAAACGGACCATACTTTATGCATATTTCTACGGACATTGATAACAATGGAAGCTTTGATGTAGAAGTCACCCAACAAATGTTGAGTGTTCCTTTTGCGATGTACGCGATGAACGGAGGTGTTGAAGGGCCGCAAGGACCGCAAGGTGAGGCAGGGCCACAAGGACCGGAAGGACCAGCAGGGCCAGCAGGACCAACAGGTGCAGCAGGACCAGTAGGACCGCAAGGGCCAATAGGATTGACCGGACCAACAGGACCAACAGGAGCTACAGGTGCGGTGGGACCAACAGGATTGACAGGACCAACAGGATTGACAGGACCAGCGGGACCAGCAGGACCAACGGGTGCTACAGGTGCGGTTGGACCAGCAGGGCCAGCGGGACCGACAGGATTGACAGGATTGACAGGGCCAGCGGGACCAGCAGGACCAACGGGCGCTACAGGTGCAGTTGGACCAGCAGGGCCAGCGGGACCGACAGGATTGACAGGGCCAGCAGGACCAACAGGACCAACGGGTGCGACAGGTCCGGTGGGACCAGCAGGGCCTGCGGGACCGACAGGATTGACGGGGCCAGCGGGACCAACAGGTGCTACGGGTGCGGTGGGACCAGCAGGGCCTTCAGGTGCAGTAGGGCCAGAAGGGCCAGCGGGATCAGCGAATATTACAGGAACGAATGGTTACCACGTAAAGTTCACTGGTGCAAATACTGGAGGAAACTCAATTATTCAAGAAAACGCAACAGGTAATGTATCAGTTAACATAACTCCTTCAAATTCTTATCGATTCTACACCTATCAACAGCAACTTACCGCTAATGGGGATGGCCAAGCCAGCTTGTACGGCTATCGCACACGGGACAGTCAGAATGATGGAGCAGGTTATTCTCAAATCGCTATAAATTCTGCTACAGCAGGTTACAATTTCTGGGGGGATGTTTATACCTTCGGTGTAGCAGGCCACAGCTACAACGATTATACTCGGACAGGCGGAGTGCTTGGTGCTGATGTCAATGGTTTATACTGGGGCTCGCTTGGATATCGAAGCACCGGTTTAATTAACTACGGTGTGTATGGAAGCTCAGCTTATGCCAACGGTGGTGGATTCGCACCCTCTTCATCTTACGCAGGTATAGGTGGCGGATTCTATGGTGATTTAATCGGATCAACATCAAAAGGAACTGTCATCGGACAAATCAATAGCGGTGAACTATTCGCAACATACAACGATGGCGATACATACACCAATGGTAAAAATATTGAGTTGGCTAAAACGCAAAACGGTTCCACTCCAATTTATGCAGTATCCGCCCTTGAATCCAACATGTATGCAAAAGGTCGTGTGCAACTCGTTAGCGGTCAAGCGCTGGTAAGTTTCAACTCAGATTATTCTTTCTTACTCGCCGAAACACCTATTGTAACGGTCACTGCAAACGGTGAATGCAATGGCGTTTACATCGCTCAAGTAACCAAGACAGGATTCTTAATTAAAGAATTAAACGGTGGAAACAGCAACGTTGAAATTTCTTGGATCGCCGTTGGAACACAAACAGATGCTACTTCAAGAGAAAAAGCATTGGAGATTGTGAATTCCCCTGGCTTCGATAGAAACCTTGAGCAAGTGCTCTATTCTGATGGAAACTCTGAAGGCTCCGCAATGGGTATGTGGTGGGACGGAACAACCATTCAATTTGGAAAAATTCCTGCAGGTCTTAATCAAGCTCCTCGCAAGTAATTTTCTATATGATTTTCAAAAAAGCCGTTTGCCTTTGGCAACGGCTTTTTTATTTAATTTAGAAGAATGAAAAGCATAGCAGTCTTCCTACTACTTGTCAATCTATCCGTTCTTGGGCAAAAGAATGATCTCATTCATTCCGTTGTCGCCACGCTTGCGCACGACTCTATGATGGGTCGAGCCGCAGGCAGCAAATACGAAGCAAAGACCATTGCTTATTTGAAGAAAATAGCACACGATTCTTGCGGATTAAAACTTAAGGAAGCCAAATTTGAGATGTCATTGCATTCATCCGATTTCCTTCCCTGCTCGAATCTCTATGGATTTGTAAATAATAAAAGAAAGCAAACCATCCTTATCACTGCACATTACGACCACCTTGGTTTCGGTGGAAAATTATCCCGTGCACTCGTTGAAAACAAAGTACACAATGGCGCAGACGACAACGCCTCTGGAGTGGCACTTGTACTTGCCTTAGCACAACACATTATTCGAACAAAAGAAAAAGATTACAATTACCTCTTTGTATTTTATACCAGTCACGAGAGCGATTTAGGAGGATCGAAAATGTTTGTATCCAATAGAATATTTGAAAAAAATCAACCCGTACTCCATATCAATTTTGACATGGTCGGAAGGATGCAAGACGACATTGTTTACACCGTATCCAATCGCCCATCACTGCAAGAAATCACCAATTCGGATTCAACATTTACAATAAAAAAAGGCAGGGAGGAATTGATAGTCAATTCAGATTTGAAATGGAGTGATGAAAAGAAAATAGCTTGTTTGCATTTCACCACTGGCTTACACCCCGACTATCATAAACCCACGGACGATGTTGAATATATCAATTTCGATGGTATCCGCACCATTATCAAATTAATTTCAAAAGAGCATTTGAACTGGACAAAGAAGATAAGTTGACGTTCACTTCCCGCCCCATGATTCATAAGCTTCCTTGATTTTCATTGTTTCATTGGGTAAAATCGTGAGATAAATAACATAGCACATTCTATGAACCGCACGAGGTTCTGTAGCAATTTTCAATGCATATTCGCAAAACTCCAATGCTTTGTCGGCTTGGCGAGAGAGCCTTTCGGACTCAGCGCGCGCCATGCAATACATGTACGCTGCACTAGCTGGATTGGTTGAATTCAAGTATTCATCTGCCTTCTTGAGTAACTCGCCACCTTTAAGACCATCCTGATAAAATTGAGCCCAGCGTATATAGCCCCATGCCGTCGCCAACCGCAGCAAGTCGTACTGTGGATATGAATTCAACAAGCTATCCGCTGACGCCACAAATTCTGCTGCTTGAAGTTCATTATTGTAAAAAGACATATAACTCAATAAATCTTCACTTCCTGTCATACCGCGTCCTTGCTTAAATTCAAGAAGACCGCGAGCGAGGAAACCTTTAGAAAACTCACAATACTTAAAGACATCTGCGCCAGAAAGGTCCACTTTCGCGCACCGAGCGATCATTCGGTTGTAGTCTTCTGTCGCCGCGTCAGGACTAGCCAAATAATTTTCTAAAAATTTACCTCTGTTATAATAATCCCATGGATAATCACTCTGCGCACATATTTTATCATGAATCTCCAGTGCCTCGTTATATTGACCAGCGGCGACAAGCATATCGATATAGGTAAAGTCGAACGTGTGGGTTGGAAAAACTTGCTTTGCCTCTTTATATAGGACATAAGCTTCCATGTTCCTTTCAAGTGTTCGCAGTGCAGCAATCTTCAATTCCACAGCCTTTATAACCAGGGACGGGTCTTTCTCACTCGCGATGATGGGATTCACCCAATCAATGGCTTTTTGAGGATTCGCCAAAGCTTGATAGGCGAACAAACCTTGTGCGAGTCGTTCGGCAGGTAAAAAATCGTTAGAGTTAATTTGACCGAGTGAGCGTTTTTGAACGAGGCCCAATTTGCGCCACTCCTCATAATTGACCCTAAGAAAATCGAGAGGCGCATCGATTTGTTTTTTTGGATCAGGATCATTTCCAAGTGACAACACATAATAGCCTGGCATAAACTGAAACCTTCGAATTGGCTGCACACGACCCATTCCATTAGCACCGAGCAAATCCACAAACTCCACCACCATCCATTGTCCATTGAACCCTATTACTAACTGATTAAAATTTTCATTCAATTGTGGTTGAATGGCCTTCAACCCTCGATCACTCGTGTAACCCCAATTAAGCATGTAGGGAAATGAAAATGGGTATTGGATCAAAGCATCATAAGATTTCAATTTAAGATTCGTGCTTCTCAAAAAAAACTCAAAGCGATTGTCGTTGCTCAGCGCCACTATACTATCAGGACCGAGGATGTTTTCGATTACCAATCCCCCGCCCCCACCCGGCTGCGCCGCTGCTGGACTTATTGTAAAAAGTACTAAAACAATGAGAATAATTCCTTTCATTTTCATTTGGCCAAAGTAATTGATTCTCCCGATACAGGCGAATGGGGGGAAGGTTCAAGAACGAGAACAAAGAACAAGAACGAGGAAATTGGAATTTGGAAATTGGAATTTGGAAATTGGAGTTTGGAAATTGGAGTTTGGAATCATAAATTCCGAATTGCGAATTAATCGGGCTAAAACTCGAATTTTTCGAATTCGAATTTTTCGCATTCCACAAAATTTCGGAAACAAACTCTCTTCATTTGTCTCAGAAATTTTAACCAATGCTTCTATGAGCACCAACTGGAGTGAGTTTGAAACTGTTTATAATTATAACGAGTCCATACTTTCCAAAAGCCCAAATAGCGCAGTTATGCAATTAATTAACGATGATAGATTCAGTGGCACAACAAGCTTATGAATCTATCTTACAATCCATCAGAAACGAATCCCGCAATAAACGCCGCCCGCCTCCCAAGATGGATTAGAGCCGCTGGAAAGGATATTGGTTCATTTTTTACCTGTTCTTCTTGTGTTAATCATCCTAATCCTCAAAATGGCCAATACTTGTATACTTATGATTTGATCGGAGCATGGAATTATGCTAGTAATGCCTCCGGACAAGTAAATTAATCGTGTAACATGAAAAGAAATTCGTTAACAATTATATCCCTTTTATTGATTTGCACATCTCACGCCCAATCAATCCTCTGCTTCTCAGCAGAAGACAGCACTTCTATAAAATCATTCGACGTCTATGCGGCGTCGGATGATTTTACTTTTTCTAGTAAAAAATTAGAGAAAGAAAATCTTGAAACCTATCTGAACACTCCAATTTGCTTGAGAGCTTTGGGCTTTAGAGATACATGTTTTGTGTTACAAAAAAATACTAATCGTGTCTTCTTGCGGTTAAACACCGGAACTTTGAAAACGGTTGAAGTTGCTGGAGCCTTTGACGTCTATTTAGATTTTATCAAAACACTGGAGGCATTCAAAGAAGGCATAATAGATCAAGATGAAAAAATTCTGGTTTATGAAATGACATTGCGGCTTGACAATGAAAAAATCAACCTCCACCAATCACTTGAAGGAACAGTTCAAATCAAACATTTTCCAACCAAAAAAAGACAGCATTTCTTGGATTGTTACTATCAAGACTTGAAGTTTACGGAAGTATTTCAAAATCCTAATAGCGACCCAGCCATAGACAGTCTCAGCATCACCAATAATCTGCATTCCAAGATCACGGAGTCCTTCTGGACAGATGATTACAACATAAAAAAACTTCAAAAATATTTTCATAAATTTAAAAAGCACTACCAATTCAAACGAGAGAGTCAAGCAAATAAAAAGACATATGCCTCACGTTTTTTTCATGATCTGAACAAAAGTCGTATTGCGATAAATACTATTTACATGCAATTCGATGAAAAAAATCGCCTTCTTGAGGTCTATTCCCTGGATAGTTTGTACATCAATCCCGTTCGCCGAAACATTATCCCACGCAATTTAGTCAGTTCATCAATCGTGTATACATCTACCGGTAGGCATTGCCCGCAGCAGATTACAATCATAGAACACTTGGATGGAAATCCGGATTATAAAGTAACACTTGAATTAAAACTAATAGATGCAATAGATGCCTTTTCCTTTCCAGAAAGGAATAATTTCGTAATCCACCCTCCCGTGAGTACCAAAGCTTGGCTCCGATACAATGGGATAACGGGGGGGGGGTAGGGAGTAGGAAATAGGAAATAGGGAATAGGGAATAGGGAACAAGGAAATTAGAATTTGGAGTTTGGAGTTTAGAATTGCGAATTCCCTCTTGCGAATTATGAATTCTGAATTCCGAATTGCGAATTGCGAATTTAGAAATCCACTTGGAGCTTCGCGCGGATGCCGAAGCGGACGATGTTCGGGTTGTCGAGGTAACTCAATCTCCAGAGCGCATCGATACGCAAAACTTTAAAAATATTCTCAATACCCAAAGCGGCTTCCACGTAAGGGCGGCCGAGGGTATAAATGTCAGGCCTTCCGTCGTAGTCAAAGTCGCGACTCAATATCGCATCGTTCGCTTCGTCATAACTTCCCACCAAGGCTTTTGCACTCACCACTTCTCTCCACTTCAAGCGTCGCATGAGTGGAATTTTATTCAACAACAATCCCTCCGCGTGATACGTCGCCCATACACTCGCCCACTCATCACTCACAAATTCAAAAAAGTTCATGGTATTGTAAGAACTTTCATCATAGAAAAAAGTCTCATTACCCTGGTGCATCATCAATAATGGATAAGGCAAATTACCAAATATCTTTCCCGCTTCCAAGGTCATATTCACATATCCAAAAGGGCCGAAACGTACTTTGTCATCCACGCGCCCAATCAACTTGTGGTATGTAAATTCAGAACCCAAGAAGTTTGGAAATCCATAAGAATAAATTACTTCCAAGGCTGGATATTTCGTGCCCAAACTGACTCGTTCAAATTCCCCATAAACAAATTTCTCTTTGTATGCAAAGCGCGTATAAAGCGATACTTCCGAGGTCACCAAGAAGTTTACATTCTGCTGTTGCACCTGATCTGGCGCTTGACGCACATAGCGATATGCTTCTCCCGCGGGCTTCAACACGCGATGTGTGAAGATCAATTTATTCGTGAGTCCATATAACCACTCGCGCTCAAAATAACTCTTCAACTCTGTAACATCCGTCAATTTATTTGCTGGGTTTCTTCTAAAGACCGAACTGAGTACATTGTCTGTCATAAACGCACCTGCCGCTTGCCCCAACTGTTCCATATCGCGCTTACCAGATAATCCGAAAGCCATGCGCGGGTTTTTATTCATGATGTAAATCAATCCACCGCCATACTTGAAACGCTCGTCGCGCATTCCGTAGGCAACATAACCGTCTAACATCACGCGCTTGCTAAAGGCGTTACTCGTGCGCCCACCCAAGCGAAAACGATTTCCTTCCACAGGATTAAAACTGTAAAAAGTATAGTACGGTCCCAATTCTATATTTCCAATGACCTTGTATCCGCTGACAAATAAGGTGATGATATTCGCCACCGTCCTAAACTGCGGCAGACTCTTCAGCGTGTCCACCATCGTATAGATCTGCTGTTCCTTTGCACTCAATTCGATGTGCCGCATCTTTCGCCAGTATTCGTCATCATGATCACTGGCATCTTCATTGACGACAATATCTGTGAGTCCCGAATAGAATTCCTTTGGTCTTAATTGATTGATTTTATAATTGCGATAGGAGGCGGTTTTTCTTCCATAAACTCCCATCTTTTTATCACTGATATTGAAGTCGATCAAGAGTTCGTCTTTCACCAACATCCAAACTTCATTTTCAACCTCATCGTATTCTTGCTTTACCTGAAATTCCTTGATCCAGTTGATATTCGCGCCTTCTGCAATGGTGGCATCAACACTGCGAATCGCGTAGGTGGTATCATTCACCCACATTTCACCAAAAAATAAAAGCTCCTGCTTGCGGCGAGGGAAGAACTGCAATTTGTAACACCACTTGTTTCCAATGAATGCACTATCCACCAAATCGTAATCGTAAAAACCAAGACAATAGGCACTTATAGGACTGGTAAAGCTCTTATTGAATGCGATAATTTCGTTGTCGTAGATATTCACGTTTTGGTACATATCGCCCAAAAACTGATTGATGCTTTCATTTTCAACACCACTTACTTTCGTGCCTTTGATTACTTCTTTTGAAAATTTCGGATCGCGTTTGTAATAAAAATCTGAAAGCGATTCGGTCATAAACACTGGCAGATAAGCCTTCTCGGAGGTAGTGTCTACACCTTCAAAAACGAATTCAAATGCTTTGAAGATTTTCCTTTCTTGAAATTCCTCGGTAATATTGTTAAGGTCGAATTCTACTTTGTTGTAAGCTTCATATTCATAAGCATCAAGCTTTTCGCGGTTGTTGATTTTTTTATTCTTGAGAATATTTTTTACCAACTCAATCGCAGGATTCACGCCTTCTTCTGGCTTGATGATGATTTCTTTCAAATTGCCTTGAAGGGCTAATTCAAAATTGATAACTTGTGTTGTTCCCTGCTTTACTTTTTTCGTTTGCGACATATAACCAACACTTCTCACCATGAGCGAGTCGCTGGAATAATATGTTTCGATGCGGTAGTTTCCATTCTCATCAGTCATCACACCAGTCTTGGTGCCAACGAAGACAACGGGTGAAAAAAGAATAGGCTCTTTGGTATCTGCGTCGATGACTTTACCGGACACAACGGTTTTCTGGCCCAACATGGATGCTGAGATTGCCAGGAAAACAAACAACAGGACGGTATGACGCAACAACTTCATTAAAGATAATACGAAGAAAAGAAAAAAAAGTGACATCTCACTACAAAGAGTAGCCAGATGTCACAAATCACATGTTGAAATGACTTTTATTTCCCTTCTTTGAATGCTTCGAGGCCGCAGTTGAGCCACTGCAAATACTCGTTTTTATCGGGAGTATAACCAACGGTTCCATTCATCAAACGCTCGTCAGGAGAGACAATCGCGTAAAGGGGTTGTGCATTGCTGTTGAATGTTGCGATTTCAAAAGCTGCCCAGCGGTCACCTACTGTTTTTATTTCTTTATTTTTCTTGATGCCATTCACTTCGTACGAATATGTTTCCTGAAGTTCCTTTGGCAACTCTTCGCGGTCATCGACATAAAGCGATACGACGATAAAATCATTGGCCAGCTTTTCTAATACTTCTGGTTCAATCCATACGTGTTCTTCCATCTTTCGGCAGTTTACACAAGCATAGCCAGTGAAGTCAACGAAAATGGGTTTGTTTTCGCGCTTCGCGCGTTCGAGTGCCAATTGATAATCGTGCTCGCAATCGAGGTTGTGCGGACAGTGCTTTGGATAAATCCATGAATAGCCCACGGGCGGCGCCAATCCACTCAACAGGGTGAGTGAGTGATAGGTGTTGTAACGCTCATCGTATCTAAATCCGCTTGCAAGGTATATTACCCAAGACACTACCAATACACCAAAGCTAATTCTAAAGAAACTCAACTTCTTGATTGGGCTGTCGTGAGGGAATTTGATTTTTCCGAAGATATAAAGGGCCATCAAAGCGAAAATGATCACCCACAAACCAATGAATAATTCATATTTCAAAATTCCCCAGTGATCTACCAAATCCGCTTGTGACAAGAACTTGAGCGCTAAAGCTAATTCAATAAATCCAAGTACCACTTTCACCGAGTTGAGCCAGCCACCTGACTTTGGAAGCGACTTCAACATACCGGGGAACGCCGCGAAGATGGCGAATGGGATTCCAAGAGCTAAACCGAATCCTCCCATTCCTACGGTGAGCTGAATGGCACCACCATCTTTCGATAATGAACCTGCCAACAAGCTTCCTAAAATTGGTCCAGTACATGAGAATGAAACAATCGCCAAGGTCAAGGCCATAAAAAACGAGCCCAACAAACCACCCACACTCGAAGCATTGTCCATTTTGTTGGCAAAACTGCTTGGAAGCGTGATTTCAAAATATCCAAAGAAGGAAATTGCAAACACCACGAAGATCACGAAGAACGCCACATTCAGAGGTACGTTTGTCGAAATATTATTCAAAATATTTTCATCAATCTGATCTAGAAAGTGGAAAGGCAAACTCAACAACAAATAGATAAAAAACACGAATGCACCATAGGTTGCAGCGCGAATGAATCCTTTGCGTTTGTTTTCACTTCCTTTTGTAAAAAATGATACTGTCAAAGGAATCATTGGAAACACGCAAGGAGTGAGCAAAGCCACCAAACCACCTAGGAATCCTAAGATGAAAAGTTCCCACAAGCTAGAGTCTGCAACGGGCGCCGTGATCACACCACCGCAATCTTTCACTGCAGGATTATCCAAATCAATAGACGTCAATTTATACTGAAACTTTGTTGGACCAGAAGGCGCTGCGCCAGATGTAGGATCGAACTCTGTGCCGATGCCTGTCGCTATATCAATTTTAAAAATAACATCTTTAGGTGGCAAGCACGTTTCATCGTTGCAACACATGAAATTCACCTTGGCTTCCACGACTGGTTTTGCATCACCCGTTACTTTTATCTTTTGACGAAACGTAGCGACGTTTGAAAAGAAATTCAAATCCATCATGAAGTTTGGATCGTACTTCGTCTCAGGCTTATCCTCTCCTACTTTGCCGATTCTTTCTACGCCTGCGGGCAATGTAAAGTCAAACGTAGTGGCAACAGGACCTTCATTGCTTTGTAAAAATTGAGAATAGACGTGCCATCCTTGTTGCATTGTCGCGATGAGTTGCAACTCATATTCTCCATTACCGAGAGACACGGATTTAGCAGTCCAGATTACGGGATTTAGAATACCGCTATCAGCAGCAGGAGCAGTAGATACTATTTCTACAGGAGCCTCTTCAGTTGTTTTTCCGGGCTCATATTTCACTTTGAAATTGACGGGATCTGGAAATATACACTTCGAATCATCGCACGCCATGTACTCGAGCACACCGCTGATTTCAACAGGACCTTCTTTTTTCAATTCGATTTTCTGACGAAACACCGCCTTGTTTTCGAAGTAATTCAAATCCATTTCGAAGTTCGGATCGAAGTGGGTGATAAACTTTCCTTCCTTCACACTGCCTTTGGTCACATAGTCACTCGACTTATTGAGCTTTAGCGAAGTTGGAATTGGACCTATCGCGTTTGGATCTTCTGACACCTTGAGGGCATACACGTGCCATTTAGCTTGTATCGTCGCGGTGGCCACCACCTCAGCGGTTTTATCTTCAAGAGGTTCAACGGTAAATTTCCATTGCACCGGATCTTCTATCTGAGCTACGGATGTAAGTGTCAACATCACGAGCAGGAGCGCATTCAATACCTTCATTGCTGTCTTAATCATTGTTGCGAATCTAATGAACTTCAAATTTAATCCAATACCCCCCCCTTAGATTTCCTTTAATGAAAAGTGATATTGAACTTTCAGGACAATATAAAACAAAAAAACTCCCGTCATTTGGGAGTTTCTTACAAATTTACATTGGATTCCCAATATAAATTTACTGAGGCTTATTTAACGTTTCATTCAGAGAAACTCCACATCGAGGATGCTGTGTATCGGCAGCGATTGTCCGTGTGCCAACACCACATGATCGTCAGCGGTAGCCACCACTCGCGTGCGCACTCTTCTTAATTCTACTTGATCTTGAAAAGTGAGAATGACCTCTGTTTGATCGATTCCTTCTAAAGTCATGGCTTTAAGCAAGTCTGCCTTCCTTCTGATTTTCGCTCTTTGATTTTCCAATACATCCTCTGTGCGAAATGAGAGGGATTCAATGTCGATATATGCATTCGCTGCGGTCTTTCCTGGTTTCATGATTTACTTGCTAGTTAGGCATTGTAACGCAACCTACTCATGAAAGGTTTCATTCGCACACGATTCTCCAATATGCTCGCGTCAACTCTGTGATTTTAAACTCATCAGCAACGCGCATCCCCACCACCCAACAAATTTGACCGTCTGACTCTAGTACCAAGACCTTTTCTTTATCGCTTTGTTCTATTTTCTCTTGGATTAAAAAATCACTGATCAATTTTTCCCCTTTCATTCCGAGCGGCTGGAAGCGATCACCTTGTTTCCAATGGCGCAATGTGAGAGGAAACTTCAATTTATCAGCATCCAATAGAGCCACTTTCGGGTTGGTATCAATTGAAGGTTTGCCCTCTCCCCTTTCCAACTGTAATGAAACATGAGCCTTCAAACTCGTCATATCCTCAGTTATCTGCCACGTCTGTTTTTCGCTTCCATCGCTTCTCAAGGCCAACCAGCTTTCACGCTGGCGCCATACTTCCACTGTGCCATTCACCCAGCGCTTGCCCGATTCAGCATCTTTCAATTTCAAAATCTCATTCGCATTTCCCAAGGTGATTCCATATTCCTGAAACGCATAGTGAATGCGCAATGCATCAAACCCATCTTGTTTTAAAAAACCGAATGAAAGTTCGGTCCTATTATCTTCTTTTTTCAAATAAAGACGAACCTCTTGTTCCAGGCGGCTTTCCATATAAGCATCGTAAAGTTTCCAGCGTTCATGTTGGCGGAGAATCTCCTCCGTAAAATGTTCTGTAGCTTCTGATAATGCCGGAATCACACGATGACGAATTTTATTTCGAGTATAATCCAATTTCAAATTGCTCGAATCTTCTCGCCATTGCAAGCCAAGACCTTGAACAAACCAGTGTACTTCTTCCGCATTGTATTCCAGCAGCGGGCGAATGATGCGTGAAGTGCGCTGCATCATTCCCAATGGGAAAAAGCGATAACTTCCGCGGAGCCACTTCATCAAAATCGTCTCTACCTGATCATTGCTATGGTGCGCCACGGCAATGTACGCTTTGTCAAATTTTGATGCAATAGATTCAAAAAAATCATAGCGCACCTTTCGTGCATTCGCCTGTAAATTTCCCTTTCGCAATTCATCAGCGTCTGCATGCATCACCACTAATTGAATATCCCGCTTTTCACAAAAGTCTCGCACAAACTTTTCATCTCCGTCCGACTCTTCGCCGCGCAAACCATAATTCACGTGCGCAGCGATGATATTATAACTCGCACTGTGAAGGAGATGCATCAAGAGCATGCTATCCTTGCCGCCGCTCGCTCCCACGACAATTACCGAATGATCATTCGGTGCAATTCCCTCCATGCCGCGCATGAATCTGGTCAGTGATACTCTCATCTTTTTTAAAACTCCATATTCATTAAAGCCCTTCCTTTGAGCAGTGTTTCTTCATACTCTTTCTCAGGATCACACATATCTGTGATCGCCCCACCCACATGAACCATTGCCTTCTTTAGATGTTCATCCAAAAGCAAAGCGCGAATCACGACATTGAATTCAAAACTAGAATCAGGGCGAACGATACCAACGCTACCGCTATATACACCGCGGCTCACGGCCTCCAATTCATCTGCAATCTTCATGGCGTTTACCTTCGGAGCACCTGTCATCGAACCCATCGGGAACATAGCCTTCACGATGTCTGAAAACGTCACGGACTCCTGAATCTCACACGAAATCCTCGAAATCAGATGGTGAACTGTTTTGAACGTATGCAATGCCCACAATTCATCCACCCAGACAGAATCGTCGTCTGCGATACGCGACATATCATTGCGCACGAGATCCACAATCATAACATTTTCCGCGCGCTCTTTGGGGTCATTATAAAGTTGCTCTTTTAGTGCATCGTCCTCTCTTTTGTCCTTTCCTCGGCGAATGGTGCCTTTGATGGGTGAAGAAACGAGCAGATTATCATATTTCTTTAAGAATAATTCTGGCGAACCACAACAGATGTGTCGATGTTCGTGGCGCAGATATGCGGAATAAGGCGCTTCTGTTGCTTCAAAAACTTTTGAAAAAACTGACCAACCATCGGCACCCTCCCAGTCTGTCTCAAAAGCCTGGCAGAAGTTGATTTCATAAATATCTCCGCGTTGAATGTGATATTTCAGTTTTTCAACCGACTCAATATACTTTTCCTTCGTTTGAAGCGGCGTCCAGGTCCGTGGTTTTCCATCATTTTTTTTATCAAAAAAAACCATGTACTTCTGCCACGCTATACCACTTGAATTATATACCTCTTCCAAGCCGCCCTCTTCGCTGAAACGAAGCAATAATTGCGGTACAAAAAAGAACGCGTCTGAAAAGCCCATGGGATGAAGGTTTCGTGATTCTAGCTTTTCGACCTTATTCTTCAAATCATAATTCAGGTAACCCATCCAATATTTGCCCGAACCCATGATGATATCTAGCAATTCCACCGGAAGGCCATTTTTCAGGTCAATGAAATCTTGTGCGCCAAATCCAAAGAGGCCCACTTCCGAATCCTTGGGGCGATAGCAGCAGACTATTCCTTTCCACTGGTCCAGATTGGCCAATTGGTGGAACGCCATAATATTAATATCAATAAATGTTTCCTTATCCCACATACGGCTACGAAATTAGTGCACTACCTTTGTCATTGGAGGGGTGAACAAAAAAAAGACTCCTTGATTTATATGAACGCACATAAAGAGTAGCAAGCGCTCCTTATGTGCCTTTTTGCATTGTACAAATGAATATATATCAACTCAAAGAACATTATAAACAGCTTCCATCGCTAGCCGAATTGAAAAGCCTTCAGGCCGTGGCACAAAACAAAGTGCACCTAAAGGGATTGGTAGGTTCGGCTGCTGGATTGATCGCCGCAGCCCACCTCGAGCAATTCGAAGGCACGACAGTATTTGTGCTCGAAGACAAAGAAATGGCCGCATACTTTTTGAATGACTTGGAAAATATTCTCTTTCCCTTCCAAGAGCGCGACCAACAAGGGTTTGTGAAAGATGAAGAAGAAATCATTAAGATTCGAAAAAACCATATTCTCTTTTTTCCACGGAGTGCACGCGTGGCCTATCAGATTGAGCAAACCGAAAATGCGAACGTAGCGATGCGCGCAGAAGTGCTCAACGAACTCAACAAACGCCCCGAAGGAGCAGTGATTGTAACCTATGCAGAAGCCATTGCGGAGAAAGTAGTAAGTAAAAAAGAAATGTCAAAAAACACATTTGACATTGAAATTGGAAATAAAATTTCACTTGAATTTATTGATGAAATCTTTCAGGACTTTGGTTTTGAAAAAGTAGATTATGTCTACGAACCCGGACAATACGCTGTTCGCGGTGGTATTCTCGATGTGTTCTCCTATTCCTATGATCATCCCTATCGCATCGAACTTTTTGGTGATGAGATAGAATCTATTCGAAAGTTTGAGCCATCTACACAATTGTCGGTGGCCAAAATGACCAAGGCTACCATCGTTCCCAACATTACCCAGCGCACCTCCGAAGAATCACGCATCAACCTGATTGACTTTTTACCAGAAAACTCTGTGGTATGGATGAAGGATGTGGCGGGATGCATGGAAGTTTTTGAAAAAGAATTAGAGAAAGCCACTACTCAGTTTGACAAGCTCAAAGGATTGATGGGCCATCAAAAGCCCGATGAGCTTTATACACCCAAGGAAGACCTCGTGCGCATGCTCGAACGCAAACGTGTGACGGAATTTGGACACGGACGAAAGTTTGTGCAAGGCCAAACGATAGAATTCGACATGATGCCGCAACCCGCATTCAACAAGAACTTTGACATGTTGGGTGAAAATCTATCGAACAATGCCAAGGTGGGATATACGAAC
Source organism: Flavobacteriales bacterium (assembly GCA_046309775.1). Taxonomy (GTDB): domain Bacteria; phylum Bacteroidota; class Bacteroidia; order Flavobacteriales_D; family Sanyastnellaceae; genus JAIXWP01. The sequence continues at coordinate 17,305 of JBKCOM010000074.1, forward strand.
ATCATTGTGGCAGGACAAGCCAAACAAATCGAGCGACTTCATCAAATATTTGAAGACAAAGATCACGCAGTTCATTTTCATCCGATCAATATCGACCTCAGCGAAGGTTTTATTGACAAGGCTTCCAAGATACTTGTATATACAGATCATCAAATCTTCGAACGTTATCATCGCTTTCGATTAAAAGAAGGATTTAAGAAAAGTAAAGAAGCGCTGACGCTCAAAGAAATCATGTCACTCCAGCCAGGAGACTATGTGGTACACATTGATCATGGAGTGGGACAATTTAGCGGGCTGCAAAAAATAGATGTGAATGGCAAAGAACAAGAAGCCATTCGCCTCACCTACAAAGGAGGAGACATTCTCTATGTGAGCATTCACAGTTTGCATCGCATTTCCAAGTATGTGGGCAAAGATGGAAGTGCGCCATCGGTGGACAAACTCGGCAGCAATGCTTGGCAAAATCTAAAACGCAAAACCAAGACAAAAGTCAAGGAACTTGCGTTCGACCTGATCAAGCTTTACGCGAAGCGGAAAACTACCAAAGGCTTTGCCTTCAATCGCGACACCTATATGCAGACCGAGTTGGAAGCCTCATTTATGTACGAGGACACGCCCGATCAATTGAAGGCCACCATTGCTGTGAAAGAAGACATGGAACAGCAAGCGCCGATGGATCGCCTTGTGTGTGGTGATGTAGGATTTGGTAAAACAGAAATTGCGGTGCGTGCAGCATTCAAAGCCGCTACTGACGGCAAACAAGTAGCAGTGCTCGTGCCCACCACCATTCTTTCATTGCAGCATTATAAAAGTTTTTCGAAAAGACTCAAAGATTTTCCGATACGAGTAGATTATATCAATCGCTTCAAAACTGCAAAGCAAACCTCTGAAACGCTCAAACAACTAGAGGAAGGGAAGATTGACATCCTCGTGGGCACGCACGCGCTCGTGGGCAAGAAAGTAAAATTCAAAGACCTTGGATTGCTCATCATCGATGAAGAGCAAAAGTTTGGAGTGGCGGTGAAAGATAAATTGAAAACCATGCGTGAAAATGTGGATACACTCACGCTTACTGCCACGCCCATTCCGCGTACACTTCAGTTTTCGTTGATGGGAGCGCGCGACCTGAGCATTATACAAACACCACCACCCAATCGCCATCCGATACAAACAGAAATACACACCTTCAATGAAGAAGTGATCCGTGACGCTGTGAGTTATGAAGTACAGCGCGGAGGACAAGTATTTTTCGTTCACAATCGCATTCAAAACTTGAAAGAGCTTGCAGGAATGATACAGCGACTCTGTCCTGACGTGCGCATAGGAGTAGGGCATGGACAGATGGGAGGTGAAGAGTTGGAAGAAGTGATGACCAAATTTATCGAAGGAGAATTTGATGTGTTGGTGAGTACTGCCATCGTAGAAAGTGGAATTGACATTAGCAACGCCAATACCATCATCATCAATGAAGCGCATAATTTTGGATTATCTGATTTGCACCAATTGCGCGGACGCGTAGGGCGCAACAACAAGCACGCATTCTGTTACCTGCTTGCACCACCCTTGCATTTGTTGCCCAGTGATAGTAAAAAACGATTGATGGCGATAGAGCAGTTTAGCGATTTGGGATCGGGCTTACATATAGCGATGCGCGATTTGGATATTCGTGGAGCTGGAAATTTATTGGGCGGCGAGCAGAGTGGATTTATCAATGATATTGGATTTGAGACCTATCAAAAAATTCTGAACGAAGCCATTGATGAGTTGAAGCAAGAACATTTTCAAGATCTGTATGAAGCTGAGCAACGCAAGAGCAATCACTATTTGCGCGAAACAGCGTTGGAAACCGATTTTGAAATACTCATTCCCGACGAGTATGTGAGTAGCATTACAGAGCGCATTGCGTTGTATCGTGAGTTGGATGATATTGAAACGGAAGAGGAATTGCAGCAATATTGCACGCGCCTTATCGACCGATTTGGGGCCATACCGGAGCCGACCTTGCGCTTGATTGATACGATGAGACTGCGGTGGTTGGCGCGCGACATTGGTTTAGAAAAACTTGTCTTGAAGAGTGAAAAGATGATTGGATATTTTATCACCAAACAAGACTCGCCATATTATCAAAGCGACCGTTTTAGCACTGTGTTAGAGTTTATCAAACACAATGTGGATTTGGGTAAAATGTATGAGAAAGACGATACGCTACGGATTTCCTTCACGAATGTAAAGACCTTGAAGCAAGCGGTAAAGATATTAACCGCAATGACTGAGGGTAAAAAGGTGGTGGCGTGATTTGTGAGAGGCGCCGCACCCCTTTGCGCCGCGCCCCTTTGCGGAAACTTGGCGTTCTTGGCGTCTTGGCGTTGAATTGATACCAATAAAATCCGAGGAGTTGTTGCATTTAATAGAGCAGTGTGAACCTCGAAATCGAAAACTTTTTCTACCGCAAAGGCACAAAGGGCGCAAAGTTCCCCCAAAGGGGCGCGGCGCAGAGGAGACTCGTTTCAGATCGAATAATTTATGCGCATATCCTTGAATAGAGTATTCTTTTTTATAAAAAACAAATATTCAAGATTTGTAAAAAAGAACTTTCAATCAGCGATCATACAAATTAAAGCCTGTCTCATTTGCGTTTATGAAGTCTAAAAAAACAAACTATAACGAACTTCTCACTAGCATAGGCCTAGCCATAGAAAACGCTCGGCGAGATGCTCTAAAAGTTGTAAACACTCAGTTAGTAAAGGCTAATTGGGAGATAGGTAAGTATATAGTGGAATTCGAGCAACAAGGTAATGAGCGAGCAGAATATGGCAGTAATTTACTTGCGAGGCTTTCAAGGGATTTAAGATTTCGTTATGGAAAGGGTTTTAGCCGAAGAAATGTATTAGATATGCGCAGATTTTATCTGGCTTATCCAAAATGGCAGACAGTGTCTGCCAAATTAAGCTGGAGTCATTTTATTATTCTCTTGAGTATTTCAGATGTTGACATTCGCAAGTTTTACCAGAACTACTCCGAAAAAGAAAGCTGGTCCATCCGCGAACTAGAGAGGCAAATAGATTCATCTTTGTATCAGAGATTGGTGCTAAGTAGAAATAAAAAGAGCATAATCCGTCTATCGAAGAAAGAAGATTCAGTTAGCCTACCTTCTCAAATCATCAAGGATCCTTATGTATTAGATTTTTTAAAAATTCCACAGAGCAAAAGAGTAACAGAAAAGCAATTAGAACAAAAGATTATTGATAATCTTCAGTTATTCCTATTAGAACTTGGAAAGGGCTTTGCTTTCGTTGGAAGGCAGTATATGATCTCAATACGAAATAAACACTTCTACATTGACTTGGTGTTTTATCACAGAATTTTGAAGTGCTTTGTCTTGATTGACCTCAAAACAAAGGCTGTGAAACATGGTGATATTGGCCAAATGAATCTATATCTCAATTATTTCAAAATGGAGGAAAACATAGAAAACGATAATGAACCAATTGGAATAATACTATCCGCTGAGAAGGATGAAGTATTAGTCGAATATGCAACAGGGGGGATTTCTAATAAAATATTCGTTTCCAACTATCAACTTTATTTACCCCATAAGAAGCAACTTGAAAAACAAGTAAAATCTATCATTCAAAAGCACTGATTGATTGATTGATTAAATACAACCTCTTTGCGCCGCGCCCCTTTGCGCTGCTTGGCGTTCTTGGCGCCTTGGCGTTGAATTGATACCAATAAATTTCGAGGAGTTGTTGCGCTTATAAGAACGGTGTGAACCTCGAAATCGAAAACTTTTTCTACCGCAAAGCCGCCAAGGGCGCAAAGTTCCCCCAAAGGGGCGCGGCGCAAAGGAAACAGCTCGAAGGTGACTAATTTCCTTTCGAATAATTTATGCGCATATCCTTGAATAGAGTATTCTTTTTTATAAAAAACAAATATTCAAGATTTGTAAAAAAATAAATCATGACCGAAAACGAAATAGCAAAAGAAATCCTTAACGCATCATTCGAGGTACACAATACCCTCGGGCCAGGGCTGCTTGAAAGTGTTTACCATGAATGCCTTCATTATGAACTTAACCAAAGAGGGCTTTTTGTAGAAAGGGAAAAAAGTCAACCAATAGTCTTTAAAGATGCTAAACTCACAGCAGGATATAGAATTGATCTTTTAGTTAATCAGAAGGTAATTATCGAATTAAAGAGTGTAGAGCAGATTAATAATCTACACATCGCTCAGACATTGACATATTTAAAACTGAGCAACCTTAAACTCGCCCTTCTCATTAATTTTAACGTACCGCTCCTCAAGGAAGGCATCAAGCGTATAGCTCACAATCTTTAAAAAAAACTTTCCAAGAGCTATAATGCAAATCAAACTAAGGCTAAATCTCTTTGCGCAACTTGGCGTTCTTGGCGTCTTGGCGGTAAAAAAAGTCAGCGAATTAGTCGTGAACTCGACTCTTGTGATTGTGATGACTCTTAAAATTCTTTGTGCATCAATTAAACGCAAAGCCGCCAAGGGCGAAAAGTTCCGCAAAGAGGTTTGTTTAATATTGACATCTTAAAATTTCAGTTGACAATAAATAAGAGTTTATTTATCGAATTCGAGCCAAAAAAAGGGCTGCCCGATGGACAGCCCTTTTTTCTTGAAATATTTCTTGGAAATTATTTCTTGCTATTGAAATAAGCTTCAGCAGCAACCATGTCGTGCTCAATTCCACGATCAACAAGTTCTTGGTAAGCGCGCTGAGTCATTACAGCAATTTTAGCAACTTGATCTGTTGTGATTGCTGTTTGTGACTCAAAACCGATTACACCAACATTGTCGGTTGTATTGAAGACGTATCCATAACCAGTGATTGGATGAAAATCGCTAGGTACAGCGTTCCAATATCCAAACTGATCTTGAACCATTACACTAACTACTCCATTTTCAAAAACGTCTTGGGTAATGTAATCACGCTCATATTCTACATAATTTCCACCAGCCCAATCTGCGGCAGCGATTGTTTCAGTGTAGGTAGCGAAATCAGCAGCAGCAGGACCAGCAGGACCGGCAGGACCAGCAGGACCGGCAGGACCTTGTTCACCATCTTTACCACAAGATACGAGCGCTACGAGAGCAACGCTAAAAAGGAAATAAGATAACTTTTTCATTTGTTTGTTTTGGTTAATTAATATTTGGGAGCGCAATATGGGGAAAAATCTTTCTGGAAAAACAAGTGAGAGTCATCTTTTTGATAAAAAAATTTACTAA